>DAORNC010000032.1:8524-26773 GCA_035440785.1 Rhabdaerophilum sp. | reverse complement strand
GACTGACGCCGTGTCCGTGCATATTGCGCGTCACCTGTCGCTTCACCATCGCCACGATCAACGGGCGCATGAGCGCCGGTGCCTTGTCGAAGAAACGCCGGGGGCCGCGCTCGAAGTTCACCGGATTGCCCCAGCGCTCCATGAGGTTGAGCCAGTAAAGGTGATCCTCGCACATCTTCTCCGCAGCCCAGAACACGCCAGCCTCGAACGGCGGAAGCCCGCCGGAAAAATCCACCCCGTATTTCTTTTCGAGATGGAAACGGATCAGCGTCGAATCCGGGATGATTTGTCCATCATCCTCGACATAGGGAATCTTGCCTTTGGGGGCCTTCGAGAAGTTCGCCCAGCGGCGCTGATAGGGCACGCCCGCCATCTTCAGCAGCAACTCGGTCTTGACGACGAACGGGCTCGGATCGGACAGGCCCCACATGGGCTCGGCGCCATAAAGCGTAATCATGTTCTCATTTCCTGATGGTGACATCGGTCGGAAGTTGACACATGCTCCTGCCATCTTCTGTCAGGAATATACGGTAAGCACCGATCCCATGGCCCGTTCCGACCGTCTTCTCGCCCTGACCCAAGCGCTGCGGCGACGGCGCCATCCTGTAACGGCGTTGGTGCTCGCGCAAGAGACCAGCGTTTCCGAACGGACAATCTATCGTGACATCGCCAGTCTTCAGGCCTCCGGTGTGCCCATCCGCGGCGAGGCAGGCATTGGCTATGTGCTCGAACCCGGCTTCGATCTGCCGCCGCTGATGCTCACGCCCGAGGAATGCGAGGCGCTGATGCTCGGCGCGCGTTTCGTGCGCGAGCGAGGCGACGCGGGTCTCGTCCGCGTGATCGACGACGCCATCGCCAAGATCGAGGCCGTGTTGCCGGAGGGGCTGCGACTCGCCTTGCAGGAAGCGTCGCTGTTCGCACCGGTTTTCGGCGCACCGGTCGCGGACGGAGTATCGGTTGAGGAGCTGCGCCGCGCCGTGCGTGAGAATCGCAAGGTCCGTATCCGCTACTCGGACATGAACCAGCGCGAGACCGAGCGCACGCTCTGGCCGATCCTGCTCGGTTACTTCGAGAAAACGCGCGGTCTAATCGCCTGGTGCGAATTGCGCCGGGATTTCCGCCATTTCCGGACCGACCGGATGTTGTCCCTGACCGTTCTGGACCAACAGCCGCCGAAACGCCGCGCGGTTCTGGTGCGCGAATGGGAGAAGCTCCGCGAGACGTTTTCAGATAATTGCAGCCCGCACCAGCTCGTCAAACGGTCCTGACGCGCTGGCCTTCGACGCGCAATCGACCGGCAGCGAGCAGGCCGAGTGTCTCCGGGTAGATCCTGTGCTCTTCCTTGAGCACCCGGGCGCCGAGCGTCTCTTCCGTATCATCGTCGAGCACCGGCACGGCGGCCTGCAGGATGATCGGCCCCTCGTCCATGCCGGGCGTAACGAAGTGGGTGGTGCATCCATGCAGCTTAACGCCGGCTTCAAGCGCGCGGGCATGGGTGTCAAGCCCCTTGAAGCTCGGCAGCAGCGCAGGATGGATATTGATCATCCGCCCGGCCCACGTCTCGCAGAAGCTGGACGTCAGGAGCCGCATGAAGCCGGCAAGGCAGACGATCTCCACACCATGCGCTTCAAGAACCACCTGCATCGCGGCATCGAAGGCGACGCGATCCTTGCCGTAGGTCTTGTGCTCGATCACGGCGGTGGCGATGCCTTGTGCGCGGGCGAATTCGAGCCCGGCCGCATTGGCCTTGTTGGAGAGGACGAGGGCGATCTCGGCCGGAAAATCAGGGGCCTTCGCTGCCTCGACGAGCGCCATCATGTTCGAGCCCCGGCCTGAAATGAGCACAGCCGCGCGTTTCTTCGCAAGTGCTGTCACAGCGCAAGCTTCCCCTTGGGGCGAACGAGCGGCTCAGCCTCCGCCCGGATGATCCGGCCAACCTCGCTGACGATCTCTCCCGCAGCGCGAAGCCCGGCCGCGATCTCCGCCGCCTTCTCCGCCTCGACCGCGATCACCATGCCGATGCCGCAGTTGAAGGTGCGCAGCATTTCGCCTTCCGCGACCCCGCCCGTTCTGGCAAGCCAGCCGAACACCGGCGGCGGCGCGATCCTCGCCAGATCGAGTTCGACGCCGAACCCCTTGGGCAGCACACGCGGGATGTTGTCAATGAAACCGCCGCCGGTGATATGCGCCAGCGCCTTGATGCCGACACCGGAGGGGGCCTTGAGCGCGGCGAGCAGCGATTTCACATAGATGCGTGTCGGTTGGAGCAACGCGGCGGCGAGTGTCTTGCCCGGAGCGAAGGGTGCCTCGGCGGTCCAGCCGAGCCCGGCAATCTCGACGATCCTGCGGACGAGGGAATAGCCGTTCGAATGCACGCCAGAAGAGGCGAGGCCGAGCAGCACGTCGCCTTCGCGGATGGCCTCGAGGCGTGGCAGGAGCTCACCTCGTTCCGCCGCACCGACCGCGAAGCCGGCCAGATCGTAATCGCCCTTCGCGTAGAGGCCCGGCATCTCGGCCGTCTCACCGCCGATCAGTGCCGCACCGGCGAGCTTGCAGCCTTCCGCGATACCCTTGACGATGGCGACGCCGAGTTCCGGTGTGAGTTTGCCGGTCGCGAAATAATCGAGGAAGAACAGCGGTTCCGCGCCTTGGACCACGAGATCGTTGACGCACATCGCCACGAGATCGATGCCGATGGTATCATGGATGCCGCTCTCGATGGCGATCTTGACCTTGGTGCCGACGCCATCATTGGCCGCCACCAGAATGGGGTCCTTGAAGCCCGCAGCCTTGAGGTCGAACAGCCCGCCGAAACCGCCGATCTCGGCATCGGCGCCCGGCCGGCGCGTTGCGCGCACGAGCGGCTTGATATCCTCGACCATCGCGTTGCCGGCATCGATATCGACACCTGCGGCGGCGTATGTGAGGCCGTTCTTGCTCGCTTTGTCCGACATGCGCCGGGTCCTTCCGGTGGTGGAACTGTTCTTTGTCGGGAACAATCGCATCGCAGGGCAAAAAGCAATCCCGAACGGGCACAGAATTGCCATTCCATGGGGACATGAATAGCCTGATCCGGCCGCCGCGCTTCCCGAGCCCCCGATAATGACGATCGCCAACGCCCTGACCCTGCTGCGTCTATGCCTCATTCCACTGATCGTGGTGATGATCCACGAGGGCCGGTTTGCGATCGCGACGGTAATTTTCGTCGTCGCCGGCATCACCGACGCACTCGACGGCTATCTCGCCCGCAAGCTCGACCAGCGCACCGAGATCGGTGCCTATCTCGACGCATTGGCCGACAAATCGCTGATCGCGGCAACCTTTATCGCGATGGTCTACGTGCATCTGGTGCCGTTCTGGCTGGTGGTGCTGGTGATTTTCCGCGACCTGATGATCGTCGGCGCGGTCGCCATCGCATGGCTGATGCACAACCCGATCCCGATCGAGCCCTTGCGCGTCTCGAAAGCTAATACAGCAGCGCAGATTGTCGCCGTCGCGACCACTCTCGGCGCGCGCGGCTTCGGCATTCCTTTGCCCGACCCCGCCTTCACCGGCATCTACGCGATTGTTGCCGCCTTGACGGTGATTTCGGTCGCAGCCTATTTCTCGCGCTGGTTCGCGCATATGGCCGATTGATATCGGCGGGAGAGCAGGATGACCTTGCAACGCCAGATCGGCTTCTGGATCGCCTGCCTCGCCGGGTTCATCCTGTTTCTCTACCTCTTTTCCGGCATCCTGATGCCGTTCGTCGCGGCGCTGATTCTCGCCTATTTGCTCGATCCAATGGTCGATGCACTCGAACGGCTGAAGCTCAGTCGCTTGATGGCGACGAGTATCGTGCTCCTGTTGTTTGTCGTCATTTTCGTTGTCCTGCTACTCGCCGCCGCGCCGTTGCTGGTCAACCAGCTTTCAGCTTTCATCGCCAAGCTGCCCGAATACATCGGCCGGCTGCAGACGTTGGTGGCGGAACAGGGCGGACCATTGTTCGAGCGGTTCGGTGGCACGGATAAACTGAAGGAGCTGCAAGGTCAGCTTGCCTCCGGCGCGGGTGAGGCGGCCAAATGGCTCGGCGGCGTGGTGACGGGCCTGATCTCGGGTGGACAGGCAATCCTCGGGCTGTTTTCGCTCCTCGTGCTGACGCCGGTCGTCGCCTTTTATATGATCCTCGACTGGGACCGGATGGTCGCCAAGGTCGACGCCTGGCTTCCGCTCGCCCATCGCAACACGGTGCGGGAGCTTGTCCGGGAAATGGATACCTCCGTCGCTGGCTTCCTGCGTGGGCAGGCGATGATCTGCCTTCTGCTGGGGCTGTTCTATGCCGTCGCGCTTAGCCTCGCCGGGCTGCATTTCGGCTTCATCATCGGCATCGTTTCGGGCTTCGTCAGCTTCATTCCCTATGTCGGCTCGATCACGGGGCTGTTGCTCTCGGTCGGCGTTGCCTTCGCGCAGTTCTGGCCGGACTGGACCATGATCCTCGTCGTCTTGGCGATTTTCGGCGTGGGGCAGTTCCTGGAGGGTAACGTGCTGCAGCCGAAGCTGCTCGGTCATGCACTGGGGCTTCACCCGGTCTGGTTGATGTTCGCGCTTCTCGCCTTCGGTTCGCTGTTCGGCTTCGTCGGCGTGATGCTGGCCGTGCCGCTCGCGGCGGTCATCGGCGTGCTGGTGCGCTTCGCCCTGAGGCAGTACCTTGCAAGCCCGCTCTACCACGGCTATCGCCAGGCACCATCCGGCGGCGAGGCAATCGACCCGTGAAAAGTTACGGCCAGTTGCCGCTCCCCCTCGGCGCGTCTCCACGCTATGGCCGGGAGGATTTCCTCGTCGGCAAGCCGAACGAGGCCGCCTTCGCCTACATCGAGCGAGCGCGGCGCTGGCTCGCACCGGCGGCGATCCTCGCCGGACCGGTGGGAAGCGGCAAATCACACCTCGCCGCCATCTTCGCGCTGATGTCGGACGCCCGCAGCTTGCGTGCCGATCATCTCGTCCTCGACGAAGTGCCGGATCTGGCTCGGAGCCCGGCGCTGGTGCTGGAAGATTGCGACCGATTTCCGCCGGATGAGGTCGCCCTGTTCCATCTCCTCAATCTCGCCCGCGAAACCGGTCATTGCGTCGTGATGACCGCGCGTGTTCAACCGGATCGCTGGGGTATCCGCACACCGGATCTCCTTTCCCGCCTGCGTCTTGCACCGTTGCTGCAACTCGCGGAGCCGGACGACGCGCTGCTCGGCGCGCTGTTCGTCAAGCATTTCTCCGATCTCCAGCTCTCGGTGGAAGCCTCGGTCGTGGCCTACGCGATGGCGCGGATCGAACGTTCCTATGCCGCCGTGCAAGCGCTTGTCGCAGCGCTGGACCGGGAATCGCTCGTGCGGAAGAAGCCGGTCACGCGCGCGCTGGTGGCGGATATTCTCGGCGATCGGATGGAAGAGAGCGACGAAGGACAGGGCTGAGAGCCCGCGCCTTCACGATATCCCGCATCTTCTGTTGTCGTTTCGTCATATTCTCGCATCATGGAAGGAGATGGAATCGGATCGGCGGGCTTGGACGTCTGACCGGCACGACAGTCGGGGCAGGAATTCGGGCATGGCGATTTCGCAAGATGTGAGTGGCCTTTCGGTCGAGGAACTGGCGCAGCACCCCTCCCGCTTCATCAACCGGGAACTGTCCTGGCTCCAGTTCAACCGCCGGGTGATGGAAGAGGCCGGCAACGGCGGCCATCCGCTTCTCGAACAACTCCGCTTCCTCTCGATCTCAGCGAACAATCTCGACGAATTCTTCATGGTGCGCGTCTCCGGCCTGATCGAGCAGATGATCGCCGGTGTGCAGACGCCTTCCGATGACGGCCTGACGCCCGAGCAGGCGCTCGAACTCATCAACGCGGAAGTCGAAGCGCTGACGGCGGACCAGCAGGATCGCTGGCGCAAGCTGCGGAACTCGCTCGAGACCGAGCGCATCCAGATCGTATCGCCGATCGACATGGAGGATGCGGATCAGAAATTCCTCGACGACCATTTTCTGGCCGCGATCTTCCCGACGCTAACCCCGCTGGCGATTGACCCCGCGCACCCTTTCCCGTTCATTCCGAACCTCGGCTTCAGCCTCGCACTGAGCCTCGTGCGGCAATCCGACGGGCGGGCCTTGCGCGCATTGATCCGCATGCCGCAGAAGCTCGAACGCTTCATCCGCCTCCCGGACAGGGACGGTGCGATCCGCTTCATCCTTCTGGATCAGGCAATGCAGCTGTTTGTGCCGAAGCTGTTTCCCGGCTACCGGCTCAAGGGCATCGGCGCATTCCGCATCATCCGCGACAGCGACATCGAAATCCTCGAAGAAGCCGAGGATCTGGTCCGCACCTTCGAAACCATGCTGAAGCAGCGCAAGCGCGGTGTCGTCATCCGGCTGGAACTGGAAGCCGCGATGCCCGAGGATTTGCGCGTGTTCGTGGCGCAGGAACTGCGTGTCAAGCCGCGCGAAGTGTTCGTTGTCGATGGGATGCTGGCGCTCAACGACCTGTCGCAACTCGTGGCTGTCGATAGGCCGGATCTCAAATTCGTGCCCTACACGCCACGTTTTCCGGAGCGCGTGCGCGAACATGGCGGGGATTGCTTCGCCGCGATTCGCCAGAAGGATCTCGTCGTCCATCACCCCTACGAAAGCTTCGACGTGGTGGTGAATTTCCTCGAACAGGCGGCGCGCGATCCGGAAGTCGTCGCGATCAAGCAGACGCTTTACCGCACCTCCTCGAACTCGCCGATCGTGCGGGCACTCTCGGAAGCCGCCGAGGCAGGCAAGAGCGTTACCGCGCTCGTCGAACTCAAGGCGCGCTTCGATGAGGAAGCCAATATCCGGTGGGCGCGCGATCTTGAACGCGCCGGCGTGCAGGTCGTCTACGGTTTCATCGAGCTGAAAACGCACGCCAAGCTGAGCCTCGTCGTACGGCGCGAGGGCGGCAGGCTCACGAGCTATTGCCACGTCGGCACCGGCAACTATCACCCGATCACCGCCAAGATCTATACGGACCTCTCCTACTTCACCGCCGATCCGATCATCGGACGTGATGTCGCGCGGATGTTCAATTTCATTACCGGCTATGCCGAGCCGGCCGAGCTCGAGCGGATGGCGGTTTCGCCCGTCACACTCAAGAAGAAGCTGCTCGACCATATCGACGCCGAGATCGAGCATGTCCGGGCCGGCAAACCGGGCGTGATCTGGCTCAAGTGCAATAGTCTCGTCGATCCCGTGATGATCGACGCGCTCTATCGCGCGAGCCAAGCAGGGGTGCAGATCGACCTCGTCGTGCGGGGCATCTGCTGCCTTAGACCGGGTATTCCGGGATTTTCTGAGAATATTCGCGCCAAGTCGATCGTCGGCCGTTTTCTCGAACATGCGCGCATCTACGCTTTCGGCAATGGCCACGGCCTGCCGCACCAGAAGGCGACGGTCTACATTTCTTCCGCCGATCTCATGCCGCGCAATCTCGACCGGCGCGTCGAGAGCCTGTGCCCGATCATGAACCCGACGGTGCATGAACAGGTGCTCAGCCAGATCATGCAGGCCAATCTTCTCGACAACCAACAGAGCTGGCGGGTCTTGCCGGATGGCTCGTCAATGCGCATAACGCCGGGCGAGGGCGAGGAGCCCTTCAACGCCCATCTCTATTTCATGACGAATCCGAGCCTCTCCGGTCGTGGCACATCCCTCAAGGCGTCTCGCCCCCGTCCTCTTACAAAAAAACGCGCCGCCGCTGCGGAGTGACACCGTGCGTCGAAGCGCGGGGAGGGGCTGAAGATGGCGCCGCAGAGCATCTCGCAAGGCCCCGTCGCCGTCATCGACATCGGCTCGAATTCGGTACGTCTCGTCGCCTACGACCTCCATTCGCGTGCGCCGACGACGATGTTCAACGAGAAGAGCCTGTGCGGGCTGGGGCGCGACATCGCCATTACCGGAATGTTGCCGCCGGACGGCTTGGCACAGGCGCGCGAGGCGCTCAAGCGCTTCCGGGTGCTATGCAACCTGATGCGCGTCGAGCGCATCTATGTGCTGGCGACGGCCGCAGCCCGGCGGGCGGCGAACGGACCGGACTTCATCGCCGAGGTTGAGGATATTCTCGGCGAGCCGGTCTCGGTACTGGCCGGCGAGGAGGAGGCACGGCTTGCGGCGCTCGGCGTCATCGCCGGCAACTTCCGCCCGAATGGTCTCGCGGGCGATCTCGGCGGGGGAAGCCTCGAACTGGTCGAGGTTCGTGACGGCTGGATCGGCGAGGGCGTGAGTCTCGAACTCGGTGGCCTCACGCTGCGGGACGCGTCGGGCAAAAACCTCAAGAAGGCGGCCCGCATCGTGCGGCAAGCGTTCGATGGGGTTTCCTTCCTTGGGCGGGAGCCGGGGCGCGATATCTTCGCAATCGGCGGTACCTGGCGCGCCATCGCCCGACTTTACATGGCCCGCGGCAACTATCCGCTCAACGTTTTGCATGGCTTCTCGGCACCGGCCACCGAGATCGCGCAATTCTGTGCGGAGTTACAAAAGATCGATGTCGCGACCTTGCCGGCGATCGGCGAAATCGCACGCGAGCGGCGACCGCTGCTGCCCTACGGCGCGCTGGTGCTCGCCCAGCTCATCGAACGGACGGCACCGGAACGGTTCCTGGTCTCCACGAGCGGCGTCCGCGAAGGCGTGCTCTATTCGCAATTGCCGCCGGCCGTCCGCGAACAGGACCCGCTGCTGGTTGCCTGCCGCGCGCTCAACGACATTCATGCACGCGGAGTCGGCCATGCCGACGAACTGATCGAGTGGTGCGACGGCTTTGCGCAATCCGCCTTTCCTGAGGAAACGCTGGCCCAGCGCCGCATCCGCCATGCCGCGTGCCTGCTTTCCGAAATGGCCTGGCGTGCGAACCCGGATTACCGCGCCGAAGAGGCCGCACGCATGGCGGCCTATGCCGCCATTCCTGCAATCACGCACCGCGAGCGCGCCTTTCTCGCCGGCGTGCAGCACGCCCGCTACGAAGGCCTGACCGAGAATTTCCAGCCGCCGTTGCGTGGCCTGCTGAGCCCGGTCGAGGTGGATGCGGCCCGCGCGTTGGGGTGTCTCATCCGCGTTGCCTACAACATTTCCGCCGGTCAGCCCGGAGTCCTGCCTTCGACGCCGATCCGGATCGAGAACGGCGTCCTGGTCCAGTTCCTGCCGAACGCCTTCGCGGATCTGTCGAACGAAAGGCTCGTGGGCCGCCTGAAACAGACCGCGCGGATGCTCGGGGTTGATTACCGGATCACGATCGCATGACCGCCTGTCATTTAGGCAGGCTTTGAATTTTATTAATCAAAAAAGTTGAAAATGCCCTTGGGTGAAACTGGGGGTTTTTATGTTCAAGCGGATTGCCTCATCCTTCTCGTCATTACGGGCGAAACTCGCACTGGCTGCGGCCGGTATGGTCTTCCTCACAGCCCTCGCGATCGCGTTGATCGGCTACAGCCGCCTCGGCGCCAAGATTGCGGAGGATGTTGAGACGCGGACACTCTGGTCGCTCCGTGTGGCGACGCGAATCACACAGGAGGCACTGCCTGTGTTCGCGGTGCAGAGAAACGCTCAGGGCGAGCCCGAATTTCTGAAGCTGACGCAACCCACGGCGCTCCTCGATAATTTCTCGGTCAACGAGCTGACGCAGGTCGTCGATGCGATTTCCGACGCCAACCGCGGCACCGCGACGATCTTCCGCTGGCAGGACGACAAGAAGGACTTCATCCGCGTCGCGACGACCGTGAAGAAGCCGGACGGCTCGCGCGCGGTGGGCACCTACCTCGGGCAGGGTGGCAAGGTCTATCCCTTCATGATGCGCCAGGAAGCCTACCGCGGCATCGCCATCATCCTCGGCGAACCCTATCAGACCGGCTACATGCCGATCGTCGACAGTGCGAACAAGCCAGTCGGCATTCTCTATATCGGTGTCGGCAAGATGTCCGAGCTCGCTGCCTCGACCTATGTTTTCCTGCGGGATCTGGTCATCGGCTCCCTGCTGGTGCTTGCACTCGGCGTTCTCATGATCCTGATCGTGACGGATCGCCTGTTCAGGCCGCTGCGTGCGGTTGCCGCCGCGACCGATCAACTCGCGTCCGGGGCGGTCGATTGCACCATTCCGCACCAAAGCCAGCCCGATGAAATCGGCACCATCGCCCGAGCCGTCGCCGGGTTCAGTGAGGCTGTCACGAAGCAACGCGAACTTGAGCAGAACCAGCAGGCCGATGCCCAGCGCATGGCCGAACGCAAGCTGGAAATGGACCGGCAGGTCGAGCTATTCCGTGTTTCGGTTGGCTCGCTCCTGAGCCGTCTCAAGTCGGGCGCCGAAGAAGTGCGGAAGACATCCGGCTCGATCCAGGGTGTCGTCGCACATGTCAATTCCCGCGTCGGCGAAGGGCGAGATGCTGCGGACGATGGTGCAGGCGCCATTTCAGAAGTCGCAACCGCCACGAACCAGTTCGCAAGCTCGATCGCCGAAATTGCCGGGCGCTCGAACGAAGCTGCCACGATCGTCCGGCGCGCATCCGAAACCGGCCAGCATGCGGAATCCGTGGCTTCCGAACTCGCGGTCGCGGTCGAGAAGATCGCAACGGCGGTCGCCTTCATCTCCTCGATCGCCTCGCAAACCAATCTTCTCGCGCTCAACGCCACAATCGAGGCGGCACGTGCCGGGGAGGCGGGCAAGGGCTTCGCGGTCGTCGCCTCTGAGGTCAAGGAACTTTCCAACGGAACCTCGAAGGCCGCCACGGAAATCGCGGATCTCGTTCGCTCCATAGAAGGCGTTACGCAGGCCGTCACCGGCGCAACCCGCGAGATCGGCCAGGGGCTTTCTTCGATCAACGAGACAACACTGGTGATCGCCGCCGCCGTCACGGAACAGGAACAGGTCACGCGCGATATCGCCGCCAACGCCGATTCCGCCGCCCAGCGCAGCGATATCGTCCGGGCCGGTTTCACCGATGTTCTCGGCGCAATCGAGAACGCCACCGAAGCCGCGAGTCAGCTCGATACGCTCTCTCACGATTTCGCCCATGCTTCGGACCAGTTGGTCAACGAAATCGAGGGCTTCCTCCAGCGCATGGCTGCTTGAGAGAAAAATAGCACGCGGAAATGGAAAAGCCCGGTTTGATCCGGGCTTTTTTCTTGGCCGGAAGACCTTAGGGTTTAGCAGGTACCGCGACAACGCGGCCTTTTTCTAGCCCCAGCAGCACCTCGCCGCGGATGAGCCGCAGCGCCACCTGCCCGAAGATTTCACCGCGCCAGCCTTGCAACACGGGCATGTCGACCTCGGGCCGCGCGGCCAGCCGGTCGATGTCGTCCGACGACGCGACGAGCTTCGGCGCGATCTGGTTCTTCTCGCAGACCGATTGCAGCAGAACCTTGAGGAGCTGCACCAGCGAGCCGTTCGCGCCTGTGCGTTCCGGCTCCGGCTGTGGGATCGTTGCGGGATCGCGAGCCTTGCCGCGCATGACGGCTTCGAGGATTTCCGCACCGGCCTTCGAGCGCTCGAAGCCGTTGGGAATGGCCCGCAGGCGCGCGAGGTCCTCGGTGTTGCGCGGCTGCGCGACGGCAATCTCGGCAAGCCCGTCATCCTTGAGAATACGCCCACGCGGCACGTCCCGCGTCTGCGCCTCACGTTCGCGCCAGGCGGCAAGTTCCATCAGGATCGCGCGTTCGACCGGCTTGCGGATGCGGGCCTTGACGCGCAACCAGGCATCTTCCGGCCGGGCTTCGTAAGTGGCCGGACTGGAAAGGATCGCCATCTCGTCTGCGATCCAGTTCACGCGGTCGTGCTTCACCATGCGGTTAAGAAGCTTGGTGTAGACGATCCGCAGGTGCGTCACGTCGGCGGCGGCATAGGCGAGCTGCGCTTCGGTCAGCGGGCGGCGCGACCAGTCGGTGAAGCGCGAGGACTTGTCGATCCGCGCGTTTGCGAGGCTGGTGGCGAGGCTCTCGTAGGACACTTGCTCGCCAAAACCGCACACCATCGCCGCGACCTGCGTATCGAATAGCGGCGCGGGAATGAGCTGCCCCTTGTTCCAGATGATCTCAAGGTCCTGCCGCGCGGCATGGAACACCTTCACGATCCTCTCGTCCGCCATCAGCGCGAGGAACGGCGCAAGGTCCATCCCCGGCGCGAGCGGATCGACGAGAACGATCTCCTCCGAACTCGCAAGTTGGATGAGGCAGAGCTTGGGGTAATAGGTCGTCTCGCGCAGGAACTCGGTATCGACCGTCACGAAATCGTGGGTCGCAAGCCGCGCGCAGGCGGCGGCGAGCGCTTCGGTCGTGGTGGTCAGCGGGGGAACGGGTAGGGTGGTCGCATGGGGCATAGGCCGCGCGCATAGCGGAAAAAAATGCGTTTGTCCTCCCCATATCGGCCTCCGCGCTTGACAATCGGAGGGTGGGGCCGCTCATGTCCGGCCCGAATGCGCGGCGGTGATGCGAGTCACGGGCCGCGAAAGCTGTTCGTCTGACGATTGAAAGACCCGGGGATCATGCACCTCTACCGCTCCCACACCTGCGGCGCGCTGCGCGCCAGCGACATCGGCTCTGAGGCACGCCTTTCCGGCTGGTGCCACCGCATCCGCGACCACGGCGGCGTGCTGTTCATCGACCTGCGCGACCATTACGGAATGACACAGATCGTGGTCGATCCGGATTCGCCGGCCTTCAAGCTCGCCGAGAAAGTGCGCTCCGAGTGGGTGATTCGCGTCGACGGCAAGGTGCGCCAGCGCCCCGCCGGCACCGAGAATGCCAACTTGCCGACTGGTCAGATCGAGATGTTCGTCACCGCGCTCGAGGTGCTCGGTGAGGCGAAGGAACTCCCCGTTCCCGTGTTCGGCGATCTCGAATATCCCGAGGATACGCGCCTCACGTATCGCTTCCTCGATCTGCGTCGCGAGAAGCTCCACGCCAACATCATGATGCGGGTGAAGGTCGTCGACCACATGCGCCAGGCCATGAAGGCCGCCGGCTTCAACGAATTCGCGACGCCGATCCTCACAGCCTCCTCGCCGGAAGGCGCGCGCGATTTCCTCGTGCCCTCCCGCATCCATGCCGGCAAGTTCTATGCGCTGCCGCAGGCGCCGCAGCAGTACAAGCAGCTCCTGATGATGGCGGGCTTCGACCGCTATTTCCAGATCGCGCCGTGCTTCCGCGACGAGGACCCGCGCGCCGACCGTCTGCCGGGCGAATTCTACCAGCTCGACCTCGAGATGAGCTTCGTCGAGCAGGAAGATGTGTTCCGCACGATGGAGCCGATCATCGCCGGCATCTTCGAAACCTTCGGCGGTGGGCGCCCGGTCACGAAGAACTGGCCGCGCATTCCCTATGCTGAGGCGATGCGCAAGTATGGCTCGGACAAGCCGGACCTGCGCAACCCGCTGGTGATGCAGAACGTTTCGGAGGTTTTCCGCGACTCCGGGTTCAAGGTTTTCGCGCGCATCCTCGAAGATGCGAAAAACGAGGTCTGGGCCATTCCGGCGCCGGGCGGCGGTTCGCGTGGTTTCTGCGACCGCATGAACTCCTGGGCGCAGGGTGAAGGCCAGCCCGGCCTCGGCTACATCATGTTCAAGGCCGATGGCGACAAGGTCGTCGGGCAGGGGCCGATCGCCAACAACATCGGCCCGGAGAAAGCCGAGGCGATCCGCGCGCAGCTCGGCCTCAGGGACGGTGATGCCGCGTTCTTTGCCGCCGGCAACCCCGAGAAATTCGCGAAATTCGCCGGTAGCGCCCGCCTCAAGGTTGGCGAGGATCTCAACCTCACCGACAAGAACCGCTTCGAATTTGCGTGGATCACCGATTTCCCGTTCTTCGAATACAACGAGGACGAGAAGAAGATCGATTTCTCGCACAACCCGTTCTCGATGCCGCAGGGCGGGCTTGAGGCACTGAAGTCGCAGGAGCCGCTTTCGATCAAGGCGTTCCAGTATGACATCGCCTGCAACGGCTACGAACTCGCTTCGGGCGGCATCCGCAACCACAAGCCGGAGGCAATGGTGAAGGCCTTCGAGATCGCGGGCTATGGCGAGGAGACGGTGGTGGAGCGCTTCGGCGGCATGTATCGCGCGTTCCAGTATGGCGCGCCGCCGCATGGTGGCATGGCGGCGGGCGTCGACCGCATCGTGATGCTGCTGTGCGACGCGCAGAACCTGCGCGAGGTTGCGCTGTTCCCGATGAACCAACGCGCCGAGGACTTGCTGATGGGGGCGCCCTCAGAAGCCACGGCCAAGCAGCTGCGCGAGCTTCATCTGCGACTCAACCTGCCGGAGAAGGGCGCCTGAGCATGGGCGCCCCGGCTCGCGTGATACCCATACGACGTCAGGAGAACCCCTGATGGCGGCCGATCCGCATCGCTGGGCGGACCTCCGGCGTCTGTTGACCGAGACCGGCCGCCGCTATTTGCCGCGCTATATCCTCGCGCTGGCGCTGCTCGGGGTCGTGTCGGCCACGACGGCCGCGACCGCTTGGCTGATGAAGGATGTCATCAACGAGGTCTTCATTGCCAAGAGCCAGTCGGCGCTTGTTTTCGTCGCGGTCGCGGTGCTTGTGATCTATGTCGCGCGCGGGGCGGCGTCCTACGGGCAGGGCGTCATCCTCGCCAAGATCGGCAATGCCATCGTCGCCGAGGGGCAGGAGCGGTTGGTTTCCGCCCTTCTGACGCGCGAAGTCGATGCCTTGTCGAAATCGACATCGTCCGAGCTGGTCCAGAAGCAGCTTCTCGCCGCGGAAAGCACACGCCAGCTCCTGCAAGTGCTGGTGACGGTTGTCGGCCGCGATTTCCTCACGCTGGTCGGCCTGATCTTCGTGATGGTGGTGCAGGATCCCTTCATTTCGTCCATCGTGCTGCTCGCGCTTCCAGTCGCGGCGGTGCTGATCGCCGGCCTTGGTGGCAAGATTGGGAAGGTCACGAAGAAGCACGTCAGCATCGGCGTCTCGATTGCCGACCAGATGCGGCAGATCGTGCAGGGCTTCCGCGTGGTGAAAGCCTTCGGCATCGAGGATCGGCTGGGGGGCCGTCTCAAAGGTGTTATCCGCGAGCAGAATGCCAACGCGGATCGCGCGGCAGTGCTGATGGCCCGCACGCAGCCGATCGTCGAAACGCTGGCGGGGATCGCCGTCGCGCTGGTGATCCTCTATGGCGGCTGGCGGGTGATCGGTCATGGCGCGACGCCGGGCGCGTTCTTCTCGTTCATCACCGCTCTGTTGCTCGCCTACGATCCGGCACGGAGGCTTGCGAGTGCTCGCCTCCAGATTGCGCAGGGGCTGGTTGGCTTGCGGCTTTTCTACGAAATCCTCGACGAGCCGATTGCGCAGCGGAACGCGGAGGCAAATGACGCGGGGTCTGTGCCGCTCAAAGGCGAGATTTCCTTCGAAGATGTCTCCTTTGCCTATGGTGATGGCAGCAACGTGCTGCATGACGTCTCGATTCTTTTCGAGAGGGGCAGGACGACGGCGCTCGTCGGCGGATCAGGCTCGGGCAAGTCGACGATCCTGAGCCTTATCCTCGGCTTCTGGATGCCGCAGATGGGAACGATCCGGTTTGACGGGCGCGAGGCGGGCACGATCCCGCTTGAAGCCCTCCGCGCGAACATCGCCTACGTCGGGCAGGACGCCTTCCTGTTCGACGGTTCGGTGCGGGAGAACATCGGCTATGGCAAGCCCGGCGCGCGCGAGGACGAGATCGTCGCCGCAGCGCGCTTCGCCCATGCACACGAGTTCATCGAGACGCTTCCGCACGGGTATGACACGCCGGTCGGTGAACTCGCGGGTCGGCTTTCGGGTGGCCAGAAGAGCCGCATCGCCATCGCCCGAGCCTTCCTGCGCGACGCGCCGATCCTGCTGCTCGACGAGCCGACAGCCGCGCTCGATGCGCAGTCCGAGGAGGCCCTGCGCAGCACGCTAGCGGAATTGGCCGAAGGACGCACGACCATCCTCGTCGCGCATCGCCTGGCAAGCGTCACGCGCGCCGACAAGATCATCGTGCTGGATCAGGGGTGTGTGGTCGAGCAGGGCGGCCATGCGCAACTCGTCACGAGCGGCGGCACATACTCGCGGCTCTATCGCCTCCAGAGCGGAGAAGCATGACATGCAGCCCAAGCAGATCTTCAAGGCACTCGCCAGCCCGAAATACCTCGCCGAACTGCTGCGCTTCCGCAAGGAAAGCGCCACGCTGGGCCTGCCGGTGCCGAAGCTGGCCAAGATCCGCCCGATCGACGAGGCAACGGCAACCACCGGGTTCGATACGCATTACGTCTATCACACCGGCTGGGCGGCGCGCATTCTGGCGAACTCCCGGCCGGAAAAGCACGTCGATATCGGCTCCTCGCTGTTCTTCGTCTCAATCGCCTCGGCCTTTGTGCCAATGATCCACTATGATTACCGCCCGCCCGCCTTCGCGATGCCGGGGGCGGAAACCGGTGCGGCGGACCTTCTCAACCTGCATTTCGCGGACAGTTCTATCACCTCGCTCTCCTGCATGCATGTCGTCGAGCATGTCGGGCTCGGCCGCTACGGCGACGCGCTCGATCCGAAGGGCGACGCCCGCGCCTGTGCCGAACTCTCGCGCGTCCTCGCACCCGGCGGGCAATTGCTGTTCGTAACACCTGTCGGCCAGCCGGAAATCCACTTCAACGCACACCGCATCTACAGCTACGAGGCGGTACTGGCGCTGTTTCCCGATCTCGAACTCGCCGAATTCGCCCTCATCACCGACAAGCGCGACGGAGCCTGCCTCGTATGGGGTGCCGAGCCGGTGCGGGTCGCCAAGCAACGCTACGGCTGCGGCTGCTTCGTTTTCAGGAAGCGAGCCTAATCGTTACTTCTGCACGCGCAGCGCGATTCCCGTTGGCTGCGGACGGACGAAATAGGCGTCGTAATTGCCGATTTTCGCGCGATCCGGCTGCAATTCAGCGAGCAGATTCTGCAGTTTCTTGTCCGGTACCTGATGCTGGAAGGCATGCGAGCCATACATGTCAAAGGTGTTGAGCACCGTCTGGCGGTAGACGCGCTTCTTGTGGTCGAGCCAGCTTTCACCCTTTTCGCGCGGCACCTTTCCGGTCAGCGAAAGGCGCAACTTGTTGGTGATCGAGCCGATGACCGGCACGCAACGCAACACACCCATCAGGCGCGAATAACCGAGAATCCATTTGAACGGCAGCTTCTGGAATAGCTTGCGCAGCGGCCCGTAGGTGAGGTGGGTGCGGATGAAGGTCATCATCGAAGGCGTGCCCGCTCGATAGCAGTTGAAAACAAACTCGCCGCCAGGCGCAACGATCCGATAAAGCGCCTTCGCCGTCTTCTCGACGCTCTCGGTATGCTGGATCACGTTGTGGCAGATGACGATGCCGGCTATCGCCCCGTCGCGGATCGGCGGCGCATCGATCGAACACTGGATGACAGTGAAGTTCGGCCATTGGCCGCTCGCGATATTGCGGTTCACGACATCATCCACCGAATGCGAAAGCTCCAGCATGATGACCTGCTTCGCACCCGCTTCGAGCATCCAGAGCGACTGCGAGCCCGAACCGCCACCGCAATCGACAATGATCCGGTCCTTGAAGGCCGCAGTGGAGCCGAAGGTCGCGCCGACGGTGTGCTCAAGCCAGTTCTGCTTGAAATCGGTGTAGTTGAAGTGGTTCCACTGATCACCGAACGATTTCACACCTTCGTACAGCTCCGGCTCGACGAAACGCGGGATTCGGTTGACGATCGGATAGACCTTGCCCGAGGGCGCGAGCAGCCGGCCGGTGACAATATGACCGTCCTGTTCCTGATCGACTTCCAGCCGTAACGGCGCGCCGCTCGCGGGATCGCACAGAAGAGGGAGAATGTCGCGATGCATGTCGCTCAGCCCCGCTTGAACAGATAGGTCGTTTTCGCCTCGAAATAAGGAATACCGAGGTTGAGCAGCAATTCGGGCACAACGGCGCGGCTGATCGAGTTGTGATGCACCCGCCAGACCTTGTAACCCTGGAACACCTCGAAGACGCGCTTCGTCATCGGGAAGGTCTTGTGAAAGCGCGGGTGGCTGCCTGCCGCAAAGCGCGGATGGAACGAGACGAGCGCCGTCAGGTCGTCCCGCGCCGCGAGCCGCGCGATCTGCGGGACGATGGAGTATTCGGCGCCCTCGACGTCGATTTTCAGAAACACGGGTCCGCGGTCGGGCAGGGCGGCGATCTCGTCCGGCGTAATGGTCTCGACCTCCCAACTCGTTGCGGAATTCACATGATGGACGCT
>DAORNC010000032.1:4499-8505 GCA_035440785.1 Rhabdaerophilum sp. | reverse complement strand
TGGCGCCAAGCCGCACCGTGCCCTTTTCCGGCCAGACGGCCTTTTCGATCACCGTGATCTTCGGCGCGAGCGCCGGATTGCAGGCAATATTCTCGCGCAACTGCCGCGCCGCGACGGGGTCGGGTTCGAACGAGAAGACCTGACGCGCCTGCGCGGCAGCGAACAGCGTCACCGGGCCGATCCAGGCGCCGAAATCGAGCACAGTCGTTTCCGGCGTCAGGTTCTGCGCGATGGCACGGAATGTCGCCGGCTCCCAATGGCCGGAAGCGACGCGATCCCAGAACGCCGCATTCTCATCGCTCACCGAGAAGGCCGCAGGCCCGATCCGCAATTCACGCATGACTGTCCCCATTTCCGATTTCGACGTGCCGCCGCGACGGGTTTGGCGCCAGAAGTCCCGCGCGCAACAGGCCTCGGGAGCCGTAAAGCACAGGCGCGGCTGCGACCGCCCGGACGATCTTTCCAAGCGGCATCCGTGCGGTGTCCGCGACGACAATCTCGCCCGTCCCGCCCATGTTGGCTTTGATCCACTGCAGTTGACGCGCCGCGGCTTCGTCGCTTTCGGCAATGAGCACGGCCGGCCCACCGGCGGGAAAGGGGCCGTAGAGCGCCTTGAGCCGATCTCCAGCCTCTCCCACGAGGTCCGGGTCGCCGTCGGGGAAGGTGATTTCGTTCAGCCTCGCGGTGCGCATCGCGGTCGCACGGCGGAGAAGCTCTACGGGGCGAGGACGAAAGATACCATCGACGAGCGCACGCTGGAAAAAGCGCTGACGCCCCATGTTGAGCGTCACCAGCAACAGCGTTTCGACTGGTATGCCGAGCCGGTCCATCGCCACGAGGCGCGGCAGGATTTCGGCGGCAAAGGCGCCCAGGCCGGCATCCACCCCGTGAAAGAGCACGAGCGCCGGTTCGCGCTTCACGATCTTGCCCCCGAGGTAGACCGTCAGATCGTCGGCGGGCGAGGGCGTTTCCTGCCCGGCGATCCGCTTGCCGTCGAGGAATAGATTACCCGAACCGCCGTTGACATCGACTGGCGTCGCGCTCTCGCGCCAGAGCAGCATCCCGGTTCCCTGCTGCATCTCGACGCGTGGCACCCATTGCAGCGCCGAAGCAGGTGCCGTCTCCCGAAACGGCCGCATCGCCGCGCTGGCCGCCGCGATCCAGACCGGCGCCAGACGTTCGGCGACCAGCCGCAACGTGGGCCGAAACAGGGCTTGACTGGCAGACATGGTCCTCACATGAAATGGCCGGCACGCTCGGCGACTTCGCGCCGTTGGGCGTTCGATAACGGCTTTTCACGCCGCGTGACAGCAAAAATTGCTCCCGGTAGCGGGAATGGGAGTGGCATGAGCCCCGAACGGATCAACCTCAACGTCTTCTCGAACGTGGCTTCGCCAGACCCGGCGGATTGCCTCGTTCCGGAGGCGATCCGATCCTATTTCGACTGCTTCGACGGCGCGCGCGGCGCCAGCGAGACCGTCACCCGTATCTTCATCGATCCCAAACCCCACACCGGGAACTTCGCCGCCTGGCAGCAGGCGATCCGTGACCGGCTGCCAGGCCTGCGGATCGAGATCGTCGAGACGATCGGCGTCGTCGACAGTTTCCGCAAGTCGGTCGCGATGAGCGAATGCGGCTGGGCGATGCAGCTTGAACACGATTTCGTCTTCCGCCGGGAGGTCATTCCGCATGGCCTCGGCGAGTTGATCGGCGCGCTGGAAGCGCAGGATATCGAGTACCTGCGCTTCAACAAACGCCGCAATATGCAGATCGGCTACGATGTCTTCATGGAGGAGATCGCGGAATCGCCGGTCCCGCTCTGCCGCGTCAACGGTCGTTCGAACAATCCGCACCTGATCAATGTCGGCTATTACCAGCGAGTTGTGCTGCCGCATCTTCACACCGAGATCGGCTATCGGCTGGGGCTTGAGGGCGGTCTCGAACGCTATATCGGCGGCGGCCATGTCTACGGACCGCTCGGCTGGCCCAAAACCGTGCAGCACCTCGATGGACGCCACGTCCGCTTCCGTGACAATATCGCGCGCCGGCTGCACTTGATGCGAAGCCGGCGCCAGACGGGCTAGAGCATCACCCAACCTTCGGGATAGAGATCGCCGATATAGGTTTTCTTGAGCGCCTCAGGCGCAAGCCAGGCCCGCGGCGCACAGGTGAGCGTATCGGCTTGCGGCGCGAACCACGCGCTCCACCATGAAAACGTTGAGTTGGCGATGATATGATGTCGCGCGCGACTCATCAGGAAAAGATCGTCCTGCGCCGAAAAGCCGGTCACCGCCTCGTAGTCGAGCCCCGCAGGAATGAGCTGGGGGATCGCCTGCGGCGTATCGGTGAAGACATAGATGCGTTCGACCGGTCGCGCGGCGGTCACAATCGCGATGGCATCGCGATAGTAGCGCGGTGAAAGCGTACCGTGCACCGTGTTGAAGAGGTTTTCGCTCTTGAAATCACCGATCCGCACATGCACCGCCAGCGAATGCGCCGGCAGGCTGGCCGCCTTGGCCTTCGCCTCCGGTGAGGCGACCTGCGCCAGATCGAACGCCCTGCGGATATCGGCCTCGAACGGCGCAAAATAGCGCGCCGAATGGAAGTAACCGGAAAGATAATACGAGCCGGACAGCGTCTCGAAGCGCTCGTCATAGGCATAACTGCGCTCGCGGAAGGCACCGCCGGACCAACCGACCGGCGCGAACGGCCGGCCGAAGCGCAATGCGCGGCGAACACGGTTCACCCGCTGCGACAGCCAGGTCGAATGGCCAACGACTTCCGCGTCATGCGCCAAGCCGCTGAGCGCATAGGTTCGCGATCCACTCTGACGGTATCGCGAGACGTCGAATTGCAGTGTGGCGCCGAGCCGCTTCGTCAGCGCGTAGCCTGCGGCAGCCTGAAACAACTGGTTGCCGAGCCCGCCCAGCATCTCGACACGCACCACAGGCGCGCTCGTTGTCGCCCCGCTCATCGTCATTTTCCGAGGAACGGCAGGAAGCGGCGCCAACGCGCACGCCGTCGCGCACGCTTCAGGACACGGATGTCGTAAAGCCGCGGGTGGATCACATCCATCGGCCCGGCGGCCTCCTCGACAAGGTGTGCATGGCTATCGGCCACGAAGAGCGTGAGATTCTGCTGATACCAGAATTCGACCTCGTTGTCGGGCCAGACCGCCCAGCGCAGGGCGAGGGAAGCACGGAATCCATGCGCGGCGAAACGCTCGGCCCAATAGCTCTGCCATTGCTCGTTGACGTGGCCTTCGCCACCCTGGCCGGGAATGGCTGCCGAGAACAGCACCACCGGTGCGCTCGCCGCCAAATAGGAAACAAGACGCGCTCCTGCTTCCGGCGTGAGGTGTTCGGCGACCTCCAGCGACATCGCAAGTTCGACAGGGCGGATCTCGGGCCATTGCGTGGCCTCGAAATCGATGCGTTCGAAATTTTCCGCGCCGATCCGCAACTGCTCCGGTTTGACCCAGGGTCCGTCGAGCCCGCGAACCGCAGTTGCGCCCATCTTCCGCGCGGTATCAAGCCAGGCGCCGATACCACAACCGACGTCGAGCACCGCCGCCGGCTTGTACCGCTTGAACAGGTGACCGAGCACGACACGCGAGGAACGCGCCGAATCTTCCGCGAAACCCTCGAAGAATTCCGGCGTATAGCGATCGGCCTTGTTCATGAGGTTCGGTCCTGCCTGCCTTCGCGCGCGGAATGCGCGGCATTTCAGAGAAAAAGGCATGGCGCGATTGCCTATCCCGCGTCGATGAGAAAGGTCAACCCGCCGCGCGTGGACAACAACGCAAACGACGCTATAGATGACCGCCATGTGCGGCATTTCAGGGCTTTTCCGTCCGGGCGGACTTCAGCGTGAGGACGAGGAAAACGTCCGTCACATCAACGCGACGCTTCTCCATCGCGGGCCAGATGATGTCGGTATCTGGAAAGACGGGCCGGGCGGCGCGGTGCTCGCGCAACGGCGTCTCGCGATTCAGGATCTCTCGTCT
>DAORNC010000032.1:0-4472 GCA_035440785.1 Rhabdaerophilum sp. | reverse complement strand
GGGGCGTTATTCGATCACCTTCAACGGTGAGATCTACAATTTTCAGGAATTGCGCGCGGCGCTGGAAGCAGAAGGTCACGCACCGAACTGGCGCGGCCATTCCGACACCGAGGTGCTGCTTGCCGCCATTGAGGCCCTTGGCATCGCGGAGGCGCTGAAGCGCATTTCCGGCATGTTCGCCTTCGCGCTCTTCGACCACGAAACCCGCGCCTTCACGCTCGCGCGCGATCCTTTCGGCGAGAAACCGCTCTACGTCGGCTGGCTCGGCGGCGCACTCGTCTTCGCTTCCGAACTGAAGGCGCTGCGCGCTCATCCCGACTGGCGCCGGGAAATTGACCGCGCCTCGATCACCGCCTTCATCCGGCACGGCTACATCGGTGCACCGGCTACCTTCCACACGGCCGCGCGCAAGATCGCGCCGGGCCGCATCGTGACCTTCGGGGCCGATGCCTGTTCGCTCGAAGACGGCGTGGAGACCCGTTTCTGGAATAGTCTCGATGAAGCGCGCGAAGCCCACGCCAAGCGCTTCTCCGGTGACACGGAAGCGGCCACGGACGAACTCGACCGTCTTATCCATCGCGCCGTCTCGCGGCAGATGATCGCGGATGTGCCGGTCGGCGCCTTTCTCTCTGGCGGGATCGATTCCTCGACTATCGCCGCGATCATGCAAGCGCAGCGCTCAAGGCCCATCGAAACCTTCTCGCTCGGCTTCCGCGAGGAGAAATTCAACGAAGCGCCCTACGCCCGCGAGGTTGCGGCGCATCTTGGCACCTCGCACAACGAGATCGTTCTGTCCGGGCAGGATGCGCTCGACCTGCTCGGCAGGATGCCGGATCTTTACGACGAACCTTTCGCCGATCCTTCGCAACTGCCGACCTTCATGGTCGCGCGCTATGCCCGCACCAAGGTCACCGTCGCGCTTTCGGGCGATGCGGGTGATGAGCTTTTCGCCGGTTACGGGCGCTACCACTCGCTACGGCGGAAATGGGAAGGGGGCCTTTCCGGCCTCGCCGCGCGCGTTGCCTCCCGCGCCTATGCCGGGGCACTGCTCCACGGCGTCGCACGGCCTGCAGCTGCGTTCGGCCTTTCCCGCGTTGCCGGTTATGCGGTCAAGCCACTCGAACTCGAACTCGCGGACATGGCTCATGCCTTCGCCGCGCCGGATGTGACGCGCGCCTACGAAGCCAAGTTCACGATCACCAATCAGGCGCATCGCTTCGTGATCGGCGGGGAGGAGTCCTTCGACCCGCTGGTCGGCGAGATCGCAGCCATCGCGGGCTGGAGCGCGCTCGACCGCATGACCGCGCTCGACGCCGAGCGTTACCTCACGGACGATATTCTCGTAAAGGTCGACCGGGCGGCGATGGCGAACAGCCTCGAAACGCGCGTACCGCTGCTCGACAAGGATATCGCCCGCTTCGCGTGGTCCTTGCCGGATGAGCTCCGGCTTGCGAACGGCGAGCGCAAGGGCCTCCTGAAAGCCGTGCTCGGGCGCTACGTGCCGCGCGGCTTGTGGGACCGACCGAAGCGCGGATTCGGCATTCCGGCCGCGGAATGGCTCAAGGGACCGCTGCGCCCGATGGCGGAAGATCTCTTCGCATCGGAACGCCTGGCGCGGCACGGGCTGCTCGATCCGGTCATGACCCGCGCGATCTGGGACGATTTTCTCACCGGGGGGCAACGACGCACGAACCTGATCTGGACGCTGTTTATTCTCCAGCTCTATCTGGCGCGGGAGTTGGACAGTTGATGAGGGTGCTCTAGGCGCCGTCCACCTTGCGGTAAGGCTGCGGGCGCACGCCAAAAAGATAGGCATAGGAGCCAAGACCGGAGGCGATCTGCTTGAGGGCCTTGAAGCCCCAGCGCCTGCCCTTGTCCGGCATCACCAGCGCCAGCGCGCCGAGCGGCAGCGACAGGACGCCGCCAAGAAGCCGCCCCGTCCCCTTGACGAGGCTGAAGAAAGCCGCCGCCGCCTTGCCCTCCTTCTTGGCCTTGAGCACCGAGAGGTTGACAGCAACGCGGAAGGTGCGGTTGAGCTGCCAACCCAGCGTCATCCGCGTTTCGGGAACCAGTTCCTCGACGATCGCCTCACCGATCCAGACGATCGAGCGCCCCTTCGCCGCGACACGCGAGAAGAAATCGGTATCCGAGCCGCCGGTGAACCGCATCGAAGTATCGAAACGCAGGTTGTCGCCGTCCTCGGCGAAGATCGCAGTGCGAACGAGCGTGTTGTGGCCCTCCGCTTTGGTCATCGACGTTCCGGTCGGGCGCTTGTTGATGCTGCGTTCGCGCAGGTAAGCGGGTGTTCCTTCGGGATAGATGCTGATGACGCGGCCGTAGAACACGTCGGCCGGATAGATCTTCGTCGCCGCCATCATGGTGCGGAACCAGTCCGGCTGCGCGACCTCGTCATCGTCGATGTAGAGGAGCCAGTCAAAACCGTTCGCGGCGGCGTATGTGCCGCAGCGGTTGCGTGCGAAGGGCAGGCCAAGTTCCGGCTCCAGCACGCAATGGACACGGATACCGCTCGCGGCCTGGTGCCGGGCAGCGATCTCCTCGCAGGTGAGACGGTCATTGTTCTCGATCACCGCAATCTCGAAGGCCGCCCCCTCGGCTGGCTCGGAGGCGCAGACCGACGCAAGGCACTGGTCGAGCAGGATCGGCCGATTGCGGGTGCAGATCGTCACCAGCACGCGGACGGGCGTTTCACTCGAAGGGGCTACGGGAAAGGACATCGGTTTCTTTCGGCGGAATGCCGCTCCGTAGTGCATTCCGGCAGGCGCGACAACCTCGGGATTATTCCCGACGCAGGACGATCCGGTCGAGAAAATCCGCGAAACCCTGCGCCCGGTAGCCGGCGGTCAGCGCTTCAGGGTCGTAATCGTCCCGCACCCAATCGAGGAACGGCTTGTCTTCGTCCGGGTGTGCGGCAAGGTAGGTCACGAAGACCGCATCGAGAATGCCGGTCTTCGAGGTGCTGAAATGCAGGTAGCGCAAGGAAAGTTCATCTTTCGCCACATGTACGGGCTCTCCCTCGACGACGATCAGATAGAGCGCGGAGAGAAAACCGGCGCGATCCGCACCGGACTTGCAGTGCAGCAGTACCGGATAGCGCAGCCCGGAGAAGAATTCAGGCGCGTCCAGCAGCGTCTCCTTGGCGGGCGCGGCGCGCGAGAAAAGACCGGGAAACGTCAGATAATCGAGCCCGAGCTTCTCGCACTCGGCCGCGACCAGCGCGTTGCCGCCGTGACGCGGATCGTGCCGGGCGGTGACGACGGTCTTAACGCCATGCGCCGCGGCCTTGCGAATATCGGCCGGAAACGGCTGATTCATGCGGACTGCCTGTCCCCGTGTTCCGACCCGACCGAAATTTTTCCAGAAGACGCGCAGGATGGCGAAATCCATCACGAGAAAGTCGAGCCAGGCGGCGTGCCGTCGCGCAGGGTCGCGGGCCGGCTCGCGATGGGCTTCGCGATCGGGCAGGAACCAACCGAAAAGGCGCGCACGGATGCCCTTCAAGGAGACAACCTTTCAGCCAACCTTCTTCAAGAATTCGGTGCGCAATACCAGCCCCTTGATCTTCTCGACCCGACATTCGATGAGATCCGGATCGCCGGTCAGGTGGATGCCCTTGATGAGCGTGCCGCGCTTCAGGGTCGAGGAGGTGCCCTTGACCTTCAGATCCTTGATGACCTGAACGTTGTCGCCTTCGTTGAGCAGAGCCCCGTTGCAATCGCGCACGTCCATCGCCGAATCTCCCGAACTGCCTGTCATCGTCCAGCGCTTAGCCTCCGCTCGAGGGCATGGGAAGTTAAAACCTCTCCATATTTGCCGCGCTATCGGAAACACCTGCTTTTTGCGCATGGCAATGCTGTCATTCATGCGTTTTTCAAAAGGCGCCTCTTCCCCACGCGCATCGCTCGGGTCTCGTCACCTTGGGCAGTTTCGTATATCGAGAACAACAACAAAAACGGGGAGGAATGGAATGCCGGTCGAGATGTCGAAGGATCTGCGCTCGGGCGCGCTCGTCTATCACCGGCTGCCGAAACCCGGAAAGCTTGAGGTCGTCGCCACCAAACCGCTCGGCAATCAGCGCGACCTCGCACTTGCTTATTCACCCGGTGTCGCGGCGGCTTGCGAGGCGATCGTCGAAGATCCGCAGGAAGCCGCCAATCTCACGGCCCGGCAGAACCTGGTCGCGGTAATCTCCAACGGCACGGCCGTTCTGGGACTTGGTGACATCGGCCCGCTCGCTTCCAAGCCGGTGATGGAAGGCAAGGCGGTGCTCTTCAAGAAGTTCGCCGGCATCGACGTCTTCGATATCGAGATCAACGAAAAGCGCGTGCAGCAGCTCGTCGACACGATCTGCGCGCTGGAGCCGACCTTCGGCGGCATCAATCTCGAGGACATCAAGGCGCCGGAGTGCTTCTACATCGAGCGCAAGCTGCGCGAGCGGCTGAAGATCCCCGTCT
>DAORNC010000031.1:25106-27104 GCA_035440785.1 Rhabdaerophilum sp. | reverse complement strand
ATCGTGGAACGTCGGCGTCGTCCAGCGGAACGGCGCGACGGCAAGACCGAAAAGCACCGCGCCCATCACTTGCCAGGACACCAGCGTCACCTCGTTCTCGCCGGCCAGGAGCCGCGTCAGGACATTTGAGGCGGCGAAGATGAAGGAACCCGAAATCGCGATCAGGGCCGGCCAGCCAAGTCCTTCCCCTGTCGGCTTCAGAGCGATCAGCACCCCGACGAATCCGACGAGAATGGCCGACCAGCGCCGCCAGCCCACTTTTTCCTTGAGGAAGACCACTGCGAGGATCGTCACGAAGATCGGCGACGCAAGATAGAACGCAACCGTATCCGCAAGTGGAAGATAGACCACTGCCCAGTAGAAGAGGGCGGTTTCCGTCACCGAGCAGAAGGCTCTGAGCGCATGGATCCACGGACGTTGCGGCCTGAAGATCGTTGCGAACCCCGTTCGGTGCACCGCCGGCGCCAACATCAGGCTGGCGGCAATCGAGCGGATCAGCAGCAGTTGCGCGACGCCATAGGTGCCGACCAGCCATTTGCCGAGCGTGTCGTTGAGCGAGAAGGCCAGCATCGCGGCCAGCATGAGGCCGATTCCCGCCAGCATGCGGTCTTTGGTCGGGTGAGTGGCGGGCACGGCAAGGCCTTTGGACAAGGTGTTGCTCACTGGAGAGCACGATTACGGAGCCTTCGGCAAGCCATTTGCGCGCGCTTGGCATTTTCTTGTTCCCACGCGTGATTTTTCAGGTGAAGGGCGCTTGCCCCTCCGGACGAACCCCGCTATGAGCGTGGCTCTCGCGCGGGCGCCCTTCGTCTATCGGTTAGGACGGCAGCCTTTCACGTTGCAAAGACGGGTTCGATTCCCGTAGGGCGCGCCATCATTTCCTTCCAGATCTGCCCGCTCCATTCCGCATTTCCGGCGGACCGGCATGACCATCCGGCGTTTCGTCGGCTGGGGCACGGATCATCTCTCCGGATGATTTGTGCCAAATTGCCGGCCTTGGGGTACGAACCGGGATGCGGCCCGCCATATAGAAAGCTGTCCGCATGTTCTTCCGGACTATCCGTCCGGAGCGGCGTGTCCGACGGATGGCCCCGCCGAGAATGGTCTTGCGCCGATCATCGCCTGTAGCTGAGGCCAGCGTGCCGCGATCGAGAGCTGGCTAGTCGTCCCTGCCGGTCAACCCGGAAAGCGCGGTGAGCTCAAAAAACGATGTCGGCAGCAATCCCCGCGCGCCAATTCCACTTTTTGAAAACGGTGGAAGTCTCTTGACATGTCTATTTTATACAATCTACAAGTTTATCATGAAACATCCTCCCGGTATCCCTTCTGGCATCCAGCCCGATTCCCGCAGGGCGGACTCGGTTGGCGCATCGGCGCCCGTCCGCTTCGTGATGGCGCTTTCCCGGGGGCTGTTGCGTTTCGAGCGTTGCGCAATCACCGGCCTGATGTTTCTCCTGACGGCGCTGATCCTGTTGAATGTCGCGACCCGCTATACTGGCCACCCGATCTACTGGATCGACGAATCTGCGGTTTATTCCGTGGTCTGGTTGACCTTCATCGGTGCCTCGGCAATGACGCGGCTGCGGCTCGATTTCGCGGTGACGCTGCTGACCGAGCGTCTTCCGCCGAGAGCCGTGCGCGCGGCGCGCGTTGCTTCCACGGCCAGCGTTGTACTTTTCGGCGCTGCGCTCGCGATGATGTGCTGGTTCTGGATGGATCCCGTCGGCATCGCCAGTTTCGGCTTCGACGCCAAGGAATTCGCCGGCGCGACCTTCAATTTCCTTTATACCGAGCGCACGCAGACGCTGAATTGGCCGACCTGGGTCGTTTATCTCGTGATCCCGCTCTTTGCGGTTTCGATGGTGATCCACGGGATGGCGAATATCGCCGAAGATCTTGGCCTCGCCGAGCGAACGGCGCATCCGGGCTTCAGGATGGCCAGCGCCGAGAGCGTGAACTGACATGCTGACGGCAGGCGCTTTCCTTTTCATCATGCTT
>DAORNC010000031.1:22815-25075 GCA_035440785.1 Rhabdaerophilum sp. | reverse complement strand
GATCGCCTATATCTCGGCGTCGGGCAATCCGCTGCTGCTCCAGAGTTATCCGCTGCAACTCTTTGGTGGCGTCGACAGCTACGGGTTGATCGCGATACCGCTTTTCATCCTGATCGGCGAGATCATGAACTCCGGCGGCATCACACGGCGGATCGTCGATCTCGCGATGGCCTTCGTCGGTTCGCTCAAGGGCGGGCTCGCCTACGTCAACATGCTCGCGAACATGTTCGTTTCCTCCATTCTCGGTTCCGCGACCGCGCAGGTCGCGATCATGGCGCAGATCATGGTCCCGGAGATGGAGAAGAAGGGGTACGACAAGTCCTTCGCTGCGGGGTTGACGGCCTACGGTGGCATGCTCGGGCCGATCATCCCGCCTTCGGTGATGTTTGTGGTGTATTCCGTGCTGGCGCAGGTGTCGGTGAGCGACATGCTGATCGCGGGCATCATTCCCGGCGTGATACTCACTGTGCTGTTCTGCGTCGTCATCGCGTTGATGGGCTTCGTCTACAATTACCCGCCCGGAGAGAAACGGACGTTGCGTGAACGGACGCAGACCGTGCTCAGCGCTTCGCCGACATTGCTGATCCCGATCGTGATCGTCGGCTCGATCCTGGGTGGGCTTGCCAATCCCACCGAAGCCGCTGCGGTCGGTTCCGTCGCGGCGGCGCTGATCGGGCGGTTCTGGACGCGAGAGTTCCGCTTCGCCCAACTGCCGGAGATGATGCTGCGGGCCGGCGTCTATTCCGCCATCGTGCTGTTCCTCGTCGCGGCTGCCGCGGTGTTTTCCTGGGTGCTGGTTTACGGCAAGGTGCCGCAGGCGGTGGCGGGCTCGATCCAGGCGATTGCCAAGGACCCCGTCACCTTCATGCTGCTGACCAATGTGATCCTGCTGGTGATCGGCACGGTCATCGATGGCATTCCCGGCCTGATCATGACTGTGCCGATCCTTTTGCCGATCGCGACCGAGATCTACGGCATCGACCCCCGCCAGTTCGGCGTCGTGGTGGTGGTCAACCTCGTGCTGGGGCTGCTTTCGCCACCGGTTGGACTTTGCTTCTTCGTTGCGGCCGCCGTTACCGGGGCAAGCCCCGGAAAGATGTTCATGGCAACAACCCCCTTCTTCGGCGTTGCGTGCATCTTGCTGATCTTGCTTTCGATTTTCCCTTGGCTTTCGCTTTTCTTGCTGAAATAGGCCCACCCAGACAACTTCAAGGAGCGCTTCATGAAACTCTCTCGTCGCCATTTCATCGCCGCCGGTGCCTCCCTTCCGCTGGCAGCGCCCTCGCTTTCGCTGGCCCAGAGCCGCGAACTCCGCCTTGGCATCCTCACGCCGAACGGGCATCCCTGGAACAAGGCGGCGCTCAAGGTCGGCGAGATTTTGAAGGCCGAGACGAACAATCGCCTCTCCCTGACGGTTTTCCATTCCGGCCAGCTCGGGAACGAGGCTGCCATGCTGCAGCAGATGCAGTCCGGCGTGCTCGACATGGGCTGGATCATGGCCGCAGAGCTGGGTTCGCGCGTGCCGACGATCGCAGCGATTACCGCGCCCTACATCGTCGATTCCACGCCCAAGATCGCCAAGCTTGTGCGCAGCCCCGCAGCGATGAAGCTGCTCGACGTGCTCCCCCGCGAGACCGGCACCGTTGGCCTCGCCTGGGGCATTACCGGCATGCGTGCGATCTTCTCGGCCAAGGACATCAAGAGTCTCGCCGATATCAAGGGCATGAAACTGCGCATCAATCCGACCCCGGTTTACCGTGATTTCTACCAGCTTCTGGGCGCCGCGCCGACCCCGATCCCCACGCCGGCGGTCTTCGATGCCATGACCAACGGCCAGGTTGATGGGCTCGAGGCGGATCTCGAGTTCTCGTGGAACCAGCGATTCGATAAGGTTTCCAAGGTCATCCTGCAGATGAACGCGGTCTTCATGCCCGTGATCGCGCTCGTCTCCGGGCGCGTTTGGCAGGCGCTTCCGGTGGCGGACAAGGAAATCATCACCCGCGCGGTAAAGCATGCGCTCGACACCCAGATTGACGAGCTCGCCGGAAACGAGCCGATGCTCGTGGCGCAGTTCAAGGCAGCCGGTGCGACCATCCGTCAGGCAGACCCGAAGGATGCGGAAGCTGTCGTTGCCGAGTTTGACAAGATCTGGTTGCCTAAGGCGCCGGTCCTTGCCGAGTTGCGGAAAGCCGGCAAGGAGCTCTGATTCCTGTTCGGCGCGGCGGTGCTCGCGATGCTCGTAATGCATTTGCGGCGTGGG
>DAORNC010000031.1:16230-22805 GCA_035440785.1 Rhabdaerophilum sp. | reverse complement strand
CCCGCCGTGCCACTGCCTTCCGGGCGCGACCGGAGGGACGTCCCGTGTTTACCTGCCATTACCTGTCAGACACCGATATCCGGAGAGGCAACATGCCCGCCAACATCTTCCGCGGAACCATCCCCGCTCTCATGACCCCCTGTACAAGGGATCGCAAGCCGAACTTCGATGCGCTCGTCGCTACCGGCAAGAGCCTGATCGAAGCCGGCATGTCGGCGGTTGTCTATTGCGGTTCGATGGGTGATTGGCCGCTCCTCTCCGACGAGCAGCGGATGGAAGGCGTCGAACGTCTTGTCAGCGCTGGCGTGCCGCTGATTGTCGGCACCGGCGCGCAGAGCCCGGCGCGGGCTGCCGCGTTCGCGGCGCACGCCAAGAAAGTCGGCGCGCAGGGGCTCATGGTGATCCCGCGCGTGCTTTCGCGCGGCTCGTCGATCGCTGCTCAGCGAGCGCATTTCGAGGGCATTCTCGAAGCGGCGGTGGACCTGCCGTCGGTGATCTACAACAGTCCGTACTATGGCTATGAAACCAAAGCCGATCTCTTTTTCGAACTCAACGCGAAGTATCGGCACCTCATCGGCTTCAAGGAATTCGGCGGAGCGGATTCATTGCGTTACGCTGCCGAGCACATCACAGGTCGCGACCGTTCGCTGACTTTGATGGTCGGTGTCGATACCCAAGTCGTTCACGGTTTCGTCAATTGTGGCGCGGGTGGCGCGATCACCGGCATCGGCAATGCCTTGCCGAAAGAAGTGCTTCACCTCGTCGCGCTTTGCGAAAAGGCGGCTGGTGGTGACGCCATCGCTCGCCGCCAGGCGCTGGAGCTTGAGGGCGCACTTGGCGTGCTCTCTTCTTTCGACGAGGGGGTCGATCTCGTGCTGTTCTACAAGTACCTGATGGTGCTTGAGGGGCACCGGGACTACGAGCTCCATTTCAACGTTAGCGACGCGCTCTCCCCGAGTCAGAAAACCTACGTCGAGGATCAGCACCGGCTGTTCAAGACGTGGTACGCGAACTGGAAGACACTGAACGGATAATTCCATTCCGGCGGTGCCCGCGTGACAGGGCACCGTCATCCGGCGAGCTGGCGCGCGGTTGCGCCTGCCATCTTTTCCGGCTTGCGGTTTGGGCCTGCCACTGCATCCGCTTCCCGCATCGTGCCTTGATCGCAGGCAGTGAAGCGGCCGGCAGGTCATGGACAACGGTGCGAAACTCGCGGGCGGCGCGAGAAGACCCTTGCCGAGGGGACCGCTTTTCGGCTTCACTTTCCGGTTAGGGACGACCGGCTTCGGATCGCCATTTCATGGCACGGGGCTTGCGTTGTCACGGTTGCGGCTCACCCGGTTTCGGCGGCGTGGCAGGGAAGGGAAAAGAACATGACGATCTTCAAGCGGGCGGCCGGTCTGGCGGCCATGATGCTCGGGCTGGCTGCTTCGCTGCCAGCCACGGCACAGACATCGGTCAAATTCACGCTTGACTGGGTGTTTCAAGGGCCGACCTCTCCGTTCCTCGTCGCGCTGGAGAAGGGCTACTACAAGGCCGAGGGGCTCGACGTGACGATGGACCCCGGTCAGGGGTCTGCAGGCGCGGTGCAGCGCGTTGCGTCCGGCGCATACCAGATCGGCTTCGCCGATGTGAACTCGCTCATCGAGTTCAACGCCAAGAACCCGGGCAAGGAGATCCTCTGCGTCTTCATGGCCTATGATTTCCCGCCCTTCGGCGTCTATGCGCTGAAGAAAGGAACGATCAAGACCGTCAAGGACCTTGAAGGCAAGAAGCTCGGCGCGCCGGTGTTTGACGCTTCCTTCCGCCTGTTCCCGGCCTTCGCGAAGAAAACCGGCATCGACAAGGCCAAGGTCGAGCATGTGAACCTCACGCCGCAACTGCGCGAGCAGAGCCTTGTGCAGGGCTCGGTCGATTTCATCTCCGGCCATTATTTCTCGTCGATCCTCGACCTCAAGGCGCGCGGCGTGAAGCTGGAGGATATCGTCGCGATGACCTATTCGGATGCTGGCATGGATGTCTATGGCAACGGCATCATCGTCTCGCCCGAGATGGCGAAGGACCAGAAGGCCGTCACCGGCTTCATCCGCGCCACGGTCAAGGCATGGAAGGATGTGATCGCCAATCCGGCGCTCGGCATCGCGGCGGCCAAGAAGCGCGATCCGCTCATCAACGATGCGCTGGAGCGCGAGCGGCTCGACATGTCTCTCAAGATGAACGTGCTGACGCCCTACGTGAAGGCGAATGGCATGGGCGATGTCGATCCGGCCCGTTTCGCGCGCTCGGTGAAGGATGTCGCAGAAGCCTTCGGCCTTCCGGGCGCACCCGAGCCGGCCAAGGTGTTCACGAATGCCTATCTGCCGTCGAAGGCGGATCGCATGGTCGCGCCGTAAGCAGCCGAAACGGGGACAGCATGGCCGGAACGGATGGCGCCGTCGCGCCGCTAGTCGAAATGAGCGGCGTGAGCCTTGCCTACGGGCGCGGCAGGGATGAGACGCTTGCGCTCGCCGATGCCACCATGAACATCGCCCAAGGCGAGTTCATCGCGGTGGTCGGCCCGTCCGGCTGCGGCAAATCGACGCTGATGAAGCTGGTGACCGGGTTGCTGCCCGCCACCAGCGGTACCGTTAAGGTGCATGGCGAGGTGGTGAAGCGCCCGATCAAGGGAGTCGGCATGGCGTTCCAGAACGCGACGCTGATGCCCTGGCGCACGACGCGCGACAACATCCTCCTGCCGCTGGAAGTTGTTGAGCCGCACAAGCGCCGCTTCCGCGCCAACAAGGCGGAATATATCGAGCGCGTCGAGAAGCTGCTTGCCTCTGTGGGGCTCGGCGGCTTCGGCGATAAATATCCCTGGCAACTCTCGGGCGGAATGCAGCAGCGCTCGAACCTCTGCCGCGCACTCGTTCACGAGCCGGAAATCCTGATGCTTGACGAACCCTTCGGCGCGCTTGATGCCTTCACGCGCGAGGAACTCTGGGGGGTTCTGCAAAAGCTCTGGATGGAGCGCCGCTTCACCTGCGTGCTGGTGACGCACGACCTGCGCGAGGCAGTCTATCTCGCCGATACGGTTTACGTGATGAGCAAACGGCCGGGCCGTGTGATTCTCAAGCGTGAGATCGAACTGCCGCGTCCGCGCACGCTGGAGGATACCTTCACGCCGGCGTTCGTCGATATCGTGCACGAGCTGCGCGACCGCATTCACAAGGAGCATGCGTAATGACCGATGCGCAGCGCAACTTGCTCAAGATCGCAATGCCGTGGCTGGTGACGATCGGCCTGTTCCTGATCTGGGAACTCGCCTGTGTGCTCTTCAACGTGCAGGAAATCGTACTGCCGCGGCCGAGCCGCATTTTCGCGGTTTCGGTCGAGCGCTGGTGGATCTTGCTGGATTTCTGCCTGCAAACGCTCTGGACGACCGCCATCGGCTTCGGCCTCGCGATCATCGGCGGTGTGCTGATCGGGCTTGCTATCGGCGCCTCGCCCTTCGTGTATTCGGGGCTCTATCCCTTGCTCATCGCCTTCAACGCGATCCCCAAAGTCGCCATCGTGCCGATCCTGATGATCTGGCTCGGCGTTGGCGCCGCGCCGGCGATCATTACCGCTTTCGTGATCTCGTTTTTCCCCATCGTCGTCAATGTCGCGACCGGGCTCGCGACCATCGAGCCGGAGATGCGCGACGTGATGCGTTCGCTCGGTGCCTCAAACTACGAGATCCTGACCAAGGTCGGCATTCCGCGTGCGATGCCCTACCTCTTCGCCTCGCTCAAGGTGGCAATCACGCTCGCCTTCATCGGCTCCGTGATTTCCGAGACGGTGGGCGGCAATCGGGGCATCGGCTTTCTGATGCTCTCGGCGGGCGCCCGCAACGACACCGCGACAACCTTCGCCGGGCTCTTCGCCATCGCGATCATGGGCGTGCTGATGTATGCCCTCTGCGCCTGGGTTGAAAAGCGCATGACCGGCTGGGCTTTCCGTGGCGAACTGGTGGGCTGAAGCCCGCCTTTTCAGCAAAACGCAATAATCGGCGCGCATCCTGTTGACGGCGCGGGCCGTTTCGTCGTCACATGGCGTGATTGCAGCGTTTACACGGCCATTTCCGGCAGGCGGCAATCACGATGAACGTCAATCGCAAGGGCCATATCCGGCTCACGTCCCACCCCGAACCCGGCACGGCTTCCGCGCGCTTCCCCATCCGCTGGGGCGCAGGGGACCCCCGCGAGCGCGGCCCGGTGATCGGCACGGTCTCCCGGCCGGGAGACCGTAACGTGATCGGCGCGCATGGCGGAGCCTATTCGCTCTACCGCGCGCTCGCGGTCTCGGCCGGTGCGCTCAACCCGTTGGTGCGCTCGGATTTCACGAACACGCATCCGGTGGCGGTGATCGGCGCCTATCCGCAATGGTCGGAGCCGGGCAAGATCGTCTCGCTTGATCCTTTCGGCCATATGGTGACGGACCTGTTCGGCCCGGAGATCGCGGAGGGCGTCGATGTCCGCCCCTCGATCGCGATCACCAAGGCGCGGCTTCATCTGCCGGAAATCCAGTCGGCGATGGCGGCAGGACGGCTGAAGGCTGACAGCGACATCCTCAAAGACAAGGGCGAGATCGCGGTGACGAAGATCGCGATCGATCCCGTGTGGTATCTGCCCGGCATCGCCGAACGCTTCGGCACCACCGAGAAGAACCTCCGCCGTACGCTGTTTGAGGAGACGGGCGGCATGTATCCTGAACTGGTCACCCGGCCGGATATGAAAGTGTTCCTGCCGCCGATCGGCAACATCACCGCCTACGTCATGGGCGATCCGGCGCGCCTTTCAGACAGGAAAACGCGTATCACCTGCCGGGTCCATGACGAATGCAACGGCTCGGACGTGTTCGGCTCGGACATCTGCACCTGCCGGCCCTACCTCATCCACCGCATCGAGGAATGCGTGAAGGAAGCGCAGTCCGGCGGCTGCGGCCTCATCGTCTATAACCGCAAGGAGGGCCGGGCGCTTGGCGAAGTGACCAAATTCCTCGTCTACAACGCTCGCAAGCGGCAGGAGGGCGGCGATCAGGCCGCGACCTATTTCGAACGCACCGAATGTGTTGCGGGCGTGCAGGATGCCCGCTTCCAGCAACTGATGCCGGACGTGATTCATTGGCTCGGCATCCGCAGGATCGATCGATTCATCTCGATGTCGAACATGAAGTTTGATGCGCTCCATGACAGCGGTATCGAGATCGGCGAGCGCGTGCCGATCCCGGATGAATTGATCCCGGACGATGCCTCGGTCGAGATGGAGGCCAAGAAGGCTGCCGGCTATTACGCACCCGAGGGCGCACGCGACAGCGAAGGCCTCAAAGAGGTGGTGGGGCGTGACCTCGAAAAGTTCTGAAGCGCTCGCGCTCCTCTCTGCGAGGGCCGTGCGGGAAAGGACCGGCCGCCTCTTCGCGCTCGGGGAAGCGGGCGGGCTCGACCATTTCATGCTGGATCTGACGGCCATGCCGGCGCTCGCCAGGCGCGTCGCCGAGGTCACGCGTGCGGCCTACCCGAAGCTGGATGTTCCCTTCCATGCCCGTTGGCGGCACTTCGTGCATCGAGGCGAAGACCGCTGGGCAACGCTTGCAACGCGGACACGCTGGGTGACTCCGACGGACCGCGCCCGCGCGGCATTCGATCTCGCGATAACCTCCGTATTGCTCGACGCCGGCGCGGGGTCGACCTGGCGTTACCGCGATCCGGTGACAGGGGATGCCGTCGGTCGCTCGGAAGGGCTGGCGCTCGCGAGTTTCGACATGTTCGCCGGCGGAGCGTTCTCGGCCGATCCTGCCGATCCGCTTCGTGCGGATGCCGGGAGGCTCGTGGCCCTGTCTGTCACCGATATCGTGCAAGGTTTTCAGGTTTCGCCGGAAAATCCTCTCGAAGGGCTTGAGGGGAGGGTCGCACTCCTGAATGCTCTGGGACGCATGCTGATCGCGCACGACGCACCGCGCGACGGGCACGGTGCCGCGCGCCCCGGCGCGCTGTTCGATGTTCTGACGGGAAGCAGGAGTGTCGTTGTCGCCCCCGCCATCCTCGGCGCGGTGCTGCGCCATCTCGGTGGAATCTGGCCCTCGCGTCTCACGTTTGACGGCGTTCCGCTGGGCGATTGCTGGCGACATCCCCGGCTCGACAACGGAACGCCGGGCAGCGACCTCGTACCGTTCCACAAGCTCTCGCAATGGCTTTCCTACTCGCTGATCGAACCGATGCAGGCGGCGGGCATCACCGTCACGGATATCGGCGGGCTCACTGGCCTGGCGGAATATCGCAACGGCGGATTATTCCTGGACGGCGGCGTGATCGTGCCGAAGAATCCGAAGATCCTTGACTGTTTACAGGCACCGGGATCGACCGTCGTCGTCGAGTGGCGTGCACTGACGGTCCAGCTTCTCGATCGAATCGCACCGCTGGTCCGGACCGAACTTGGCGTGTCGGAAGCTGAATTCCCGCTGGCGAAGGTTCTCGAAGGCGGCACCTGGGCCGCAGGACGCGTGCTCGCACGCGAGCGGCGCGCGGATGGCGGTCCGCCGCTGCGGATCGTCAGCGACGG
>DAORNC010000031.1:12464-16135 GCA_035440785.1 Rhabdaerophilum sp. | reverse complement strand
CAGCACAAATTGACGCTGATGCGCTACAAGACGCGCTCGACTTCCGGGTTCCGCCGCCTCGTCCGCGAGATCGCGATGCTGCTCGCCTATGAGGTGACGCGCGAACTGCCATTGACGCGCGAACGCATCGAGACGCCAATGGAACCGATGGATTCGCCCGTTATCGAAGGCAAGAAGCTGGTACTCGCGCCCATACTCCGTGCCGGCCTCGCGCTGGCAGACGGGATGCTCGAATTGATCCCCTCCGCACGCGTCGCCCATGTCGGGCTCTACCGCGACCATGAATCGCTCGAAGCGATCGAGTATTTCTTCAAGGCGCCGCACGATCTCGCCGACCGCTTGGTCATCGTCACCGATCCGATGTTGGCGACGGGCAATTCCGCGACCGCCGCGATAGACCGTCTCAAGGCGCGCGGCGCCCACGATATCCGTTACGTCTGCCTGCTCGCCGCGCCCGAAGGCATTGCCCGGATGCGTGCCGAACACCCCGACGTGCCAATCTGGACGGCGGCGATCGACCGCGAGTTGAACGACAAGGGCTATATCATGCCAGGCCTCGGCGACGCGGGCGACCGAATCTACGGCACGCACTGATTGCAAGCCTGCTGATCGCGCGATTCGTATCCGTAACGATTGCGGTGTGGCGCAGATGTCGCGATTTGCTGCAACCGAGAGGGGAAAGCGGCTCTCTGAACTAGGAATGAGAGCATTTTCAAAGGGTAAAGCCGATTATCGACGCCCGGTTATCACTTTCTTAATCTTGCGGTGCGCTCCTGTTTCTTGCGAAGAAATTCGTTCGCGCAAGCAAGGGCTTCCGCGAGAAAATTGCGAGAACGGCTTGGTTTCGTGACAAAGGGCCGGCATGCCTGTGAGCGATATTCGGAACACCTCCAATAATGCGGCTTCGATCCGCAATGAGTTGATTGAAGCGCTTTATGCGACCCCGAAGCCGATTTTTATCGGCGCTGCGATGGTTACGGCGGTCATCGCCGGCGCGGCACTTCTTGGGGGAAATGATCTGTTTCTCTACGGCCTGGCCTTGATGATGGCGTCCGTAGGGTTGTTTCGCTACATCTCCCACGTCTCCTACGAGCGGTTCCGGAACACGGCCCGGCCCGTCTCGACGGCACGTTATTTCGAACGGTTGGCGATGTTGGGCGCCTGGATGACTGCGGCTGTCATCACTACCTTCGGCACCTATTCGCTGGTCCATTACCTCAATAACACGGTATCCGTGCTCGGTATCGCGCAGACCATCGGCTATCTCGCCGGCCTGTCCGGCCGCAATACGTCCCGCCCGCTGGTAACGAAAGTGCAGGTGCTCGTGGCGGCCGTTCCGTTCACGCTCGCCCTTCTGTGGACGATGGAGCCGGTCTATATCCTCATCGCCCTGACGGTGATCCTGTCGACCTTGCTGACCTTCTCAAGCGCGAAGGTTCTCTACGAGGTGTTTGTTTCCCGGCACATGACGATGCGGACGCTCGAGCGCATGGCCAATCTCGATACCCTTACCAACCTGCTCAACCGGCGCGGGCTGCTGCGCTGGCTTGACGATATCGCGGCTGGCAAGGGGTCTTATTCGCTGCTCTCCATCGACATCGACAACTTCAAGACGATCAACGACACCTTCGGTCATGATGTCGGCGATGACCTCCTCGTCGCACTCAGCGAGAGCATCGAAGGGCTTCTCAAGCCGGGCGATGTCGCAGCTCGCATGAGCGGCGACGAATTCATGATCGCGACGCGGCGTTCGCCGCGTGAAGCAGTCGAGCTGGCTATGCGGCTGATCGCCCATATCCAATCGCAGCGCTATGTCGCCAGCCGCAACCTGATGACGACCGTCAGCGTCGGTATCGCGGATGCGGAAAGCGGCATGCCGGTGGAGGAGGCTCTCAAACGGGTGGATCTCGCGCTCTACAAGGCGAAGGTGGACGGCCGGAACCGGTACACCGTCTATTCCAGCGAACTGAGCGCCGAGCACGACGACCGGCTCGCCTTCGAGGCCGAAATGCGCGACGGCATCCGGCGCGGCGAGTTCTTTCTCGTCTACCAGCCGATCTACAATCCTCGCTCTGGCACCGCGACACATGTCGAGGCGCTCCTGCGCTGGAAGCACCCGGCACGCGGCATGGTCAGTCCCGGCATCTTCATTCCGATCGCCGAACAGACCGGGCTCATCAAGGTGCTCGGCGCCTGGGCCATCGAGACAGCCGCGCGCATGGCGAACACCCTGCCGGGTGGCGCGCGCGTCAGCGTCAATGTCTCTCCCCATCAGTTCGAGCCCGATCACGATCTGGTCGGTATCGTCGATGCGATCCTGCGCCGCACGTGCCTCCCGCCGCACCGGCTGATCCTCGAAATCACGGAATCGGCGCTCATCAACGAGGGCACGATCGTCGCCAACACCCTGCGTCGGCTGCGCGAGATGGGCGTCGGCATTGCGCTCGATGACTTCGGAACGGGGTACTCATCGCTCAGCTATCTCACCTGGCTGCCGATCGACATTCTCAAGATCGACAAATCGTTCTGCCGCGAAATCGAAACTTCGCAGCGCGCACATGCGCTGATGGGGGCGATCACCCAACTCGCTCATGACCTCGATCTTATCATCATTGTCGAGGGTATCGAGACCGAAGCCCAGTTGACCGCGGTGCGCCAGTTTTCGATCCACGGCATCCAGGGCTATGTCTTCGCCAAGCCGATGCCGGAAGCGGAGCTTCGCGGTATGATCGAGGACCGAGTTCCGGGAACCCGCTCCGGTGCCGTCGAAAAAGGCGCTGCAGCCGAGGCGTCCGGGCAGACAAGCTCGAACGTGGCCTGACTCCCTTGTATCCGGGCCCCTGGAAAGAGAACGAGACGCAAGGAATGCACAGGCCCAACTATCCGAGCGGCAAGGACCTCCTGAGCGCCGATGCCGTATCCCGGCACGATCTCGAGGATGTGTTCGCGCGGGCTGACCGGTTCTGGGCCGAGGACAATGCCGGGGAGACGGAGGCAGGAGCGGTTGCACCGTTGCTGCGCCGGCGACCGAAAGTCGTCGCGAACTATTTCGAGCAACGCTCGACCAGGACGCGCCTGGGTTTCCAGTCTGCCGCGGTCCGGCTCGGTCATCAGGCGATCGACGCGCATGATACCGAACGCAGCCGGATGGGGACGACGACCGGCGAGTCGCTCGAGGATCATATTCGCACCATCGAGGCCTACAGCGACCTTATCGTCGTCCGGACGCATGTTGAGGAGTTGCCCTATCGCATTTCGCGGTTGAGCTACCTGCCGATCATCAATGCCGGCAACGGCGCGGACGAGCATCCGACGCAAGCCTTCGTCGATGTCTATGCCATCCGCATGTTGCGCGGTCCGATCGGCGAACTGTCGATCGCGCTGTCTTGCGACACCCGTGCGCGTTTCGCGCTGTCCTTCGTCAAGCTGCTTCGTCTCACGCCGCCGAAGCGCTTCACCTTGTGCTGCATGCAGAACGTGAGCATCAACCCGCCGATGCGCGAGGCCATGCAACGGCTCGCGACACTCGGCACGCGTATCTCGATCGTTCATGATGTTCGCCACACACTCGATCACGATGTTCTCTCGATCCAGATGCAGGACATGAGCCGCTTCGCCCACGCCTCGCTTGGCGCTGAGGCGGTCGACAAGGAACGCGAGACCGAACCTTT
>DAORNC010000031.1:12097-12359 GCA_035440785.1 Rhabdaerophilum sp. | reverse complement strand
CGGGCTATTTCCAGCAGGTCAAGCTCTCAACCCCCATCCGGATGGCGATCCTCGACCGGATGCTCTCAGGCATTCCATGGACCGGGCAGATCGAGACTTCATCCGGTTTGTGAGCTGGGTCTCGGCTCATCTGCTCGCCTACGCGGCGATCGCGATGGCAATCCGCTATTTTTCCCGCCATGTGAACATCATCGAAATCGGGCTTATCCGCTCGGCCGGCTCACTGCTGATCTCGGCCGTGCTTCTACGGCTGGGAACGGCC
>DAORNC010000031.1:9255-12073 GCA_035440785.1 Rhabdaerophilum sp. | reverse complement strand
AGGCCACATATCACGGAGGATGTGCTTCGAAGCCTGCTGCATCTCATCGGCTCGCTCGCGCTCATCTGGAGTGTCGCCAATCTCCCGTTGGCCTATGTTGCGACGGTCGAGTTCACCGGTCCGCTTTTTGCCGCCTTCGCCGGTTGGATTGTCGGCCGACAGTTGCCGGGACGGACGAGTGCCTTCGGGCTTGCCGTTATCGGTCTCGGCTGCACGATTCTCCTCCAGAGCCAGGGCGTTGCCGGCGATGTGCGCATATTGATGCCGGTTCTGGCGGTGATGCTGCTGACGGCAACCAATCTCATGCTGGCGCGCCTTGCGCGCACGCGGCGGGTCGCCTCAATCATCTTCGTCATGCATGCGATCCAGTTTCCGGCCTATCTCGCGCTGCTGACATGGTTGTCGCCCCACTGGACTGACGCGCTGATCGCGCGGGCAGGAACCTGGACGGCGGCGGAATGGGCGGGCGTTGCGGCGAGCGGCCTCGTTCTGAGTTTCGCGGGTTTCATCACCCAGGCGGCGCTCGCCAATGCGTCGCGCCACGGCACGCCGCTCCAGCTTTGTGCCGCGGACGTCATCCGTCTGCCGTTGATTGCACTTGTCGGTGTCGTTGTGTTTCACGAGATGCTGGACATGTCGCTGGTCGCGCCCGGTCTCATCGTGCTTGCAGGTTCGGTGATTGCGGCGCTGCCGTCCCGCTCCGGAGGAGCCGCCCGGGCTTGACCGGAACACGGCGACCTGCCTCGATAGGGCATGAACATTCTCTCTCTCCCCGCGTCAGGCTTTCAGCGAAGGCCGTGGAAGAACGGTCTCGGAGAAACCGTGACCATCGCCGCCCAAACGGAGGGCAGCGGTTGGCATGACGTGCAATGGTCACTCAGTCGGACGGAAATCGCGAATGCCGGTCCCTTTTCCGATTTCTCGGGCTATGAGCGCTGGCAAGTCGTGATCGAGGGGACCGGGCTTGTGCTGGAGACGCCGGAGGGTGAAATCGACCTCCGGAAATCTTTCCGTCCCGTTCGCTATGACGGCGCCTTGGCGATCCGCGCGCGGCTCGAGAACGGGGAGGTTGGTGTTGTCAACCTCATCGCGCGAAAGGCCCGGTTCGCGGCTTCGATGATCGTTCTGGCTGAAGGCGGTTCCGCGAGATTGCCGGCCGGGATTCATGTGCTGTTTGCGCCGACGGGCGAGAGCAAGCCGATGCTGGAGGGCGCACGCCTCCTTATCCGGGCTGGCGACGGTCTCCGCGTCGATTCGGCTGCGCCGCTGGTCATCGCGAACACCGGCACATCGCTCCTCGTAGCTTCACTTGAGGATCGCGCGCATCACGGCGCTTGAAAGCCTCGCTCTCCTTGCCCAGGTTGGTCGCAACATTTCTCTGGAATTTCAGGAACCTCCCGCAATGAGCAAACTCTTTGACTCCGTTACCCTTGGCTCACTATCCCTGCCTAATCGCATCGTTATCGCGCCGATGTGCCAATATTCCGCCGAAGAGGGCAGCGCGACCGACTGGCACCTCATACACCTCGGATCGCTGGCATTGTCGGGGGCCGGTCTGCTCATCATCGAGGCAACGGCGGTCACCGAGGACGGGCGGATTACGCCCACGGATCTCGGGCTCTATTCCGATGCGAACGAGGCCGCGCTCGGAAGGGTGTTGAGTGCGGTGCGGCGCTACTCGTCCATGCCCATCGCGGCGCAAATCAGCCATGCCGGACGCAAGGCATCGAGTCAGGCGCCTTGGGACGGTGGCAAGCAGATCGCGCCGGATAGGCCGGGCGGCTGGCAGGCCTGGGCGCCCTCGGCGCTGCCGCACGCGCTTGGCGAGATTCCGCCGGCGGAGCTCTCGCTGGCCGAGATGGCCCGTATCCGCGACGGATTTGCCGAGACAGCGCGTCGTGCGGCCCGGATCGGGCTCGACGGGCTCGAACTGCATGGCGCACACGGCTATCTCCTGCATAGTTTTCTCTCGCCGCTTTCCAATACCCGCACCGATGCCTACGGCGGCTCGCGTGAGAACCGGATGCGCTTTCCGCTCGAATGCTTTGAAGCTGTGCGGGCCGCATTTCCAGCCGAAAAGCCGGTCTGGATGCGGATCTCGGCGGTCGATTGGGTCGACGGCGGACTGACGATCGAGGATTCCATCGCCCTTTCAAAGGAACTGGAAGCGCGCGGCGCGGCGGCGATCCATGTTTCTGCCGGTGGCGTGTCTTACAAGCAGAACATTCCGCTCGGAGCGGGCTACCAGGTGCCGCTTGCGGCGGCGATACGGAAGGCTGTCGGCATCCCGGTGATGACGGTCGGCCTCATCACGGAGGCGGAGCAGGCGGACGCCATCGTGCGGAAGGGGGAGGCGGATATGGTCGCGCTCGGGCGGGCCATTCTCTACGACCCGCGCTGGCCCTGGCACGCCGCCGCCCATCTGGGCGCCAAGGTCCGCGCCCCGTCGCAATACCTGCGCTCGCAACCAAGCCACCTCCGCGACCTGTTCGACCTCGGGCATTAACGCGGCACGTCCGCCGCCCCGGCGCTTTTTTCGGCCAGCGCTGACGGCGGAGCCTTTTCGCGAGGCAATCTGCCGTGTTGCACTGCATTTACAAACATACTTGACGGTTTGTTTTTGGTTTGCAACCTTTGCCGTATCGGACGAGGGCAAGACGTGGCTGTCAAGGTAAGACGATCCCAGCAGGAACGGACGGCAGAGACGCGGACACGCCTGCTCGACGCGGCGGTGACGCTGCTGCACGACAAGGGCCTGATGCATACCTCCACCAACGACATCGCCGAGGCGGCGGGGGTCTCGCGCGGCGCGCTGACG
>DAORNC010000031.1:0-9185 GCA_035440785.1 Rhabdaerophilum sp. | reverse complement strand
CGGTGGAACTTGAAGCCTTCACGCACCAGTTCGCAGCCGGGGAAGCCTCGTCGGACGAACTGATCGATTTTCTCTGGCGGCTGATGTCGAACCGGCTATTCTACGTCACGCTCGAATTCCTGCCCGAGGCGCGCCACAACACGATGTTCCGCGAGCGGCTGGTGCCTGTCGTTAGCGACTGGCACTTCGCGCTCGACGTGATCTGGAGCGAACTCACCCAGCGCTACGGCGTGCCGTCCGAGGAAGCGCGCTCGCTAATGAATGCGACCATGTGCGTGCTGCGCGGCATGATCGCCCAGACGATCCTGCGCGATGATCCACCCTATTACGCCCGGCTTCTCGAATTCTGGAAGGCGAGCGTGCGTGCACAGCTTGCCCGCGCGCCGCTACGGGTCGTGGAGGGGTGATGAATCGTTTTCTCAACATTCGGAATCAACGCGCGAGTTGGCGCCGCTAACCATCTGGCCGATCAACGAAATCAGGAATCGAACATGGGTATGTTGTTGCTGACGAACGGGCGGATCGTGGATGGAACGGCGGATTTGCCTTCCGCGTCGGTCAACATCCTGATCGAGAACGATGTCATCCGCGAAGTCGGGCCGAAGGTCGAAACAGCCAAAGCGCGTCGGCTCGATCTCGGCGGGCGCGTCGTGATGCCGGGGCTGATCGATTGCCACGTGCATGTCATCGCCTCGAACCCCAATCTCGGGCAGAACGCGATGCTGCCGGATTCTCTGGTGATGGCGCGCGGCATAGGCATCATGAACGGGATGCTGATGCGCGGCTTCACAACCGTGCGCGATGTCGGCGGGGCCGATTTCGGAGTCAAGCTCGCGGCCGAAGAAGGGCTGGTGCCGATGCCGCGGATCGTCATGTCCGGCAAGGCCCTGAGCCAGACCGGCGGGCATTGCGATTTCCGCGGCCGCTTCGATGATCGCCCCACGGCGAAAACCGGGTTTCGTCTTGGCGCGCTCGGCCGGATCTGCGACGGCATCGACGAATGCCGCCGCGCTACGCGCGAGGAGATCAAGGGCGGGGCCGATTTCATCAAGATCATGGCCAACGGCGGTGTCGCCTCGCCAACGGACCCGATTCACTTCCTCGGCTTCGCGCGAGACGAGATCATCGCCATCGTCGAGGAGGCGCGGAATGCGGGGACATATGTCTCGGCGCATCTCTACACCGACGAGGCGATCCGCCGTGCGGTGGAGTGTGGTGTCCATTCGCTCGAACATTGCAACCTGATCGAGAGCGAAACCGCTAAACTGGCCGCCAAGGCGGGTGCATTCGCGGTGCCGACCCTTGTCACCTACGACAAACTTGCATCGGAGGGCGCGAGCCTCGGCTTCCCGACGGATTCTGTCGCCAAGATCGATTCCGTCCGCCTCCGCGGCCTGCAATCGCTCGACGTCATGAAACAGGCTGGCCTGAAAATGGCCTATGGCACCGATCTTCTCGGCGCGATGCACCGCCACCAATCGCATGAGTTCATCCTGCGCCGCGAGGTGTTGAGCGCACGCGAGGTGATCGCCAGCGCGACCCATGTCGCCGCTGAACTCTGCCGCATGACCGGCAAGATCGGTGTTGTCGCCCCCGACGCTTTCGCCGACCTCATCGTTATCGACGGCGATCCGCTGAAAGACCTTTCCCTGCTGACGGGGCAGGGGCGGCACATGCCGCTCATCCTGCGCTCCGGCCGCATCGTGAAACGCAAGGGATTGGGCTGAACCCTTCCCGCTTCGTGCCTTCGAATGCCAATTCCAAAGGGAGAACCAACATGAACCTTACCCGTCGTACGACCCTCCAATCGCTCGCGGCCGCGGCGCTTGCCCCTGCGCTTGGTGGACAGGCCTTCGCGCAAGGGACCACCTTCCGCATCGGCGCGCTGAACCCGGTGACGGGCGCGGGCTCGCCCTACGGTTCGGGCATGCAGAAAATGATCCTTGCCGCAGCCGAGATGGTGAACGCGGCAGGCGGTGCCGGCGGGAGGAAATTCGAGGTCTTCGCCGAGGACACGCAGACGACGCCGCAGGCGGCTGTGCTTGCCGCCAAGAAGCTGATCGAGGTCAACAAGGTGCAGGCCGTTGTTGGCACTTGGTCTTCCGGTATCTCGCTCGCCGTGATCCCGCTCACCAACGACGCCAATATCTTCCTGATGAACACCTCCGGCGCGCCCGCGCTCTCGGTGCCGCCGGCCAATGCCAAGGGGCTCTCCTATCGTTTCCAGGCGACGAACGACCGCTTCGGCCGCGCCTTCGCGGAACTCTGCGAAAAGGAAGGCTTCAAGCGCCCGGCGACAATGGCGTTCAACAACGCCTCCGGCATCGGCAACACCGAAGGCTTCAAGAAGGCGTGGGAAAAGAAGGGCGGCAAGGTCGTCGCCAATGTGGTCTACGAGCCGAACCAGACGAGCTACCGCGCCGAACTTCAGAAGGTGCTCGCCGAGAAGCCGGACGTGATCGTCACCGGCTCCTATCTTGGCGATACCACCATCATCCTGCGCGAATGGTTCCAGACGGGCGAGGCGACCAAGTGGGTGATACCGGCCTGGGCCGCAAACCCGCAGCTCGTGAAGGCCATCGGCAATGAAGCCGCGGAAGGGCTTTTCGCGGTCGACTCGATCTCGAACGAAGGCTCGCCCGCCTTTGCGGCTTATGACGCCGCCTACAAGAAGGCGATGAACCAGCCGGGGCTCTCCAATGTCTATGCCGCGATGACATGGGACATGGTGGTGACGCTGGCGCTGGCGATGGAAGCTGCCGGCCCGAATGCCGACATTGCCGCGATCAACAAGAAGATCCGCGAGGTTGCCAATCCGGACGGCGCCAAGGTCTCGACCTTCGCGGAAGGCAAGGAAGCGCTCAAGAAGGGCAAGATCAACTACGAAGGCGCTTCCTCGGTGCTCGATTTCGACGAGTTCGGTGATGTGACGCCGGACTTCTCGGTGAGCCGCGTCGAGAAGGGCGAGATCAAGCGCAAGTATCTCGTGAAGATCTGACACTCCTTCCCCCGGCTCGGTCGCCGAGCCAATCCGGCAGGTATCCGTGATTCCCTTTATCGAACTTGCGCTTAACGGCATCGTCTCCGGCCTCGTCATCGGGTTGGCGGCGTTGTCAATCACGCTGGTCTTCGGCGTCGCGCGCTTCCCGAACGCCGCGACCGGCGATGTGATGAGCCTTGGCGCTTTCGCAGCGCTTGCGGGAGCTTCTGCCAGCGGCACTTTGCTGCTGGGCGGCCTGTTCGGGCTTGCGGTCGCGGCGGTCGTGTCGCTCGCCTGCTATTTCCTCGTCTTCCAGAAGCTCGCGTCGCGTCCGCCGGTTGCCTCGCTACTCGCCTCCATTGGCGTCGCTTTCGTGGTCCGCGCGGCGATGGGGGTGATCTTCGGCCACCAGCAAAAGGTTTTCGACCTGCCGCTGGCTCGCCCTTGGCGTGTTCTCGATATCCGCCTTCACCCCACCGATCTCAAGATTTCGCTCGCCGCCCTCGCGACCCTGCTGGCGGTATTTCTCATCCTTCACGCGACGCCCATCGGCCGACGGATGCGCGCCGTCGCGGATGATCCCTCGCTTGCGCGCGTCTCCGGAATTTCCCCGCGCCGGATCATGGTCGCGCTGTGGCTGCTCTCCGGCGCGGTCGCGGGAATCGCCGGCGTTCTCGTCGGGATCAAGACCGTGGTGACCCCCGAAATGGGCTGGGATCTCCTGCTGCCGGCCTTTGCGGCGGCGATCTTCGGCGGCATCGGCCATCCCGTGGGTGCGGTGATCGCGGGCGTGATCCTCGGCATCGTGCAGGAGGTGGCAACGCCCTTCGTCGGCTTTACCTACAAGATCGCCTTGTCGTTCGCGGTGCTGTTGGCGGTGCTGCTTTTCCGCCCCAAAGGGCTTTTCGGAACCGTGGCGGGAGCACGCTGATGGAAGCCTATCTCGTCGCCATCGCTATTATCGCCTCGATTTATGTGCTGCTCGCGCTGGGCCTGAATCTGCAATACGGGCTCACCGGTATCATCAATTTCGGCCATGTCGGGTTTTTCTGTGTCGGCGCTTACACCGCGGCGCTGCTGGCCGAAAAAGGCTGGCCGCCACTGTTCTCCTTTCTCGCCGCTGCGGCGCTGGCGATGCTCGCCGCCTGGCCGATGGGGCTCATCAGCCTCAAGCTGCGCGAGGACTATTTCGCCATCGTCTCTCTGGGATTCTCCGAGGTCGTGCGCCTCGTCGTCACCAGCGAGAAATGGTTGACCAGCGGCGTGCAGGGGATCACCGGTATCCCGAAACTTTTCGGCGGGCTGGCGACGGGTCTGCCCAACAGCCTCGCCGTGCTGGCGGTGCTCGTGGCGGTCAATCTGCTGGCGATTGCGGCGATGCGCCGGATCGTGACCTCGCCTTTCGGCCGCACCATCGAGGCGATCCGCGACAACGAGGAGGCGGTCAAGGCGCTCGGCAAGGACCCTGCCGCGTTCAAGATCCAGGTGCTGATGCTCGGCGCCGCGCTCGCGGGTGTCGCCGGCGCGTTCTATGCCCATTACATCGGCTATATCTCGCCGGATCAGTTCGTCCCACTGGTGACCTTCCAGATCTGGATGGCGATCATCATGGGTGGCGTCGGCCGCATTTCTGGCGCGCTGGCCGGCACTTTCATCCTGATGCTGTTCCTTGAGGGGTCGCGCTTCCTGCGCGATATCCTGCCGTTCATTTCCGAAGTCGAGATGGCGAGCGTCCGTCTCGGCGTGGTCGGGCTCGCGCTGGTGCTGTTCACGCTCTACCGCCCCACGGGCCTGATGGGGGATTTCACCCGCAAATGACGCTGCTCGTCGAAAATATCTCCAAGGCCTATGGCGGCCAGATTGTTGTCGATGGCGCGACCCTCGCTGTCGGTCCCGGCGGCATGGTTGGTCTGATCGGGCCGAACGGTGCCGGGAAATCAACTTTCTTTTCGCTCGTGACAGGCTTCATCGAGGGCGAGGGTGGTTCTGTCCGGCTCGATGATCGGGCAATTGGCTCGTTGTCGCCGCAGGCACGCGCGCAGGCCGGCATGGTGCGAACCTTTCAGGTACCGCGCGAATACACGCATCTCACCGTGCGCGAGAACCTCATGGCCGCAGCGCCGGGGCAGGCGGGAGATGCGCTCATCAATGTCTTTTTCCGCCCCGGCAGGGTCGCTGCCGAGGAGAAGGCGCTCGCGGCCCGCGTTGAGGAAACGATCACCTTCCTCCGCCTTGGCGCGGTGGCGGATACGCCGGCCGGCAAGCTCTCGGGCGGGCAGAAGAAGCTCGTCGAACTCGGGCGCGCGCTGATGACCGGCGCGACGCTCATCCTGCTGGACGAGCCCTTCGCGGGCGTCAATCCGGTGCTGATCGAGGAGCTTTCGGCGCGGATCAAGGAGTTGAACGCGCGCGGCATCGCCTTCCTCATCATCGAGCACGATCTCGGCGCGCTCGCCCGGCTCGTGCCGATGCTCTACGTGATGGACCGTGGGCGGATCATCGCTTCCGGCCCGCCGGCTGACGTTCTGGCTGATCCACTCGTGCGCGAAGCCTATTTGGGGGGCACGACATGAGGGCGCTCACGGTCGAAAACCTCCACGGGGGCTATTCCGAGGTCGATATCCTCAACGGCGTCAGCCTCGAACTGGGTGCGGCGGAGATTCTCGTCGTCGCCGGCACCAACGGGGCCGGGAAATCGACGCTCGCCAAGGCGGTCGCCGGGTTGCTCCCGCGTGTCTCGGGCAGGGTCTGCCTTGCGAACGAAGACATCACGCATCTTCCGGCCGAACGGCGTGCGCGCTCCGGTCTGGGGTATGTACCGCAGGTCGCCAATGTATTTCCCTCGCTGACGATTGTCGAAAACCTTGCCGTGGTGGAAGGCGTTCACGATCGCGCGGCGCGTATCGAAGCCATGTTGGCAACCTTTCCCGCGCTCGCCGAACGGCGGAAATCGCGCGCCGGCAGCCTTTCAGGCGGTGAGCGGCAGCAGCTCGCCTTCGCGCGGGCGTTGATGACCCGGCCGCCGGTGGTGGTGCTGGACGAGCCGGCCGCCTGCCTGGAGGCGCTCAACCGCGAGTCGCCCGACCTCGTGCTGCTCGACCTGATGATGCCCGGGCTGAGCGGCTTCGACGTCTGCCGCCTGGTGCGGGCCGATGCCCGCTGGTGCGAGATGCCCATCGCGGCGTGATCCTCGACGGCGGCAAAGTGGCGATGGAAGGGCCGGCGCAGGCCTTGCTCGCGGATGATCGGGCGGCGCGGCTCTATCTCGGACAGTGAGGCGGGAACGCACAGCGCATTTGCAGAACTCAATTCTGCGTCCCTTGACCGGATCAGGTGTAAACTGGCAGCTTGCACCGATTGCCGAATGCGCGACGGTTCCGTCGCCGGGCGAGAGGGACAGACCGCGTGCGCAAGAGAAGCCAGAACGTCACGGACGACAGCGCTGTCAGGGATGACGATGATCTTGCGGGCGGCGACCGCCAGTTCGTCGTCGCTCTACAGCGCGGGCTCGACATTCTCCGCTGCTTTCGCCCCACCGACGAGGCGCTCGGCAACCAGGAACTCGCCGATCGTACCCGGTTGCCGAAGGCGACCGTCTCGCGCCTCACTTATACACTTTCGAAACTCGGCTACCTCGTCTACCTTGAGGAGACCGGGCGTTACCGCATGGGTGTTCGCGTCCTCGGCCTCGGTTATGCATGCCTGTCTGGGCTGAAGATCCGCGAAACCGCGATGCCCTACATGCAGGCGCTCGCCAATCTCGCGGGCGACGGATCGCTCGTCTCGCTCGGCGGGCGCGATGATCTCGCGATGATCTATATCGCTTGCGCCCGCTCCGCCGGCATGGTCTCGCTCCAGCTCAATGTCGGCTCGCGCATTTCGCTCTCGCGCTCGAGCATGGGCTGGGCCTATCTCGCCGCGATATCCGACGCGGAGCGCGCGGAACTGCTGCCACGTCTCGCGGACAAGGCCGGGCCCGATCGCTGGCCGGTGATCGAGGCCGGTATCCAGCGAGCAGCGCAGGAAATCGCCGAGCGCGGCTTCTGCATCAATGTCGGCGAATGGCATGCTCAGGTGCATTCGGTGGCCGTGCCCTTCAGGATGCCGCACCAGGACATGCCGGTGCTCGCCTTCAACTGCGGCGGGCCCTCCTACCTTCTCTCGAAGGAGCGGCTCGAGAAGGATCTGGGCCCGCGCCTTGTCGAACTCGTCCGCAACGTGGCGACCGCAGGCGGCATTTACGGTTGACCTGAACCGGCGCTGCCGACCGGGTTGCCTTTACCCTGCCGATAACGGTGCGTGCCGCTGGCCGTGGCAACGAGCGTTCCAAGCTCGTCGCGGATTTCGGCTTCCGCGAAAAACAGGTTGCGGCCGCCGCCGATCCGGCGGCCGGTCGCAACAAGTTTCCGCCCGCGCGGCAATCCAACGAAGTTGATCGTGAGCGACAGCGTCATCGCGTAGACCGGCGGCTCCGCGTCCGGCCGCCAGCAGCCCGCGAAACCCGCCACCGTGTCGAGCAGGACGCCATAGATACCGCCGTGCGGGATGCCGTGACGATTGGCGTGCTGCGGGCCGAGATCCAACTCGGCGCGCGCATGGTCGACCGACCATTCCGTGATCGCGTAGCCCAGCAGGCGTTGGAACGGGTAGGGCGGTTCGGGCGAGGCAAGATCGTCGTTCATGCGGATTCGGCTTTCGCGATGCGTCTGGGTGCTTGACTCGTCATTCTGCACTTCTTAGCTTCAGAATTAATTGCAGAAATAAATTCTGCAATACGAAATGCATAAGGGAGATGGGCGTGGGCGATGAGATTGCCGTGCGGCGCGAGGGCGAGGTCGCGATCATCGAGATCAACAACCCGCCCGTGAATGCGCTGTCGAACGCTGTCCGCGCCGGTCTGTTGCAGGCGCTGCAGGCAGCGGCGGAGGAGGACGATGTCGAGGCTATCGTCATTGCTGGGGCAGGGCGCACCTTCTGTGCCGGTGCGGAAATCCGTGAATTCGGAACGCCGCCGCTCGCGCCGCTGCTGCCCGACCTCATCGGCGCGATCGAGGCGGTGGAGAAGCCTGTCGTCGCGGCTATCCGCGGCGTCGCGTTCGGCGGCGGCTTCGAGATCGCGCTCGGCACCCATGCCCGCGTTGCCGCGCCCGACGCACGCTTCGCGCTGCCGGAGGTGAAGCTGGGACTGATCCCCGGTGCTGGTGGCACACAGCGCTTGCCGCGCCTTATCGGCCTTGTGAGGTCCGTGCGCCTCATCCTCTCCGGCGATCCTGTCGATGCGGCGGAAGCGAAGACACTCGGCATCATCGATGCGATTGTCGAAGGGGATCTGCTTGCCGGCGCGATCGCGCATGCAACCGCGATGGCCGCTGCGAAACAGCCCTTGCGCCGTCTTTCGCGCGAGGAGGGGGCGCTCGCGGCAGACAGGGCTGATCCGGCTGCCTTCGAGACTGAGGCGGCAGCGCTTCTGAAGCGTGCGCGCGGCCTCGATGCTCCCACAGGCTGTCTTGAAGCGCTGCGCAACACGCTGACCCTGCCGTTCACGGAAGGCCTGAAGCGCGAGCGCGAGATTTTCGTCCGCCTGCGCGATGGCGAGCAATCGAAAGCGCAGCGTCACCTCTTCTTCGCCGAACGGGCGGCGCTCAAGGTGTGCGGCATCGGCAAGGAGTTGAAGCCGCGCGCCGTCAAGCGCGTCGCGGTGCTCGGTGCGGGAACGATGGGTGGCGGCATAGCGATGTGCTTTGCTTCTGCCGGCATTCCGGTGACGATCGTCGATCCCAATCCCGAGGCGCTCCAGCGCGGGCTTGGCATCGTCGAGGGGAATTACCGGGCGAGCGCCAAGCGTGGCTCCATGACCAACGAGGCGGTCGAAGCCGCGCTCGCCCTCATCGCGGGCTCGTCGGATTTTGCGTCGGTCGCGGCGGCGGATCTCGTGATCGAGGCGGTGTTCGAGGACATGGCGCTGAAGAAGCGCATCTTCGCCGATCTCGACCGGTTGACGAAGCCCGGCACGGTGCTCGCGACCAACACCTCTTCGCTCGACATCAACGAGATCGCCACAGCCACCAACCGACCCGGCGACGTGCTCGGAATGCACTTCTTCTCCCCCGCCAACGTGATGAAACTGCTGGAGGTCGTCCGCGCGGAGAAAACCGCGACGGACGCACTGCTGACCGCGATCGATGTCGGCACGAAGATCGGCAAG
>DAORNC010000030.1:25532-27130 GCA_035440785.1 Rhabdaerophilum sp. | reverse complement strand
CAGTTCCTTCATACGCGGATGACCGGGAAGAAGCGTGCGCTCCTCGAATGCGATCTGCGCTTTCAGCTGGGCGCGCTGTTCTAGGAGGCGACGGACCAGTTCGTTGTTGATGACCTCGGAGGTCTCGAAAATTCGTCCAAGCCGCAGCGCCTCGCGGATTACCTTGGCACGGGCCTGCAAATCCGCCTGCTGCGAACGCACGAGCGAGAACTGGGTGTTGAGCTCGGAGAGCTGCTGGGTGGAAATAGTGGTGTTGTTCGAACTGACGAAGAGCCCCTTGGAGGCACGGAAGGCCTCGACCTTGGCCTCGGCCTCCTGCACCTTCTTCATGAGCGGGGCGATGGCCTTGTCGAGCCACTCGGACGTCACGCGGCTGGTCTGGTTCTTGGCGCCTTCCTCGCGCGTGAGATATTCCTCGGCGATGCGGTTGGCGACATCGGCGGCGACCTTCGGATCCTCCGACTGGAATTCGATGGCCATGACGCGGCTTTTGCCAAGCGGATAGACGAGGAGACGCTTGTAATACATCTCCAGCACGCGCTCTTCCTGCGGGATGGTGCGCGGGTCTTTCTGCAGACCGAGCATGACGAGAATCTGCCCGCTGATACCGAGCCCCTTCTGCACGGGATCGTATTCGGCGCGCTTGTGCAGCTCCATCTCGCGGATGATCTTCAGCGCGAGATCCTTTGACATCACGTTCTGGACCTGGCTGGCGACAGCCTCGGGGTCGATCGCCGATGAATTGAGACCGGTATCGCGATCGGCGCGGGAATAGAAGGTTTCGCGGTTTTCAAGCAGGACACGCGCCTCGCCGGTATAGCGCGGCGTGAGGATGTTGACCACCGCGAGGGAAGCCAGCAGCGCGAACAACGTCGGAACGATGATCCAGAACTTCCTGCGCCAGAGCGCGGACGCGACCGAGCCGACGCTCTCATGCGTCGCTGCGGGCGCTGCCTGCGTCCGCACCGGGGCTGTCGTTTCGGCGTCCATCCGGATTTCTCCCTCTCTACCAGAGCCGGAATCTGAACGAACATGGTTTCTTTCGGGTTAAGAGACGCGCCATTGAGCAATCATTAACCATAAGCGGGCAATGTGCGGATGGAAGAAAATCCCGGAGTTCATGTTTCCCGATGCGCCCGACGAAAGCCCTCATTGCCGTGATGCTGAGCCTTGCGGTCTCGGCCTGCGCGATGACGCCGCGCCTTGCGCCGGAATATCTCGCGACCGACCCTAACCAACCCTATACTCTCGCGGGCGGTGACCGCCTGCGCATCATCGTTTTCGGGCAGGACAGCCTTTCGAATTCCTATGCCGTCGATGGCTCCGGCCGGATCGCGATGCCGTTGATCGGCATCGTCGCAGCGCAGGGTCATACGACGCAGAGCCTCGCCCGCCAGATCGAAGGCCGTCTGCGCGAGGGTTACCTGCGCGAGCCGAAGGTCTCGGTCGAGGTCGAGACCTACCGCCCGTTCTTCGTGCTCGGCGAGGTGAATTCCTCCGGCCAGTTTCCGTTCGTCAACAACATGACGGTGCAGACGGCAGTGGCCATTGCCGGCGGGGATGGGCCGCGGGCCAACCGGAGCTATGCCGAGCTCACC
>DAORNC010000030.1:22247-25419 GCA_035440785.1 Rhabdaerophilum sp. | reverse complement strand
CGCCGCGAGCCCTATGCGCATCCTCTACGTGTTCCGCGCGCCGGTCGGCGGCCTTTTTCGCAACGTCTATGACGTTGTGAGCGCGATGAGCGCGCGGGGCCACGAGATCGGCATCCTATGCGACAGCCAGACGGGCGGCACGCGCGGCGAGGCGCTGCTCGCCGAACTCGGTCCGAAGATGAAGCTCGGCATCCACCGGATGCCGATGCACCGCAACCCGCATGTCACGGATATTCCGGCGATCCTCAAGGTCAGGGCGCTGGTCCGGGAGCACGGTATCGACGTCGTGCACGGACAGGGCGCGAAGGGGGGGCTCTACGCCCGACTCGCCGGTGTGTTGACGCCGATTTCCGGCCCGATCCGCTGCTATACGCCGCATGGCGGCTCGCTGAACTACTACCCGGGTTCGCTCGCGCATCGCGGTTTCATGTTGATCGAGCGGCTGCTGGAGCATGGAACGGATCTGTTCCTGTTCGAGAGCCAATTCATCCGCGACCGCTACTACGAATTCGTCTGCGTCTCAAACCGACCGACAACCATCGCGCTGAACGGGCTTTACGAGTACGAGTTCGCGAATGTCGAGCCGAACCCGGATGCGACCGACTTCCTCTACGTCGGCGAATTCCGCGAGGCGAAAGGCATCGATACCCTCGTCGAGGCGCTGTTCATCCTTGCAAGCGAAGGGCGCCACCCGACGATCACGATGGCCGGCTCCGGCCCCTCCGAGGGCAGAATCCGCGGGCTGATCGCCGAGCGCGGCATCGAGGAGCAGTTCCGCTGGTTCGGGGTGACGCCGGCCGCGCAGGCTTTCAAGATGGGCAAGGTCATGGTCGTGCCCTCCCGCTTCGAATCATTGCCCTACATCGTGCTCGAAGCCGTGGCCGGAAAACTGCCGCTCATTTCGACCAACGTCGGCGGTATCCCCGAGATCCTCCCGGGCGACTATCGATACCTCATCCAGCCCAACGAACCGGCCGCGCTGGCCGGTGCGATGCGCGACGCCCTTTCCCGAGCCTGCGACGAGATCAAGGCCGAAGCGGTTATCCGGTCTGATGAGATCAAGACCCGTTTCAACGTACCGTTGATGATCGAGACGATAGAGACCGCCTATCGCGATGCCATCGCCAGCCGCCGCACGTGAATGCGCCGGTCGCCCTTAACCCGTTCTTGAGATGCCTCGCCTAAACTCAAGGCGTCCGGTCTGCCGGATGCATTCCGCGTTGCGAGTATGTCCTTGCGTCATTCCGGCCCGATCCCCCGCCCGGCCTGGGCCCGTTACGCCCCCTTCCCTTCCGGGTTGTTGATACCGCCGCACAGTGGCGAGCCGTTGCTGCTGTTCGTGCTCGCGCTGATGGTGTTTACCGGCGCCTTCGTCGTCTTCGATATCGCCTACAACGTCACCAGCCTTGCGGCGATCGGCCTGTTCACCCTGCTGGGCCTGCGCATCGACCGGCAGAACATGCCGCTGATCCTGTTCCTGATCGTGTTCAACATCGGTGGATTGATCGCGCTTCAGCCGCATCTCGATTTCGCGGACAGCCGTGAATTCATGATCGGCACGTGTTTCGTGGCAACAACAGCGGTTTTCTTCTGCCTGACGATGAACCAGAACGCACTGCCACGCCTTGAGGCGATCAAATGGGGGCTGATCCTCGGCGCGGTCGCGGCGTCCCTCGCCGGCATCATCGGCTGGCGCAATATCGGCGGGCTTGGTGCCTATTTCACGATGCACGAGGGCCGCGTTTCCGGCACTTTCCGCGATCCGAACGTTCTCGGCTCCTTCCTTGTGCTGCCGGCGCTCTACCTAATCCATGATTTCCTGCGATACGAGCGGCTGCGCCTCCTGCGTTTGGCGCTTGCAGCACCGATCCTGCTCGCGCTGTTCCTTACTTATTCGCGCGGGTCATGGGGTGCGATGGTGATCGGCACGATGGTTCTCGTCTGGCTGATGTTCATCACCGCGCCACGCGATGCAATGCGGGCGAAGATCACCCTCCTTGCGCTCGTCGGCTTCGCAGCGGCTGCTATCGGCCTCGCCGCGCTTCTCTCGGTCGACAGCATCGCGCAGGTCTTCGCCGATCGCTTCACCTTGCAGAAGGATTACGATTCCGGGCCATCCGGGCGTTTCGGCAACCAGCTGCGCGCGCTACCCGAACTTCTTACCCTGCCTTTCGGCTACGGGCCGAACCGGCACTGGCTCTATTTCCCGGAGAACCCGCACAACACCTACATGATGGCGTTCTCATCTTACGGCTGGCTCGGCGGCATCACCTTTCTCGCCTTCATTGTCTCGACAACCGTGATCGCGTGGAAGACCCTCTTCATGAAGACGCCGTTTCAGGCGCATGCAGTCGTGATATTCGCCGGGCTGGTGCCGCACCTCGTACAGAATTTCCAGATCGATACCGACCGCTGGCGGCACCTGTTCATGATCTACGGGCTGTGCTGGGGTCTCGCCGCGATCTCCCGCCGCTTCATCGGCGAATATCGCGCCTACGCGCATCATGCCTATCGCGCGCAAGCCGAACAGGCGGCGCGGATGCCACCGCGCAACCTCCAGCCGGCGGAATAAATCAGGGGCGAGCGAGAAGCTCACCGTAAACCTCTTCCAGCCGGCGGCAATGACGCTCGATCGAGAACGGATCGGCCCAGTACCGGCGATAGGCGGCTTCCGACATCCGGCGAACGGTCCCGTCGTCCATCATCTCGCGCAGCGCGCGGGCGAGATCATCAGGGTCCGCCTGCTGGAACCACAGCCCGGTCTCGCCGTCTATCACGCTCTCCCTGCCTGCGCATCGGTCGGCTGCAATGACGGGCGTTCCGAGGCCAAGAGCTTCCAGCACCGTCAGCGGTTGCCCCTCATACCAGAGCGAGGGGAACACCAGCGCGCGTGCCTCGCGCAGCCGCCTGCGGACACCGGTGGCATCATGCCAACCAAGCAACCGCGCTTCGGGGTAGCGCCTGCCGAGTTCTCCCGCGAGCGGCCCGTCGCCCACGAAAACCGGCACGATCCCGGCACGCCGCGCGGCTTCTGCATAAACGAAGACGCCCTTCTCCATCGAAATCCGGCCGAGAAAGATGATCTCGCCGCTCGCGGCATCCGGCTTCGGGCCGAGATCCTCGACCTCGACCGGGTTGGCAACCTCGTGGAGGCGCACTCCTTCCGGCAAGT
>DAORNC010000030.1:21357-22215 GCA_035440785.1 Rhabdaerophilum sp. | reverse complement strand
GAAAATAGGCAATATCCCGCATGGCCTCCGGCAGATGGTGGACGTGCTTCATCGCCGCCGTTCGGGCGACGCGCCACGCCTTGTGCAGGTAAGAACGCGAATCACAATGGGTCGTGATGCAGCGCATCGACAGCGGTTCCAGCGGGCAATGCGCATGCTTCTGATAGTTGTAGAACCCGCCGTTCGGGCACAGCAGGAAATACTCGTGCATCGTATAGAGACTTGGCAGACCCGAGCGCACGATAGGCCCGGCGATTGCGGAGGAAAGCGCCTTCGCCCAGCCGTGGACATGGACAATGCTCTCCCTGCGCGGAAGGCGCGCGAGAACATCTTCAAGCGCGGCGGCTGCTTCCCGGTTGTCGATGCCGCGCCAGGCGGCCTTCAGCACCGATCCATCCTTCACGAGTTCGCTCTGGTCGAGGCAATGGACAGGGATACCGGCCGTCTGAAGTTCCGCCGCGACCGGCCCGACCGCGGCAAAGATCTCCGGCTCATGCCCGCGCGCCTTGAGGCCGAGCGCGGAATCGATCGCCACCTTGGCCTGCCCGCCATTCACGAACGCGGTATCGAGAACGAGGAGAATGCGCATCTGACCCGTCAGTCCGTCCATCACTCTTCCCGCCCTAGAGGAAATTGATAAAGAAACCGGTCAATGTATCGCTCATCAACCGTACGCCGGGCACCGGAAAGAGATTGCAAGCCCCGCCGCCAGCACCTATAAGCCCGTCCACGTCGGAGTGTAGCGCAGCCTGGTTAGCGCACTAGTCTGGGGGACTAGGGGTCGTGGGTTCGAATCCCGCCACTCCGACCATCTTTCCGCCCCATCTTTCTCGCCCCCTCCCACCACGCTTGCGGCCG
>DAORNC010000030.1:19846-21341 GCA_035440785.1 Rhabdaerophilum sp. | reverse complement strand
CGGAACGCGATCTGTGCCGCGAAATCACGGACGATATCCAACCGGCAGGGCCGTTTCTTTCCTCCTGGAAAGGCCGGGGTCGCGCGGTAGTTGACAAGATCTATATTTCTATTATTCTAGAAATATGAACATAGACGATATCGCCGCCCGCCTTGAAGCCCTCGGCAATCCGACTCGGCTGAAGGTATTCCGTCTTCTCGTGAAAGCCGGCAGTCCCGGATTGCCGGTCGGCAAGCTTCAGGAGAAGCTCGGCATTGCCGCCTCGACTCTCACGCATCACCTGCAGAAGCTGGTGATTGTCGGCCTCGTCACCCAGGAACGGCAATCCACGGTGCTGATCTGCCGCGCCAATTACCCAATGATGCGCAATCTGGTTGATTCACTGGTCGATCAATGTTGCGCGGATGCTTTGACCTTACCCGGGCCCAACTCCCATCAGGCATGAAAGCGCCCGGCCATTCCGGGCTCTCTTTTTTGCCTGTTATTTCGATAAAACTAGGAGAATAGAATGTCTGAATGTGCCTCGACGCCTGCAACACCGGCCAGAAATTGGCCGAAGCCTGATCCGGTCTGGCTTGCTGTCGCCTTGACCTTCGCGGTTCTGATCGCCCTGTCGCCTCAGCAGGCCTGGGCCAGCGCCGCGTTTGTGCTGCGCGCCACTCTTTCGGTTGCGCCCCTCTTCGCCATTTCGATCGCAGTGCTGGCCTATACGACCGCCTCCGGGGCGGACAACCTGATCGCACGGGCCTTCGTGGGTCGCACGACACCCATGATCGTCCTCGCCGCACTGATGGGGGCGCTTTCGCCCTTTTGTTCCTGCGGCGTCATCCCCCTGATCGCCGCGTTGCTGGCGATCGGCGTTCCCCTTCCTGCGGTGATGGCCTTCTGGCTGGCATCGCCGTTGATGGACCCCGCGCAGTTCATTCTCACGAGTTCCGTGCTGGGCCTGCCTTTCGCCCTGGCGAAGACACTTGCCGCGATTGGCGTGGGGCTGCTGGGCGGGTTCGGCACCTTCGCCTTCACGCGGGCCGGCGCGCTCGCTGCTCCGTTGCGAGATCGCGCGGGCAACGGTGGCTGCGGGGGCAGCCGCATCCGCAACCCGAAGGAGGTCGTCTGGGCGTTTTGGCACGAACCGGCGAGGCGGGAGAAGGCGTTCATCGCCGCCCGCAAGAATACGTTCTTCCTCGGCAAGATGCTGATCTTGGCCTTCCTCATCGAGAGCCTCATGTCCGCGTGGATGCCGACCGGGCTGATTGCCCGCTGGCTCGGCGGGGAAGGTCTCACCCCGATTCTCGCCGCGACGGCCATCGGCATTCCCGCCTACCTCAACGGGACGGCTGCCCTGCCTCTGATGCGTGAATTGATGGGCCAGGGCATGGCGCCCGGCGCGGCAATGGCCTTCCTGATCGGGGGCGGCATCACCTCCATTCCCGCCGCCATCGCCGTCTGGTCGGTCGCACGGCCACCTGTGTTCGGGCTGTATATCGGCTTTGCG
>DAORNC010000030.1:15879-19836 GCA_035440785.1 Rhabdaerophilum sp. | reverse complement strand
TCGTGCTGCTGGCGATCGAGCTCGTCATCATCGTCGGCTTTGCGGTCGTCGGCGCGGTTCTTTCCGGGGTCGCCTGGCAGCTGGCACAGGCATTCCTGTGAGGTGCGACGGTGCGCCAGCGCACATCGCGGACACACGCGTGCCTGATCGAAAGGAGCGGGGCTCGGGAAAGGGCCCCGGTCCTCTTCGGAACGGTCGATCATTGCCGCCACTGAACGCCTTCAGCCCGATCGGCGATGTGCCCACCCGCACAGGATGAACCGAAAGCACCGTCACACGGCCGGCATGATCGGCCACAGGAGATCCAGATGTCCGTCCGCTCGAAAATCCGTACCGGCGCGATTGCCGCCGCTGCCTTCGCCACATTGGCCGCCTCGCCGGCCTTCGCCTACAGCATCATTTGCAAACACGGGAAATACGACATCGATTCGCGCGACGAACGGCAGCTCAAGATCGCGTTCGGATCGAGCTATTGCTCCTTCCGGACCTTCAGCTACCGCTCGGATGCCGAAAACTTCGCCAAGAAGAACAACATGCAGCCAGGAAAATCCTGCTCCTGCCGTTGAGCCCCACCGATGATGCGTTCCGGTCGCGGAGCCAGGATTTCGTGCCTGCCTCTCGTCTTCCGGCGTGTCTCGCCCTAATGTCGGCCGAATCTTGGGGCGGAACGCCCCAGTGTTCCACGGGGCCGGCAGGCAGGCGAAGTCAGCATGAAACGCGAAGCCAATGCGATCGATTTCTGGCGTGGCTTCGCCCTCATCACGATTTTCATCAATCACATTCCGGGAATCGTGTTCGACCGGTTCACCAGCAAGAACTTTTCGATCTCGGATTCGGCCGAACTGTTCGTTTTCCTCGCCGGATGGTCGCTGCGCCTGATTGTCGGTCGCGATGACCGACCCCGGCCGATGCCGCAGATCGCTTTCCGTCTCGGTGGCCGTGCCATCACGCTCTATGCCGCGCACATGATGATCGGAATGATCGCCATCGCGATCCTCGCCTCGGCCTCCATCGTGTTCGACAACCCGCTCCTCCTCGAATGGCACAACGCGGCGGCGGTGTTCTTCGATCCCGTCAACACGCATATCGGCATGGCGTTGCTGAGCCACCAACTCGGCTATTTCGACATCCTGCCGCTCTATGTCGTGCTGATGATCTTCGCTCCGCTCGTGGCGGCAATCGACCGCTATTTGCCGCAACTGCTGTTGCCGCTCTCGATCGCAATCTATCTCGTCGCGCTTTCCGTACCGATCACGATCCCGACCTGGCCGACGGAAGGTCAATGGTTCTTCAACCCGCTATGCTGGCAGCTTGTGTTCGTGCTCGGCTTCGTGATGGCACGCCCCGCCGGCATCGGCGGCTTCGTGCGGCGGCATATCCAACCGATCCGCTGGATGGCACTGCCGATCGTCATCGGCGGGGCAATCATGGTGATCTTCGACATCTATCCCGATCCCATCTCGATGCCGGAGCCGAAGTTACTGTTTATTGTCGGCAAGACTTTCGTCACGCCGATCAGATTGCTCCAGTTCCTGGCTCTTGTAGCCGTATTTTCTGCGGCATATGGTTACATACGGAAACTTGGCCCACGACTCGTGGAACCGATATCGATGCTTGGACGCAATTCGCTGGAAGTGTTCTGTGTCGGCTCGGTTCTGAGCCTGCTCGGTCAGGTCGTGCGGTTCCAGACTGGCGGCAGCTATGTCATCGACACGGGCCTTGTCGCTGCCGGTATCGCGATCCTGTTCGCGACGGCCTGGCTCGCCGAATGGCAAGACCGGGCAAGGGCGCCGGCCACATGAAGCTCTTGCCGGCTCTACTCGCGCTTCTGGTTCTCGGCTTGCCCGCATCGACCACGGCGCAAACGCAGGGCGAGATCGCTGCGGTGCCCAAGGAATGCGTCGGTCCCGGCGCGAGCGAGGTTCAGGATCCCTATTTACCAAACGTCGCCGCAGCCCTGCGCGACCGCAAGAAGATCGTGATCCTCGCCATCGGCTCGACCTCGGCGACGATGCGAGGCCCTATCCGGGGTGGCTATTATGCCATCGTCGAGCGCATTCTCGAAAAGGCGTTCAAGCCGCTCGATGTGGTCATCATCCATCGTGGCGTCTCCGGCGAACTGGCGGCGGATGCCGCCAACCGCATCAAGACCGAAATCGCCCTGACGAAGGCGGACCTCGTCCTCTGGCAGGTCGGCACGGCCGACGCGCTCGCCCATGTGCCGATCTACGAGTTCCGCAATACCGTGACGGGCCAGATCCGCTGGCTGAAGGACCACAAGGTCGATGTCATCCTCGTCGGCCTGCGTTATGCCGCCTCGCTGGCGAAGGACCCCTATTATCTTGGCATCCGCAACATCATTACGGATGTCGCGGAAAGCGAGAAGGTGATCCGCTTGCGCCGCTACGATGCCGAACAGGCGCTCTCGAAGCTGAACCGCGACACGGCCGAAGGTTTTGACTTCGCGCAGAATTCCGAGGCAAGCTCGATCTGCACCGCGGAATACATAGCCCGCGCCATCGCGGCCGGGCTTTTTGTCAAGAAGGCGCCCACCCGCCCCGGCACTCCTGGCGCACTGCCGCACGCTCCCGCCAATTGACCCGTTATGCCTGACGCAGGCGCACACCGACTTCGGCGATGCGCTCGACACCGACATTGGCAAAAGCGAGCCGCAGATGATCCTCCTGTCCGGGGCCGAAATACGGGCCGGGAAGTGCGAGCACGCCACGCTTGGCGGCGAGATCGCGGGCAACGTCGCGGGCCGCGCGTTCTCCGGCGTCCGGGTGCGACACATAGGCGAAATAGGCGCCGATCGAATGCAGGCGCCAACCGTTGAGCGGGGCAAAAGCCGCGCGGCAAGCCTCGGCCCGGCGCTGCAAATCCATCCGCTGAGCTTCGCGCCACGGTCGCATCGCCTCGATGGCCCAAGCAACGACAGCTTGCGCCGGGCGCGCGGGACAGATCTGCACGCTGTCGAGCACCTTCGCGATCTCGGCGATCACGGACGGCGCCGCGACCATAGCCCCGAGCCGATGGCCTGGAATCGCATGGGCCTTCGAGAAGGAATAGAGCTGGATCAGCACGTCGCCCCAGTCCGCGTCCTCGAACAGCGCATGCGGCGCAGTTCCGGCGGGCAGGAAATCGCGGTAGGTCTCGTCGAGCACCAGTGCAAGGCCGCGCGCGCGGCAAAGCCGGGCAAAACCGGCGATGACGTCGGGCGGATAGATCGCGCCGGTGGGATTGTTCGGCGAAACCAGGACGATCGCACGGGTACGGGCGTCGATCAGCGCGGCGGCCCGATCGAGATCCGGCACGAAGCCGGCCTCGGCGCTGCATGGCAGCGGCCGCGCCTCGACGTCCAGCATGTCGCAGGTCATCTTGTGGTTGAAATACCACGGCACCGGCAGAATCACGTTGTCCCCTGCCCCGGCAAGCGCCAGCATCGCCGTAACGAAGGCCTCGTTGCAGCCAGCCGTGATCGCGGTCGCAGAGACCGGAATCGCTGCGCCATAGAAGCGCGAGACCTCAGCGGAATAAGCCTCGCGTAGTACGCCATCCCCGAGAATCGGCGCGTAGCGCGCCATGTCGCCCGAGCCGTTCGAGCATGGCCTCCGGCGGCGGCGTGCCCGGCACCGCCTGCGACAGATCGATCATCGAGCCGAGAGCACCGGAATATTGCGCGCGCCAGCCTTGCGCCTCGGGTATCGGGGGCGATTCAACAGTTAGGAGACGGGGGTTGAGGGCGAAGCTCATCGGCAAACCATTTCAGCGACATCCGTGTTAGATCACGGCCCGGGGGCCATTGACCAGCACCGCCTGATCGCCCCTTGCAATTTGTGGACTCCTTCGGCCCAATATCGCCGAGAGTTACATGCCGAGGAAATGCCGATGAAGACCCGCGCCGCCGTCGCCTGGGAGGCAAACAAGCCCCTGACCATCGAAACCATCGAGATTTCA
>DAORNC010000030.1:15414-15863 GCA_035440785.1 Rhabdaerophilum sp. | reverse complement strand
AGCCTGGTGAAGTGCTGGTCGAGATCATGGCGACGGGCGTGTGCCACACCGATGCCTACACGCTCTCGGGCCTCGATTCGGAAGGCAAGTTCCCGGCGATTCTCGGCCACGAGGGCGCCGGCATCGTCCGCGAGGTTGGCGCGGGTGTGACCTCGGTGAAGCCGGGTGACCATGTGATCCCGCTTTACACGCCCGAATGCCGCGGCTGCAAAACCTGCCTCTCGCAGCGATCGAACCTCTGCACCGCAATCCGCGCGACGCAGGGGCAAGGTCTGATGCCGGACGGCACCTCGCGGTTCTCGTGCGAAAGCGTGCCACACAAGGGCGAGATTTTCCACTACATGGGCTGCTCGACCTTCTCGAATTTCACCGTGCTGCCGGAAATCGCGGTCGCGAAGGTGCGCGAGGACGCGCCGTTCGACAAGATTTGCTACATCGGCTGCGGCGTG
>DAORNC010000030.1:14800-15363 GCA_035440785.1 Rhabdaerophilum sp. | reverse complement strand
GCGAATGTCGTGGTCTTCGGCCTCGGCGGCATCGGCCTCAATGTCATTCAGGGCGCGCGGATGGTCGGTGCGGACAAGATCATCGGTGTCGATCTCAACCCGGCGAAAGCGGAGATGGCCCGCAAGTTCGGCATGACGCATTTCGTCAATCCAGACGAGGTCGGCCGTGACAAGGTGGTGCAGGCGATCATCGATCTCACCGGCGGCGGCGCGGATTTCTCGTTCGAGTGCATCGGCAATATCCACACCATGCGTCAGGCACTTGAATGCTGCCATCGCGGATGGGGCGAGAGCATCATCATCGGCGTCGCGCCTTCAGGCACGGAAATCTCGACGCGGCCGTTCCAGCTTGTCACCGGACGTGTGTGGAAGGGTTCGGCCTTCGGCGGCGCACGCGGCCGCACGGACGTACCGAAGATCGTCGACTGGTACATGGAGGGCAAGATCAACATCGACGATCTCATCACCCATGTAATGCCGCTTAACGAGATCAACACCGCCTTCGACCTGATGCACGAAGGCAAGTCGATCCGCTCGGTGGTGACCTTCTGAGGTCACGCGGC
>DAORNC010000030.1:0-14737 GCA_035440785.1 Rhabdaerophilum sp. | reverse complement strand
ACATCAGGGAGGTAGGCATCATGATGAAATTAGCTCCGCTGGCGGGCTTGGCACTCGCTGTGATTTTCCCGCCCGGCAGCGGCGCGCTCGCCCAGAGCGCGACCTGCCGGCTCGCGGCCGAGGAATCACCGCACGTGCAGGGCTGCAAGGTCATCGTCGGTTATAGCGGCGGCAAGCGTGTCGGCGAGTTCCGCATCGCGGATGGCTTCGACCGCAAGGAAGTCGGCACTTCCGAAATCTGCAAGCTCAACAGCCGCTACCATTCGGAAATCGGTTCGATCGTCGCGCCGAACAAGGTCAAGGTCGGCAAGCGAACCTTCACGCTTTCCGCCGACTGCCTCAATTCAACCGAGATGTGACAGGCGCCATCGCGCAAATGTGAGAGCGTTCCGCCATTGACGGCGTGAAACGGGTTGGCGATCCTGCGTCTCCCTGAGGGAGGCTCGCCATGTTTCGACGTCTCGTTCTCACTGCCCTGATATTCCTGGTAGCCCAAAGCGCTTTCGCGGCCGGCTCCGATGCGTGTCTCGGCCCGGTGGCGCGTGCGCCTATGACTCCCGATGGCACGCCGATCCGCTATGCGGCGCTGGGACGGGAGGAGGTGCGTATCACCTTCGTCGGCCATGCGACCTTCACCATCGAGAGCCCGCAAGGCGTTGTCGCCGCGACCGACTTCAACGATTATGTCCGCCCGCCGGTTCTACCGGACATCGCGACGATGAACCACGCGCATTCGACGCATTACACCCACCGCCCCGCAGCGGAGATCCGCCACGTACTGCGCGGCTGGTCGCATCAGGGCAGGCCGCCCTCGCACGACGTGCAGGAGCGTGACCTGCGCATCCGCAACGTGCCGACCAATATCCGCGACGGCGGAGCGACCGAATACTCCGGCAATTCGATCTTCATCTTCGAAGTCGCGGGGTTGTGCATCGCTCATCTCGGCCATCTCCATCACCTCCTGACGCCGGAGCACCTCAAGGCCATCGGCAAGGTCGATATCGTCATGGCCGCGGTGGATGGTTCCTGGACGCTCGATCTCGACGGGATCGAGGAGGTGATCCGCCAGCTCGACCCGAAGGTTGTCATCCCGATGCATTTCATCACCTCGACCTCGCTGGAACGCTTTCTGTCGCGGATGCGTGGCAAGCACCCGATCGAGCAGAAGGGTGGGAACAGCATCGTGGTCTCGCGTGCAAATTTGCCAGATCGCTTGGCAATAATGGTGCTGGAAGGCCATTGAAATTTGCGTTTGCGCAAATCAGATAGCTTTCATGACCTCACTTCACCTCGACAAGCTTCACGATACCGCGCCGATGCCCGTCCTGTTCGTCGGGCATGGCAGCCCGATGCACGCCATCGAGGACAGCCGTTTCTCCCGCGCGTGGGGTGAAGCCGGCGCCGGTCTTCCAACCCCTTCGGCAATTCTCGTCGTATCCGCGCACTGGATGACGCGCGGCGCGAGCCTGGTGCATGTCGGCGGCCGTCCACGCACCATCCATGATTTCGGCGGGTTTCCGCAGGTGCTCTATGATGCACAGTATCCGGCCCCCGGCGCGCCGGATTTCGCTGCCGCGACGCTCGACCTTCTCCAGAACCATCATACCGCGCCCGATATCGAATGGGGGCTCGATCACGGCGCCTGGTGTGTGCTGCTGCGCATGTTCCCGAAGGCGGATGTGCCGGTCTATCAGCTTTCGCTCGATCTTTCGCGGCCGCTCCCGGACCACCTCGCGCTGGCGCGGGAATTGCGGACGCTGCGCCGCAAGGGCGTGCTGATCGTCGGCTCGGGCAACGTCGTCCATAACCTGCCAGCGATGCGCTTTGGCGCACAGGCCTTCGACTGGGCAAGCGATTTCGACGCGCTCGTCGCCGGGCACATCGAGGCACGCAATTTCGACAAGCTGGCTGAACTCAACCCGCGCGATCCGCTGACGCGGATGGCACATCCGACGATCGACCATTTCCTGCCGCTGCTCTACACCCTCGGCGCGGCGGATGAACGCGACCGGCCGACCTTTTTCGCCGAAGGATTCGATCTCGGCTCGATCTCGATGCGCTCGGTGATGCTGGCCGCATCCTGAACCCGTCAGGCCGCGAGCTGGGTGAACTCCGGCGCGAGGCGCTGAGCGAATTGCACGCCGGCATGACCGTCACGCACCCAGATCACCCGTGCCGCGGCGCGGGTTCCGTTGCTCCATTCCACCATGATGTTCGACCCGACGACTAGGCCCGGAATGGCCTCGAACCGCGCGCCCTGTTCCGATAGATCGATCAACTGCGTAGGATTGCGCCGGCCATTGTCGAGAATCACCACGGCCTGGCGGGTCGCGCGGCGCGTGGCCTGACGACGCTCGCTCACATCCTCCGTGACGCTGCGCAGAAAATCCTCGACCGAGGCCGAGAGCGCGCCGGCAACCTGCGAGAGCTGGGAGGCGGTCTGGCGCAACCCTTCCGCTTCGTCCTTCGTGCGATCGATCGCTCCAGTCACCTGCTGGGCGTTGCGAACCGCACATTCCGACCCCTCCGAGGCGAGTGCGATGGAGTTCGAGATTGAATGGGTCGAGGCCTCCTGCTCCTCGACCGCCGCTGCGATGGCGACGGTGCGCGATTCAATCTCGCCGACAGAACTGGTGATCGTCTGGATCGCGAACAGCGCATGCTGGGTTGCCGCCTGGATCGCGGCGATCTGGTTCGAGATTTCCTCGGTCGCATTGGCGGTCTGACCAGCAAGGGTCTTCACTTCCGAGGCAACAACGGCAAAACCTTTTCCGGCGTCGCCCGCGCGCGCTGCCTCGATGGTCGCGTTGAGGGCAAGCAGATTGGTCTGTTCGGCGATGTTGCGGATGATGCCGACGATATCGCCGATGCGATTCGAAAGATCGGCGAGGCTTGCGAATTCCCGGTCGGTTTCGCGTGCGACGGCGGTCGCCTTGTTGACGGCCTCGCTGGCGTGATGGACCTGCTCGGAAATCTCGCGGCTGGCCGACGTGAGCTCGGCGGCGGCCCCGGCGACCGAGGCGACATTGCTCGACGAGGTGCCGGCGGCATCCCGTGCGGCTTCGGCACCCGACAACGCCTGCCCGGCGATCCGGTTCAGGCTGTCCGCGCTCTGGCCCATCGAACCAAGCTCGGTATCGAGCGAGGAACGGATGCCATCGATCGTGCTCCGGAAGCGCTGGATGAGGGCATCAATCCTGTTCTGACGAAAGATTTCCTGCGCATGCTCGTTCCGCGATTTCTGCTCCAGCTCCGCTCGGGCGACGGCGCTATCGCGGAAGCTCTCGACCATTCTTGCCATGTCGCCGACTTCGTTGCGCGCGGAGGCGTCCGGTAGCGCAAACCCGGTATCGCCGCCCGCGAGCGCTCTCATAGCGTCCCGCACGCGGGCCAGCGGGCCGATAACGCCGCGGGACAGCAGGATGAGACCGATGATCGCAACGCAGAGCGCAACCAGTCCAACGCCAATGCCAAGCGTGATGGCGCGGTTTCCGACCATGCGGGCCTCTTCAAGCGACTGCTTCATCTCGTTGAACTGGATCTGGATGAGCTTGTCGATCTGCTCCGTGAGCGGGTCGATCGCCGGGTAAAGCTCCTTGGCAGCGATCTCGCGGACCAGCTCCAGATTCTTGCCGGTGAAGGCTTTCGTCAGGCGGTCGATGAAGGTCCGTGATGTGCCCATCATGGCCTCATATTCCGCCGCGATGCGCCGCTCGTCCGGCAGCATGCCCGGATGCATGAAGGACCGCCATGCCTTCTCTATCTTGCCCATCGACTGGGAGATCGATTTCAACCCCTCTTCGGGGCTGATGCTGCCCGCAGCAACCTTGTGCGTCGTGTCGACGATCGTCACTGCATAGGCATCGGAAATCTCGCGCAGGCCGGAGAGCGGAACGGCGACTTCGTGCTGCATCGTCTCGATCCGCTCGGTCATGCCTAGCATCGCGTGGATGCCGGTGCCGATGGCACCCAGCGAGGTCAGCACGAGCGCGAGAAGCACAAGCTGAAAGGAACGACGAATCGACATAGCCACGGCAACCCCCACAGATTCTGCAATACTGCTACCTGTGGTTGTTTTATGTTTGGTAAACGCGAGGTTGAACCGGCTTGGCCTACGGCAAAAAGCGCGAAAATGTCATGTCCGGGGCGGACATGTTATGCCGCGACGGCACGTGCCTTCCCAGCCAGAATTCCGTCGCCTCACCCCCGCGAAAGTCGAGAATGTGCCCCTCGCCCCAGCGCGCCCTGTTCTTCTCGCGCCAGGCGACGCGGGCGGCGTCGTTATTGGTCTCGGTGACATACATCGAGCGCAGGGCGGCGAAGGGCTTGTCCTTCGGCAGTTCGCCCGAAAGCTCGACCTCGAGGCTGATATGATCGGTATCCAGTGCATCGAGGCGCAGGCTCCCCTCGCCGCCGTCGCGGAAGGAAAACCGGAAAGTCTTCGTTTCCGGCTCGAACCGGATTTCCTTGAAGGCGACGACCGGTCGTCCTTCTATCGTCACGGGCCCGATCATGAAGGAAGAGCCATAGGCCGTCCAACCCATGTGTTTCGCTGGCAGGGGGCGCGCGCGCCAATAGCCGTCAGGCGGGTAGACGACCAGCATCTCCTCCATGCGCTGGCCGATCCGCTGATAGACCTGCACAAGATGAAGGCCCTGCTCGACCCGTTCCCCGACGCGGACCGGAACGGTCGCGGGACGCCAGAAACTTGGATAGACCTGCCCGACGATGGAAATCCACGGCGTTTCATAAAGCGTCACCGTGCGCGGCTGGCCGGGGTTGTGGACCGGATCGCCTGAAAGGTCGCAATCCGTGAAATCCGGCAGAGCCAGATCTTCCTTCAAGGTACCGATATAGGCCGGATGGATCGCCTGGATGCGGAACCTGCGGATCGCCGGGCCCAGGAAACGGATGTCGATATTGTCCTTCTCCGCGCAAGTCTCGGGTTGTGTATGGTTCTCGACCCGCACGGTCTCGCTCGGCGGTTTGGCATTGTGTGCGCCCTGCACGGTCCGGTCCGGCGCCGCGGTCTGAGCCTGAACGGTTCCGGCCAACGCCAGCGAGATTGCGGCGAGCAGCGCCCTACGCGGAGAGAAAGGCATAGACATCCCCCGAATTGGCCTCGTGCGGCAGAGCGCGAATATGCGCCGCCATGTCGTCTGCGGACACCGGCTCCATAAAGGTGAGCAACTGGCTCTCGCCAAGCGCGGCATTGAAGCGATATTTGCCCAGCGCGGAAACAATCGCGAGACATTCCAGCGCCACGGCACGCTGGATCGTCGTGAATTCGAACGACAGCGCCGGCACAGGCCGCGAAAGCCCCGCGAGCACATCGGCCTCGAAACCCTCAACGTCAACCTTGACGAAGTCCGGCACGCCATGCGCAGCGACAAGCGCATCGAGCGTCGTCACCGGCACCTCGATCGTGCGATCCCAAACCTGCCCTTCCCATCCACCGGCACCGTCTGCCGCCTGAATGAATGCGGGTGAGGCGGTCGTCACGGTCGGGTTGGCGGAATTGACGTGCAGCGTGAGCTTGCCCTCCTCCGGCCCGCAGGCGGAATGGAGAAGCGAGACGTCGGCATCGTCTTGGTAGATCGCCCGAATTGCCTCGGCGCAATCCGGTTGCGGCTCCAACGCGACGACGCGCGCGCCGATCCGCCGGAAAGAGGCGATCCGGTCACCGACATGACTGCCGATGTCGAACGCGAGCCCGCCCCGCGGCACGAGGCGCTCGTAGAGCCGGTCCATCGCGTCGTCGCGCGCCTGATCGCCGTAATAGATCTCGAAGGAGCGCTTCAGGGGCGGCCAACGGCGGGAAAGCAGGTCGATCACATCAGCGGGCAGGGCCATCACTGCGTCCCCTTGTCCTGCGCCTTCACAACGATCTCCGGCCTCTCGATCTCCTCCGGAATCGCGTAGAGCCCGCGGCGATGGAGCGCGAGGCCGAACGCCGGATCCGCCGTCAGCACCGCGAAGGGGATTGCCACGAGAAAGCCGAGGGTCAACGGTAGCGACCAGAGCGCAAACTGGATCGAGGTTGCCGCCATCAACCCGACAACGATGACGCCGAACAGCGTCTGCGGCCAGAGGTTGCGCGCAGCGATATCCCAGGGGATTCCATGCGCGTCGCGCGCCTGTCCGCCCCAGGTGATCGACTTGCCGAAAAGCAGGCCGACGATGAACACGGTTGTTTTGAAGGTATCGGATGCGCCGAGAACCCAGGCGAAAACGATCTCGCTCAGGCCGGCGGACAGGAACTTCGACGTTCCGCCGTAGCGCGCGGTGCCCCCCTTCGTCAGCATGATATCGGCAAGCCCGGCGAGCTTTGGCATCAGGTTCATCACCGTGAAGGAGAGATAGAGGCAGAGCGCGGAAGCTGCCGGAAAGATCACGAGCGGTTCGCCGTCGAACGGCTTCAGCGCGGCGAGCGGCAACATGAACGTCCACGCCGGAATGCCGAGGAACATCAGGATTGCCCAGACGAGCTGAAAACGCGAGACCGGGTAGAGCCCCTTTGTGCCGAGCAGCTTCACGTATTGCAGGTTACCCTGGCACCAGCGTGTGTTGCGCTTCATGAATTCGAGCAGCGTCGGCGGGTTCTCCTCCCATGAGCCGCCCTCCTCCGGCATCACGCGCACCTCGTAGCCGGCTCTACGCATGAAGGTCGCCTCGACCTGATCGTGGCTGAGGATATGCCCGCCGAAGGGCGGCTTGCCGGGGAGTTCCGGCAATTCGCACTGATCGCGGAACGGGGCGATACGCGCGAGCGCGTTATGGCCCCAGAACGGGCCGCAATCGCCCACCCACCAGGCCTGTCCCATCGTGTAGGAGCGCATCCCCTGCCGCATCCCGAACTGGAAAATCCGCGCGAAGGCGCTTTTCGAGGGCATGCCGACGACGAGGCTCTGGAGAATGCCGAGCTTGGGGTTCACCTGCATGATGCGTACGTGATGGAGGATGGTTTTCGCATCCATCAGGCTGTCGGCGTCGAGCGGCAGCATGAGATCGAATGCATCGCCCCAGCGCACCAGGAAATCACGGACGTTGCCGGCCTTGTAGCCGGTGTTCTCGGTGCGGCGTCGGTAGGTGATCGGCGCCGCTTCGCCTGCCTCCGCCTTCCAAGCCGCGACACCGGCTTCCTCTTCCGCAGCGACGGCATCGATGCTGGTATCGGAAAGCAGGAAATAGGCGAACCCGGCACCCTGCCCGCTTGCGTCGAGTTCAGCCTTGATCAATTTCATCCGATACAGCGCCCGCGAGGGATTCTCGTTGCGCAGCGTCATGAAGATTGCGGTGCAAACGGAAATCGGCGCGTTCGGATCTGCCAGATCGGCGAAGGGCGCCGTTTCCGCCATCGCATCGCGGCCCCGGTGCAGCAGCCAGAGCCCAATCACCGAATTCCAGAAGCCGAGCACCGCCCAGGGCGTGCCGAACAGGAAGCACACGAACAACAGGACGTCGACAAGCGACCAGCCCCCCTTCGCAAGGATCACCCAGGCCCAACGCGCGAGCACAAGATAGAGCGCGACGTTGAGCATCACAAAGATGACACGCCGCAGGGTCAACGCCTCGGCACTCTGCGTGCCGGTCGGCGTGAGCGCGATACGGGCCGACGGGGCGGAATTGTCCGAAGACATGGGCGGCAATACCTTTCATGGTCGTCGCCGGAAAACGCGATACCCTTGCGCGTCCTGCGTTGGCGTGAAATGGGTTGAAGCCCCGTTCTCGTCAACGTCCGGCAGCGCGGCGGGTTCCTCGCGGGAACTCCCGGCGCCGAAGCGTATCGCCGATCGAAGCTGAACGGGAGCATACCGGCCAAACCGACCCTGGGGGATCATGAGCAGCGCGAATTCAAAATCTGCAGACCAAGCCGTGAACGCCCGCGCCCTGTTCTACACCGGCGTGATGCAGGCCGAGACGCGCCCCCTCGCGTTCCCCCGGCCCGGCCCGGGCGAAGCGCTGGTGCGGACGGAGTTCACCGCCCTCTCGCGTGGCACCGAACGGCTGATCGCCTCCGGGCAGGTGCCGACGGGCGAGGAAGAGCGGATGCGCTGTCCGCTTCAGGAGGGCGCTTTCCCGTTCCCGGTCAAATACGGTTATTGCGCCACCGGCGTTGTCGAGGATGGTCCGGAGGAGTGGCGTGGTGTCCGCGTTTTCGTGCTTCACCCGCATCAGGATCGCTTCGTCTGCGCGCTTGGGTGGCTGAACCGCGTGCCGGATTTCGTGCCGGCGAAACGTGCGGTGCTCGCCGCCAACATGGAGACCGCGCTCAACGCGATCTGGGATTCGGGCGTGAGCGCGGCGGATCGGGTCGTCGTCGTCGGTGGCGGATTGGTCGGCCTGCTCGTCACCTATCTCGCGGCATGCATGCCGGGAACCGAGGTGACACTCGTCGACACCAACCCCGAACGCGCCGCCGTCGCCATGCATTTCGGGGCCAGCTTCTCGATACCGGACCACGCGCCGACCGGCGCGGATGTCGTCTTCCATACCTCCGCCTCCTCAGGCGGCCTCGCGACGGCTCTCCGTGCGGCGGGCAAGGAGGCGAAGGTCGTCGAACTTTCCTGGTATGGCGCCCGGGAGATTACCGCGCCGCTCGGCGGGCATTTCCATGCGGGCCGTGTGAGCCTCGTCTCGTCGCAGGTCGGGACGATTTCGCCCGGCCATGCGGCGCGCGGCTGGACCTATTCATCGCGCCTTCAGGCAGCCATGCGCCTATTGGCGGACGAGAAGCTCGACGAGCTGATCACCGAGACGGTTCGCTTCGATGCGCTCGCACCGGCCATCCCGCGCCTGCTCGCGGCCGATGCGCCGGGGCTCGTTACGCTGGTTCACTATTGAGGAGAAGACATGTTCGCCGTTGAAGTCCGTGATCGCATCATGATCGGTCATTCACTGCCCGATCCGTTTTTCGGACCGGCGCAGAACATGCACGGCGCAACCTTCGTGGTGGACGTGGCCTTCTTCCGGGAGGCGATGACGAAACAGAACGTCGTCGTCGATATCGGCGCGGCGCTTGATACGCTCGCGGCCGTGCTCAGACCGCTGAAATACCAGAACCTCGATACGCTGCCGCAGTTCAAGGGGACGCTGACCACCACCGAATTCCTGTGCAAGCACATTTTCGACGAGATGGTGAAGGCGGTCAAAAACGGCACGCTCGGCGAGGACGGCAAGGGCCTTGCCAAGATCCGCGTGACGCTGCACGAGACCGATCTCGCCCGCGCCTGGTTCGAAGGCCCGGTCGCCTGAGCGATGCCTGATTTCGCCTTCCTGATCCCCGGCGATCTTTCGCTGCCGACCGGCGGCTATGCTTACGACCGGGCGGTGATCCGGCTCCTGCCGAAGCTCGGCGTTAACGCGATTCATGTCGCGCTTCCTGGCTCGTTCCCGAATGCGAGCGCCCAGGATCTTGCCGATTGCGCCGCGATTGTCGCCGGATTGCCGGAGGATTGTGTCCTGCTGATCGACGGGCTCGCCTACGGCGCGATGCCGACGGACCTGATCCAAGGCTTTAACCGCCCGGTCGTGGCGCTGTGCCATCACCCGCTCGCGCTGGAGAACGGCATTTCGGCCGAACGGGCACAGGAGCTACATCTGTCGGAAGCCGCAGCGCTGCAATGCGCTGCACATGTCATCGTCACCTCCCCGCTCACCGGCAAGATCCTGCAAGGCGATTTCGGAATCGTTTCCGGGAAGATCACGGTCGCCGAGCCGGGCACCGAGCGCAGGCCCCGCGCGACCGGCTCAGACAGCGCCACACTTGAGCTGCTGGCGGTCGGCTCCATCGTGCCGCGCAAGGGTTATGGCGTGCTGGTTGAAGCGCTTTCGACGCTGAAGACGCGCAACTGGCGGCTCCGGATCGTCGGCGCAGCGCGCGCGCTCGATGTCGTCAATGCGCTTCAGGGCCAGATCAGCGCCCACGGCCTCGCGGACCGCATCCAGCTCATGGGAGCGGTGCGCGAGCGCGATCTCGATGCCCTCTATGCCGGCGCGGACCTCTTCGTCATGTCGTCGCTGTTCGAGGGGTACGGCATGGTGCTGGCCGAGGCGATGGTTCGCGGTCTGCCGATCGTCACGACGAGCGGCGGCGCCGCGAGCCAGACGGTGCCGGACGGCGCGGCCCTCAAGGTTCCGCCGGGCGATGCCGAAGCGCTCGCCGGCGCCCTCGACAGAGCCATGAGCGACCCCGCGTTGCGCCGTCAACTGGCCGAGGCCGCTTGGCAGGCGGGTCAAGCGCTCCCTCTCTGGGAGGATACGGCGCGGCTCATCGCAGATTGCCTCGACTCTGTTTCCCATTCGAAGAAGGTGTTTTCATGAGTGGTTTTTCCGCCGATTGGCTCGCCTTGCGCGAGCCGGCCGACCATCGCTCGCGTAACGGTGATCTTGCCACGAAACTCGGCGAGCGCTTTGGCGGGCGGTCCTCGATCCGGATCGTCGATCTCGGCTCCGGCACCGGCTCCAACCTCCGCGCCACGGCACCGCACCTTGGCGAGACGCAGGAATGGACGCTGGTCGATCACGACGCGGACCTGCTCGAAGAAGCGGCCCGCGCCCTCACCCGCTGGGCTGACGAAGCGAAGGCGGTCGGCGACAGTCTCGCGCTGTTCAAGGACGGCCGGAATATCGGCGTGTCCTTCCGCGTCGCGGATCTCGACAAGGATCTCGATGGTATTCTCGCCAGCAGGCCGGATCTTGTGAGCGCCTCAGCGCTGTTCGACCTCATCTCCGAGCGCTGGATGAAGCGTTTCGCCAGCGCGCTGCATGCGAGCGGAGCGGATTTCTACACCGTTCTCACCTACAACGGGCAGGACGAGTTCGTGCCGCCGCATCCGTTCGATGAATCGGTTTTGCGCGCCTTTGATATGCACCAGCAGCGCGACAAGGGTTTCGGCCCCGCCGCCGGCCCACGTGCGGCGACGGCCCTCGCGAAGGTGCTGAAGGATGTCGGTTATTCGGTCTCGACCGGCAATTCGCCCTGGGTGCTCAAGCCCTCCGATGCCGCGCTGAAGCGGGAATTGCTCAAGGGGATCGTCAACGCGGTCGAGGAGACCGGCTTCATCGCCGAGAAGGGACTCCAGAGCTGGGCTTTCTACCGCGATGCGATGGCGGTCGAGAAAGGTTCCCGCATGATGACCGGCCATACGGATATTCTGGCAACGCTGTAGCCGCCGGAGCTTCCTTTCCTTCCCGCCAACCGGTTCCCACTTGGCGGGCGGATGGGTTTTCTTCGCATCCGCTTGTCCCGCCAACCGGTTCCCACTTGGCGGGCGGATGCCTAGGGCAGCATCCGTTTCACCACGCCATCCTTGAGGACGAACCGGTGCAGCAGAGCCGCGCCGATATGCGCGCCGAGCAGCAGCACGAGCCCGATCGCGGCATAGCCGTGATATTTGAGGATGATTTTGGCGAGCTCCTCGTTCTTCGCCAGGAGAGCCGGGAGTTGCCATCCGCCGAGGATGCCGCGCGCGTCGAAAGCGGAGACGCCAAGCCAGCCAAGGATCGGGATCGCCAGCAACGCGAGGTAGATGAGCCCGTGCACGGCTTCGGCGGCGATGATCTGAAGCCGGTTGAGACTCGGCTCCGGCGCCGGGGTGCCCTGCGAGAACCGGACGGCGATCCGCACGAGCATCAGCAGCAGAACCAACGCGCCGAAGGTCTTGTGCGCGGTGTAAAGCTGATTGGTCGTCGCATCGAAGTTGGTCAGTTCGCCGCGCCGGACCATGTAGAAGCCGACAGGGATAAGCACGAAGACCATCAGCGCGATGACCCAGTGAAGCAGCTTCTGCAAGCCGGAATAGGCCGCGGGATGTCCGTTCATTCCACCCATGTCAGGCTCCCCGAGATGTGAGAAAGAGGCTGTTCAGTCTGCGTCCGCTTGGTGAAACGCGCAATCGAATAACACATCGCCCTCGCCGAGCTGGATGACATCCACCTTCGGGCGGAGCGCGTCCCTCAAAAGATCGATCGGGGCGAGATCGAGCCCGTTACGCCCCGAACCGATGATGACAGGCGAGATCATAAGGTGCAGCCGGTCAACGATACCCGCGTCGATCGCCTGGGAGATGATCTGTGCGCCGCCTTCGATCAAAACCCGGTCGAAACCGAGCCGGTTGAGCGCTGCAGCGAGATCCGCCATTGCGAAATGACCACCGGCGGCGGGCAGTTCGACGATTTCGACGTCGGCGGGCAGGGTTTTCCCTGCTGTGCCCAACGCCCGGAAAACATAGCGCGCCACGCCGTCCGCCCCGTCGAGGCACTTCGCCACCGCCGGAAGCCGGCCCTTCGCATCGATGACAACGCGCGCCGGGCTCCCGCCCTCGCAGCGACGAACATTTAACTGCGGGTCATCCGCAAGGACCGTGCCGATGCCGACGACCACCGCATCGACATGCGCGCGGATGCGATGCAGGTGATCGAGCGACGGGTGCGAGCCTATGTAACGACTATCGCCTGTGCGGGTCGCTATCCGCCCGTCGAGCGATTGCCCGAGTTGGGCGACGATGAAGGGCCGGTCCGCGCGGGTGCGGCGAAAGGTCTCGAAACTCATGTGTCTGACCCTATCTCCGTTTCCGCAGGGAACATGAACCCACGCAACCATAACAATATCGTGACCGTATCTTGGAACCAAAAGCAGACAGCCAATGTTCATGTTGGGTGGTCATAGTTGACCTCCAGAACCTAAGAACAGGTGTCCATCCGGTGGCATTACCCCACCGAAACGACCGTAAACATGGACGAAAGAGGCGTAAATGGGTGATGTAAATCCGATTCTCGAACTGTTTGACGCTGCCGGCGAACGCGCCGTCGACCGGGCCATCGCTGAATACCGCGCGGGCCGCCCGGTTGCCATCGTGGAAGCAGACGAGGCGCTTCTGGCGCTGAATGTCGAGGCGCTCGACCAGAACGTCGCCAAGGCTTTCGATGCCCTTTCTCCGGGCCGCGCACGACTTGTGCTGCCGGCGGCGCGCTTGCGCCGGCTCGGCATCGAGCGCACCGCACCGGGTGTCGTCTCCTTCGCCATTCCCGATGCCGCCCGCGCTGAAATGCTGGCTCTCAGGATTGACGGCCGGATCGATGCGCCGGTCTCGCCGACCGTTCCACTCGACGATTCCGTGCTGGAACTCGCGCGTTTGACGCTGGTCGCTCCGGCAATCTATGTGGTCCCGGCGGCGCGCGAGGCGCTGCCACCCGGCATCTTTCAGGTCGAGGCGAGCGACGTCCGGGCTTATCGCGCCGATCAGGTCAAGGCGATCAAGATCGTCGGGCGCGCGCCGGTTCCCCTTGAGTTCGCGGCGGAAACCGAGTTCGTCGTGTTCCGCGGCGGCGAGGGCCTGCGCGATCAGGTCGCGATCATCGTCGGCAAGCCGGATCTCACCAAGCCGGTTGCCATCCGTATGCATTCCGCCTGCCTCACGGGCGACCTTTTCGGCTCGCTCAAGTGCGATTGCGGTGACCAGCTTCGCGGCACGGTGCAGAAGATGGCCGAGGGAGAAGGAGGCATCCTGCTCTATCTCGATCAGGAAGGGCGCGGCAACGGCATCGCCAACAAGATGCGCGCCTACAAGCTCCAGTCGCAGGGCTGGGACACCTACGATGCCGACGAGGTGCTCGGCTTCGGGCTCGATCAACGCCGTTTCGATTTCGCGGCCGTCATGCTGCGTCAGCTCGGGGTGACGAGCGTCAAGGTGATGACCAACAACCCGGAGAAGATCGGCGCGCTCAAGGCCGCCGGGCTCGAAGTCGTCGCCGACAAGCGCGCCTACGGCCGACCGACTGCGGAGAATATCCGGTACCTCGCCTCGAAACGCGACCGGGCAGGCCATTTCATCGATTTCGATGCAATGGTTGCCCATGCACCGATTACCGACTAGTCAGGAAAGGGGGCGCGTTTTCCGCGTCCCCTTTTCGCTGATCGCCCAAGGGGGGAGCGATGCTACAGCGACCTGACACTTCGGAAACCGAGGCCAAAAAGGTCCGTTCCGGAAAGGTCCACTACCCGCAGCCGATGCCAACGGCATCGACGCAGCAGTGGCTTGTCGTGTGCCTCCTTCTGGTTGTCGCCTCGCTCGTGCTCGCCTCGCCCTGGCTTTCAGGCCATTACACTATTCCGTGGGACGCAAAGGGGCACTTTCAGGCCCAGGCCGCGTTCCTCGCGCAATCGATCCACAGCGGGCAGAGTCCGTTCTGGGCGCCATATGTTTTCGGCGGGCATCCGCAGATCGCGGATCCGCAGTCGCTGATCTTCTCGCCGCCCTATCTCCTGCTCGCGCTGCTCACGCCCGATCCGACCATGACGATGGTCGATGCCACCGCCTTCGCGACGCTGGTGTTCGGCGCGCTTGGCGTCATCGGCTTTGCACGCGACCGGCAGTGGCATCCTGCGGCGGCGCTGGTCGCGGCGCTGGCCTTCGCGTTCAGCGGCGCGGCGGCATGGCGCATCCAGCACATCGGCCAGATCATGAGCCTCGCCTATTTCCCCTGGTCCCTCTGGATGCTCGACCGGGGCCTTCGGCTGAGCTCGATCCGCTATGGCGCCCTCGCGGGCTTCTTCGCGGCGATGACAGTGCTCGGGCCGGACCAGGTGAGTTTTCTCGGACTGATCGTTCTTGCGGGCTTCACCGCGTCGCGGTGGTTCGACGGTTCCGGCGTCCTGGCACGAATGCGCGCGAGCCTTCGCCCGCTTGGCGCCGGCGCTCTGGTGGGCCTTGTTATCATCATTGTTCCGATCCTG
>DAORNC010000029.1:27115-27420 GCA_035440785.1 Rhabdaerophilum sp. | reverse complement strand
TGTCCACCTCCGCTCCGCGCCAGCCGTAGATCGACTGGTCGTCGTCGCCGACGCAACAGATGTTTCGCCGCCCCTGCGCGATCAGGCGAAGCCAGAGATACTGTGCGGTGTTGGTATCCTGATATTCGTCCACCAGAATGTAACGGAACCGGTCCTGATATTGCGCGGTGAGTTCCGGGTTGTCGCGGAAGAGCCGGATCGTCTCGACAAGAAGATCGCCGAAATCGACCGCATTGAGCGCTTTCAGCCGCTCCTGATAGAGCCCGTAGAGTTCGCCGCCACGCCCGGCGAAGGAGATCGCCTCG
>DAORNC010000029.1:26680-26950 GCA_035440785.1 Rhabdaerophilum sp. | reverse complement strand
ATCCACGAGTTCAGCGTGGCGGCGCAGCAGCTTGGTGCCGATCGAGTGGAACGTGCCGAGCCAGGGCATGCCCTCGGCGATCGAACCCACCAGATGGCCGATGCGCTCCTTCATCTCGCGCGCGGCCTTGTTGGTGAAGGTCATCGCGAGGATTTCGTTCGGGCGTGCGCGGCCGGCGGCGATCAGATGCGCGATGCGGGCCGTCAGCACCTTGGTCTTGCCGGTGCCGGCGCCGGCCAGCACCAGAACCGGCCCGTCGAGCGCTTCCAC
>DAORNC010000029.1:15563-26659 GCA_035440785.1 Rhabdaerophilum sp. | reverse complement strand
GATTGAGCGCGTCAAGATACGTCGCCGGCCGGGCCGCCGCGCGCGCGCGGGCCGCAATGCTGCTGCCGCCCGGGCGGGGCGGTTCATGCCAATCATCAAGCGAAAACGGATCGGACAAACGCCCCGGCTCCTCATGGCGGCAACGGCGAAACGGCTGGCGGTGATATGGCCCTTCACGGCCAATGTTGCGAGCCATTCTGGCTGATTCGCCGTGGAAAAGCGCATTCGCTGAAACGATGCCGGCGACGGCCCTTTTCAATCACACTTGCGTTCTCTTTATGTTCCAGAGCATCAGCTGTCAATCGCCCGCACCGCAAGCCTCTTGCCGCCGTACATGGTTGTGCCATGTCAGAGCGTATCGGGCGCGCGATCCGCATTCCGCGGCGACGCCGGGAAAGGGAAACCATGTCTTCCGTCTGCAACGTCATTCTACCTAGCCTCTCGCAGAGCCTCGATGCGCTCGACCGCATTCTCGACAAGCTCGCCGAGCATTGCGGCCGTACCGCGATCGAGGAGCCGATCTTTCTTTCGGCGCGGCTTTATCCCGACATGTTCCCGTTCACACGGCAGATCCAGATCGCGTGCGATTTCGCCAAGGGCGCTGCAGCCCGGCTTTCCGGCACCGAGGTTCCGGCTTGGCCGGACGATGAAAACTCCGTTGCGACGTTGAAGGCCCGCATCGAGAAGACCCGCGCCTTCATCAAAGCGATTCCGGAAGGCAAGTTCGACGGCGCGGAGACCCGCATGATCAGGATCCGCCTCGGCCGCAATGCGCCGGAAACCGAAATGACCGGTGCGGCCTACATTTCCTCCGTGGTGCTGCCGAATTTCTATTTCCACGCCACCACCGCCTATGCACTTCTGCGCCATAACGGCGTCCAACTCGGCAAGAGCGATTTTCTGAACAGATAAGAGTGCGAAGCACTGCAGAGCCGTTTGCTTCCCTTTTCAAAAAGGGGCAGCTACGTTGACTTTTATTGTCCAGCGGACGGGCGCCAATAGAGTACCCGCCGTTTGAGGAGAAACGCATGGACTCGCTGATTTCCCGACCTTCCGCCGAGGTGATTTCGGCGGTGACGATGGAGCTGCAGAAACGCTTCGGCAATCGTTGTGTCACCAGCCAGGCCGTCCGGGAGCAGCACGGGCACACGACGACCTGGATTGCCAACCAGCCGCCCGATGCTGTTGTCTTCCCGAACGACGCCGAGGAAATCAGCGAAATCGTGAGGTTGTGCCGAGAACATCGCGTGCCGCTCATCCCGTTCGGTACCGGTTCCTCGCTCGAAGGGCACCTCAATGCGCCCTATGGCGGAGTGTCGGTCGATGTCTCGAACATGAAGAAGATCATCGCGGTTCACCCGGAAGATCTCGATTGCGTGGTCGAACCGGGGGTGACGCGCAAGGAACTCAACGATTCCCTGCGTAGCTACGGCCTGTTTTTCCCCATCGATCCCGGCGCGGATGCGTCGATCGGCGGCATGGTGGCGACACGCGCTTCTGGCACCAATGCTGTCCGCTACGGCACGATGAAGGACAACGTGATCGCGCTGGAGGCCGTTCTCCCCAACGGCGAGGTGATCACCACCGCGAGGCGGGCGAAGAAAACCAGCGCCGGTTATGATCTCACGCGGCTGATGATCGGCTCCGAGGGCACGCTTGGCGTCGTCACCAGGATCACGCTGAAACTCTATGGTTTGCCGGAGGCGATTTCCGCCGGCGTCTGCCCATTCCCAGACATCAAGGCGGCGGCGGACGCGACGATCATGGCGATCCAGACCGGGCTTCCCGTTGCCCGTATCGAATTACTTGATGAGGTGCAGGTAAAGGCGTGCAATGCCTATTCCAAGCTCTCGCTCCCGGAGAAGCCGGTGCTGTTCCTCGAATTCCACGGCACGGAAGCCGGTGTCGCCGAGCAGGCGCAGCGCTTCGCCGAGATCGCCGAGGAACTGGGTGGCGGACCGTTCGAATGGGCAACGCACCCCGAGGATCGCTCGAAGCTGTGGGAAGCACGACATAATGCCTATTGGTCGGTAATGGCGCTTCGGCCGGGCGTGAAGCCGTTCGCAACCGATGTCTGCGTGCCGATCTCGCGCCTTGCGGATTGCATCGCCGAGACCAAGGCGGATGTCGAGGCGCGTGGCATGGTGGCGCCGATCGTCGGCCATGTCGGCGACGGCAATTTTCATCTCTCCGTGCTTGCTGATCCGAACGATCCCGATGAACTCGCCAATGTGAAGGGGCTGCTCTCCGGGCTGATCGAGCGTGCACACCGCATGGAAGGCACCTGTACCGGCGAGCATGGGGTGGGGCAGGGCAAGATCAAATATCTCGAGCCCGAGCTCGGATCGGGCGCGCTGGATACGATGCGCCTCATCAAGAAGGCGATTGATCCCGACAACATCATGAACCCGGGGAAGATTTTCACGCTTCAGCCGTGATTGCAGGCCAGATTGCGGCTAGGATTGTCTAACGCCTGCCGAATCCATCGGCGAGGCCGGCTGAGGAACTGTTCTTGCGGGATATCCTGACCGCTCTGGCCGCGCTTGTCGCCATCGCGTTGCTGACGCTGATGATCGGCCCGCATTTCGTAGACTGGCAGGCCCAGCGGCCGCGCCTTGCCGCCTTCGTGCGGGATCGGACGGGCCTGGAGATCCGCTTCGGCGGGGCGCTTCAGGTTTCCCTTCTGCCGACGCCGTCGATCGATGCCGAGAATGTCGAGTTGGGTGAGGTGGCTGCACCGCTTCTCAAGGCGAGACGGATCGCGTTCTCGCTTTCGCCCACCGCGCTGCTGACGGGTCGCTTTGTGCTCTCCGGCGCGCGGATCGAGAAGCCGGAGATGGAGCTTGGGCACCTCCGGTATCTGCTCGGCGATGGGAAGAGTTCGCCGAGCGGCTTCCGCGCAGGGCAGATCGGCCTCGAACGCCTCGAGCTGGCCGGTGCGGTGTTCGGGGATGCGCCGTCGCTTCCCGCTTTCGACGCCCTGATCGAGGCACCGAGCCTGAAGGGGCCTTATCGCGTCGACCTCAAGGAAATAACCGGCGCGCGCGAATTGCGCTTCCAGATCGGACAACTAGAGGGAGGACGCGCCCGCATGAAGGGCGTCGTAGAGGACAAGGCGGTCCTCTCGCGCGCAGCGCTTGATGGCTGGTTTGCGGTTCCAGGGGTCGAAGGAAGACCGATCTTCGATGGGGCGGTGACGTTTTCCGGCAACCCGGCGTGGGCAGGCGCGGGTAATGCGCAGATTCCGTTTCAGGGGTCGGCCCGGCTGTTGCTCCATCTCGACCAGGCGATCGCCGATCCCGTCAACGTTACCTTGGGGCAGGGTGACGGTGCCGCCAATCTTGCCGGGCAGCTTTATCTCGACCTCAAGCCTGAGCGGCCTCATCTTTCTGGGAAGCTCGGCACGCGTCGCCTCGATCTGACCGGAGCTCTCGGGCGTTTCGGCAGAACCGGCGCTCTTGGCGGCGTGACCGTTCCCCTCGACGTTGCGCTCGATCTTGCTGTCGAGGCGGTTCAACTCCCCGGCGGGACTGTGCGGGATGTTGAAATCTCGCTCGCCCGGCAGCGACAAGCGATTCACCTCGGCCGGCTCTCGATGCTGCTGCCCGGTACAAGCCGGCTGAGATTCACGCGAGGGCCGGATGCCGGATCGGAGTTTCTCGACGGCCGACTTGCGCTCGACTCCGACGATCTTCATGCCTTCGCCGCTTGGTTACGCGGGGCTGGGGGCGCGCCCGGTTTGCCGGCTCGCGCTTCGCTTGGCGCGATCTTGAAGGGTAATCCGGAGCGTCTTGCGATCACGGAGGTCGATATCCGCAGTCCGTCGGGGAATCTCGCCGGCAGCGGGACGCTTACTGCCGGCAGTGGCGTGCCGCCGAAACTCGCGCTCGCGCTGGCGGCAGACCGGTTCGATGCCCGTGTCATCGCCGCGCTCGATCCCCTGCGGCCCATTCCAGGCCTCTCGCTCTCGACCAAACTGGAGGTTGCCCATCTCGTGCTGGACGGGCAGGAACTTCGCGTGATGCTCGACCGCGAGGGCGATGCGGTTACCTTGCGCGAACTCCGCTTGGCCGGGCGGCGCGGAGAGGAACTCTCCCTCTCCGGCGGCGCTTCCGGCGAGGCGCTGCATCTCACCGCCAAGCTCGATGCGGAGCGGGTCTCCGATATTGCCCGGCTTTCAGCCGCGCTGTTGCCGGGACCGTTGACTTCCGCTTTCGTGACCCGTGCCGGACTGATCGAGCCGGCCATTGCTGTCGGCAATTTCCGCATCACCAACCGGTCAGGCGAGGCGATATGGGACGTTGCGATTGACGGCAAGCTCGGCGGTACCGATCTCCATGCGCGGACGGTTTCGGCTATCCGGGGGGACAACCTCGACATCACAATCGACGCCGAGGCCTCCAATCCGGACGGCGTCCGCCTTGCGGCACAACTCGCCGGCACACCGGCGGCGACCTCGCGGCTGCCCGGCCGGCTCAAGATCAAGGCGGGCGGCAATCCGCGCCGCGATCTCGAAGGCTCGCTCACCGGCGTGCTGGCTGGCGTCGATGTCGATTTCAAGGGGCGGATCAGCCCATTCAAGTCCGTTCCGGCGGAGGGCCGCTTTGTGATGCGCTCGCCCGACCTGTCGCAGTTCGCCGAAGCGCTGGGCGGCGGCGCGCCGCTGCTGGCGCAGAACCTTGCCGGGCAGGCGGCAGGCCGGTTCTACTTCGAGCGCAACAAGCTGACGCTAACCGGCTTCGATGCCCGTTTCGGCGAGGCTCCGTTCGGTGGTGAGATTTCCTTTGATTTCGGCCGAGGCGGGCAGGTTGCCGGACAGATCAAGGCCGGAGAGATCCCGCTTTCGACGCTGCTGCAACCGATTGTCGGCCGGACGGCGCTTACAGGTCCGGACGGGTGGTCGCGCGAAGTGTTTTCGCCTGCGCTGCCGCCACTCCTTGCCGGCGATCTCTGGATCGAGGCCAAGGGGGTCGATATTGGCGGTACGAGGCTGGTCGATCCCCAGTTCATCCTTCGCTTCACGCCGGGGTCCCTTGCGATCACGGGTTTCGAGAGCCATTTGGGAGACGGCCAGATCGGCGGCCAGCTAACGTTGTTGCGTAAGGAAAAGCGTGTCGAAACGAGCGGGACGCTGCGGTTCTCACGCCTACCTCTGCCGGTGATCGGAGGCCTGGGGAGTGGCGAGATTCCCTTCTCGGCCGGAGGGGCGACGATGGCCGAGTTCGTCTCCACCCTGTCCGGCGCGGGCAAGATCACGATCGACGGCGCAGCGATCGAGAATGCGGATCCGGCTGCCCTTGCCCGTCTCGTGGCGCGGCCGATCGAGGACCTCGAACCCGTCAACGAAAATGCCATCGGTGGCAAACTCGACGGCGAGCTGCGCAAGGGGAGCGTTCGCCTTTCATCGAGCGAGCGAAACGCGGGGCTTCTCAACGGCAACCTGCGGATCGGAATCGCGGCGGACGAGGGGAGCGCGACACCAGTCGGTGTCTCGATTGTGCCGGATATCCATGCCGATTTCCTGCGTCGCGAGATCGAAGCAAAGCTGACCTTCAGGCACGCTTCCCTGCCGCCTGGCTGGAGCGGCAGCCTGCCCGAAATGGCGGTGGTGCTCTCCGGTAGGCTGGACGGCAGAACCGCATCGCGGCGCACTCTGCAGGTCGCACCGCTCGTCAACGGGCTTCTGGCGGTTGTGATCCAACGCGATCTCGAAAAGGCGGAAGCCTTCGAGGCCGATCTTCGCGAACGCGAGGCGCAGTATCGCCGCCAGCGTGGCGATGCATTCCGGTGGCGGCGCGAGGAAGAGGTCCGAACAGTGGAAGAAGCCATCGCGCAGGAGGCAGCAGCCCTGCAGCGACGTCAGGAGTTCGAGGCTGAACGTGAACGCGTGCGCGTCCTCGAAGAACGGTTGGCGCGCGAGCGAGCGGAAAAGGAGGCGGCGGAACTGGCAGCCCGGACGAAAGCCCGGCTGGAGGAGGAGCGTCTTCGGCTGACGAGACCACCCGTGAGCGAGGCTCCTGTGCAGCCGCCTTCCGCACCGCCGCTTGAACTGGCGCCGAGGCCCTAGATTCTAGTCCTCCCCGGTGAGGCTCAACGTCGCCTCACGCATCATCCATTCGAGGACGTGGACGCGGACAGCGGATGACAGGTTTGCACCCTGCCGTTCCCGGTCGATCTCCTCCACGAGCGCCGAAACCGCGATCTTGCGGGTCTCGGCTATTTTTCGCAGCAATTGCCAGAAGGGCTCCTCGAGCGAGATCGACGTCGCATGGCCCGCGATGCGCAGCGAGCGCTTGACGACGCGGGAGGAAAGCGCGGTCATTCTTCCTTGTCTATCCTGCCGGCATCGTGGGCCTTTTCGGCACGCTTTCTCTCGGCGGCATTCAGCTTGCGGGTGGCCTTGGCCTGCCCGAACTTGGCGCGGTTTTCTTCTGCCTTCCGCTCGGCCTCGACGCGGGCTTTCGCCTTGCGCGCGAGACGCAGATTGATGACTTCGCCCATTGCCGTTCCGTGAGAATCCTGCACTCTGATTGCGAAGGCTACACCTTCACGGGGCAAAGTCGAGGCGCGGTCGCCAACGGAGGTCGGACCATGATGCGGTTCTTTCGTTTTCTGAGCCACGGGATTGTATTTGTGTTGGGGTTCGGGCTCGGGATCTACGTCCTGCCGATCCTGACGGCTGCCGATCCGCCCTCCACGAGCGAGATGCAGGTGCTGGAGACCGGCGAGAAATTTACCGCGACTTTCCGGCGCGATCTCAAGGGTTCCGATTTCTTCCATTGGGGCGAGGGCGAGGTGACGGTAACGCCCACGCATATCGGCTTCAAGGGCAAGCTCGCGCCGGGGCCGGACTACAAGCTCTACCTCGTTCCGGATTTCGTCGAGGACGAGGCGAGCTTCCTTGCGATCAAGGACAAGGCCGTGCGGATCGGCAATATTGGCGGGTTCTCGGGCTTCCTGCTGCCGTTGCCGGCGGGGGTCGATGTGAAGCAGTACACCACCGTTCTCGTCTGGTGCGAAACGTTCAAGGAATTCATCTCGGCGGGCAAGTATCGCTGAAAGACCGGAATTTCTGACGAGAAAGGGCGCCCGCAGGCGCCCTTTTCATGTTTCCGGTCGAGAGTTTCAACCCGGCCCGATCATCTTCGAGGGATCGACGATATTGTCGAAATCCTCGCCTGGGATGCCGAGCGCTATGGCTTCCTCGCGCAGGGTTGTACCGTTCTTGTGCGCATACTTGGCGACCTTGGCCGCGAGGTCATAGCCATATTTTTCCTTGAGCGGGGTGACGAGCATCAGCGAATTGGCAAGGCCGCGTGCGATGTTGTCGAGGCGCGGTTCGATGCCGACAACGCAGTTGTCGGTAAAAGACACTGCGGCGTCCGCAAGCAGGCGTACCGATTGCAGGAAGTTGTAGGCCATCATCGGGTTGAACACGTTCAGCTCGAAGTGACCCTGCGAACCGGCAAAACCGATCGCGGCGTTGTTGCCGTGAATATGGGCGGCCACCTGCGTCAGCGCTTCGCACTGGGTGGGGTTGACCTTGCCCGGCATGATCGAGGAGCCCGGCTCGTTCTCGGGCAACGCCAGTTCGCCCAGCCCCGAACGGGGCCCTGAGCCCAGAAAGCGGATGTCGTTGGCGATCTTGAAGCAGCTCATCGCCACGGTGTTGATCGCGCCATGCGTCATTACCATCGCGTCATGGGCGGCGAGGGCCTCGAACTTGTTCGGTGCCGAGGTGAACTTCAGGCCGGTGATCGCAGCGATGCGTTCCGCCACCTTCTCCGCAAAGCCGATGGGCGAGGCGAGACCGGTGCCGACAGCCGTGCCGCCCTGCGCCAGTTCCATCAACATCGGCAGCGTCATCTCGATGCGCTTGATGCCATTCTCGATCTGCTGGGTGTAACCCGAGAATTCCTGGCCGAGCGTCACGGGTGTCGCGTCCTGCGTGTGCGTACGGCCGATCTTGATGATGTCCTTCCAGGCCTGCGCCTTGTCGTTGAGCGCATTACGCAGCTTGGCGAGCGCGGGCAGCAGGCGGTTCACGACCTCGACCGCGCAGGCAATGTGCATCGCGGTGGGGAAGGTGTCGTTGGAGGATTGGCTCATGTTGACATGGTCATTGGGATGGACCGGCTTCTTCGAGCCCATCTCGCCGCCCAGCATCTCGATTGCGCGGTTCGAGATAACCTCGTTCGCGTTCATGTTCGATTGTGTGCCCGAACCGGTCTGCCAGACGACGAGCGGAAAATGCGCGTCGAGCTTACCTTCGATGACTTCCTGAGCGGCTTTCACGATCACCTCGCCCAGCGCCTTGTCCATCTTGCCGAGTTCAATGTTGGCCTCGGCGGCGGCACGCTTGACGATGCCGAGCGCATGGATCACCGGTGCAGGCTGTTTTTCCCAGCCGATCTTGAAGTTGCCGAGCGAGCGTTGCGCCTGCGCGCCCCAATAAACGGCGCTGTCAACTTCGATTGGGCCGAAGGTGTCGGATTCGGTACGGGTGGCCATCGCGCTTGCCTCTCTTCGCAGGTGCGGAAATTGTCTCGCGCTGGCTATCACGCGGGGCGAATGGCTTCAACCGCGACGGAAGGGTTAGGCGCGTCTGCCGTCGAGCCAGAGTGCAGCCGTCATCAATAGGAAAGCGATGAGGGAGGCGAGCATCCGCACGAGGTTCCAGAACACCCAGTCGCCCTCGTATTGCACGCGGATCGCGCCGGCATCCGCCATCAGGACCGCCGGCCCCTGCGCGGCGAGCCACTGGTTGAGCGGCACGTTGATGGCCACCGTCAGGAACAGCGCGCCGAGCAGGTAGCTCAGCGCCGCGAGAAGGATCAGCATGCCCTTGGGTGTTGTGAATTGCCGCCAGTGCAGGAACGCCGCCAGCAAAGAGAGGATCGCAGCACCGAAGAAGCTCACACCGAACGCCGGATTGCGGACCGTCGCGTTGACGGCCTGCATGGCGGAGATGAAGTCGGCGTCGGAAAGCCGGGCAAACCCGCGCATCACCGAGACGTCGTAGGTATAGAAGAAGCCGGCGATCAGGCCGAACAAGAGCGTTGCGGCGAACAGCACGCCGGTTCGGAAGAGATCAATGGAGAGATCGCGAACGTTGGAAACTGTCCCGTCGGTTGGACCGACGGCGGTGTCTGGATTATTCATGACGGCCCTTCGTAGCCGATATGTTGGCTGTTTTCCTGTCTGTCGTCCCCGATCGAAAATAGGCGCGCCTACGGTCGAGGCCCAGTTAAATATCGGTCACGATCCGGCCAGAAACCGGTTAGTGGGGCCAACGTTCACTGGAGTATCGCGCGTCCGGCTGCCGTGACCCGGACCTCGGTGCCGTTCTCGCCGAAATAGCGCTCCAGCAGGCCAAGCTCGATCGCATCTTCCCAGATCGTCAAACGAGGACAGGAGGTTCGCTAGTTTTCGAGAATGTCGCTGAGAGGGCGAGGCTCGCGGGCACAATAGGCAACGAGATCGCGGACCAGCGGGTCGATGGTCTGAGCCATGTTCCACTCCGTATGCTGTTCCGGTTGCGAAACTGGCGGTCTTTCGAGCGGTCTGAGTGCAGTTGCGCGAGAGATCCGCGCTATTTCTTCTTGCGGAACGCTTCGAGGCTCACAACCTCGGCACCGGCGGCCGGCTTGTCGCCTTCATCGTCGCCTGCTTTCGCGGGCTCGCGGATTTCGGATTCGGTCGGAGCAACATTCTGCTCGGCCACGGCATCGCGCTTCCGGTCCTTGACGGTCGCCTTGCTTCCGGCCTTGCCCTCGCGTGCCGCAAGCGTTTCTAGATCGCTTTTCAGATCGCCTGGCGCATCCTCTCCGGCATCATTGTCGGCCTGCGCTTCGTCCGGCGTGAACTTGAGACCGAATTGCACCGAGGGATCGTAGAAACCGGTCAATGCGTCATAAGGCACCGAGAGCTTCTCCGGCACGCCACCGAAGGACAGGCCGACCTCGAAGTGCGCCTCGCCGACGACGAGATCCCAGAACTGATGCTGAAGAACGATCGTCATCTCGTCCGGATATTTCTCGCGCAAGCGGGCGGAAATCTTCACCCCCGGCGCCTGGGAGCGGAACGTGACGTAGAAATGATGTTCGCCGGGGAGGCCGAGCCGCGCTGCATCCTGCAAGACCTTGCGCACGACACCGAGCAGGGCTTCCTGCACCATGACATCGTAGCGGATCAGGTCTTCGGTTGGGGTCTCGCTCATGGCCTTCGCGTCGCAGCTCCCTCGCGGCACCGTTTCGTTCTTGACCGATTCGTCGCCCGAGAAAAGCCGAAAACCGAACGCCCTGCAACCCAGTGAAAAAATGATGGGCTTCTGCTGCACGGCAAATCAGGCTGCCCGCCTCATCCGCCTTGCCGGAAAACCGGTGCCTGCCTTTCCGGGCAGATCAAGTGGCAGGGTTCTGTTGCCAGGCCCCTGCCGGCCCCGCCTTACAGTGCTACCCGCAAGGACTTAGGTTCGGCATTCCAAACTGCTTACGCAGCCTGGGCAACCGGAGCATAGTTGTCATTCGCAACTATAGGTTTGACCCGATAACGGCGGTATCATGCCGGGCAAAAGTCCGTCCTTTACGCCTTCGTCGATCCTGTTTCGCCCCCGCCGGAACGCCGCGCGCGGCGTTCGGGTGGAGGCGCCGGGTACCGCCCCCGGGTCCGATAGGTTTATTGCGACAGCCGTTTATCACCATAGTCGCCACGAGGACGACGCCCTGAATATAGGCGTGCCGGAGGGGAATTTGAAGGGGCGTGGGAAGGGAGCGGTCTCCAAATCGAATTTCACGAGATTTTCCGGCATTTAGCCCGGATATGCTGTGGCCTTTTCCCCGGAATCGTGATCCATTTCCTCCCGGCGCGGCCAGAAGGCTCGCGCATCGGATCGATTTCGTATTGGAGGGAATGCGTATGGATCATCTCGCTGACGTGAAGAAATACACCGCCAAGGTGGACGAGGCTGCCGTCGCCGGCATGGCCAAGACCTATGCGCTCGTCATGGGCAAGGCCGACACGCGTTATGTCGCCGCGTCGGACCCCGAAGAGGTCAAGCGCGTTGTCGCCAATTTCTGCAAGAAGAAGCTCGGGCG
>DAORNC010000029.1:12529-15541 GCA_035440785.1 Rhabdaerophilum sp. | reverse complement strand
GACCTCACCGCTGTCGTCATGGCCCAGTGCGAGAAGATGAAGGCCGACCGGACCAAGAGCCGCATCACGGTCTATTATCTTATCGCCGAGCACTTCAAACAGCTGGCGATGTTCCATCCCAAGAAGTGAGCATTGGGCCGATCACACGGCCCGCCGCAGATTGTGATCCTCCTTGTTTTGCCTGAGATCGGCCGCCGTGCCTTGATCCGGGCAGGACAGGGAGGTTTTTCATGAATACCGACAGACGTTTTCTTTTCCGTGCCGCCATGACCTTCGCCGTCGTGGCGGGGCTTTCCGGTGCGGTTTTCGCGAAGGAGCCGGCCTATTTTACCGGGATCGTTTCCGGTGTCGGCGCGGGCGGCTACGACACGGTCGCCTATTTTACCGACAAGCGCGCGATGAAAGGCGATCCGGCCCTGAGCGTGCGGCATGACGGAGTCGAGTGGCGATTTTCGTCCGCTGCCAACCGTGATGCCTTTGTCGCCAGCCCGGCAAAGTTCATTCCGCAGTTCGGAGGCTATTGCTCCTATGCGGTCGCGAAGGGCGGCACAGCCTCCGGCGACCCTACACAATGGGACATTGTCGATGGCAAGCTCTACTTCAACTACGATGCCGATATCCGCAAAACCTGGAATGCGGATCGGGAAAATTTCATCAAGGCCGGCCACGCGAACTGGCCCAAGGTTCTCGGCAGGTAGCGACAGCGCGTATTCGGTCTTGGATAACGGCGTTGGCGCGGTATTCTTGAGGCACCGGATTCGCTAGGGTCCGGTCCCCTCCAAGCGCGAATTTCCTGGGGCGAGCACGCGGACCATGAAAGCCTACCTCGATCTGATGCGTCAGGTGCTGGAAACCGGCGTTCCCAAGGAGGACCGCACGGGTACAGGGACGCTCTCGCTGTTCGGTGCGCAGATGCGTTTCGATCTCTCGGAGGGGTTTCCGCTCGTCACCACCAAGAAGTTGCATCTCAAGTCCATCATCCACGAGTTGATCTGGTTCCTCGCCGGTGACACCAACATCAAGTATCTCAAGGACAACGGGGTTTCCATCTGGGACGAATGGGCGGACGCAAACGGCGATCTCGGCCCGGTTTACGGCCAGCAATGGCGAAGCTGGCGCGTGCCGGACGAGCCGGGCCTTACCGAGGGGCGGGTGATCGACCAGATTGCCGAATTGCTTAAGGAGATCCGCCGCAACCCGGATTCGCGACGACTGATCGTTTCTGCCTGGAACCCGGCAGACGTGCCGAAGATGGCGCTTGCGCCCTGTCATTGCCTGTTCCAGTTCCATGTCGCGAAGGGGCGGAACGGCAAGTCCCGGCTTTCATGCCAGCTTTATCAGCGCTCGGCCGATCTTTTCCTTGGCGTGCCGTTCAATATCGCCTCATACGCGCTGCTGACGCACATGATCGCGCAGGTCTGCGACCTTGAACCGGGCGATTTCGTCCACACTTTCGGCGATGTGCACCTCTATTCGAACCATCTCGAACAGGCGCACCTGCAACTGAGCCGCGTGCCGCTTTCCCTGCCGAAGTTGCGCCTCAACCCCGGCGTGAAAGATCTTTTTGCTTTCCGCTTCGAAGACGTCGCGATCGAGGGTTATCAGGCTCACCCCGCGATCAAGGCGCCGGTGGCGGTCTGAGATATGGTCAACCCGACGGTTACCCTTGTTGCGGCGGTCGCAAAAAACCGGATCATCGGCGCCGGCAATCGCCTGATCTGGCGGCTGAAAAGTGATATGAAGCATTTCCGGGCGCTGACGATGGGCAAGGCACTCGTGATGGGGCGAAAAACTTTCGAATCAATCGGCAAACCGCTGCCGGGGCGTCATACGATCGTTCTGACCCGTGATCCGGGTTTCGTTGCCAAGGGGGTGCGTGTCGCGCGCTCCACCGAGGAAGCCCTGACGATCGGGCGCGACATTGCTCGTGAGATCGGCGCTGACGAGATCATGATCGCGGGCGGGGGCGAAATCTATGCGGCCTTCATGTCGGAGGCCGACCGGCTGGAAATCACCGAAGTCGCCCTGGAGCCCGAAGGCGATGCCTGGTTTCCCGAGATCAGCCCGACACAATGGCGCGAGGAAACACGACGCGATTTTCCGAAAAGCGCGGATGACGAGGCGTCTTTTGCCTTCATTTCTTATGTCCGGCGTTGACCTTCGGCACGCAAAGACCCAAATGAAAGCCGCAACGACCTTGAAGGCCGGAGACAAACAAGACGATGAGCAACGGACCCTGGCAGCCGCGTGGGCAAGGCCCGCGCAACCCTAACCCCTGGGGCGGCGGCCCATCCGGCTCAGGGGGGGGCGGCGGACGCGAGCCGCCGGACCTTGAGGATATTCTCCGACGCAGTCAGGACAAGCTTCGGCGGGTGATGCCGGGCGGCGACGGCGGCGGTTTTGCCAAACTCGGCGTTGTCGGCATCGCATTTCTCGGGATTCCCGCCGCGATCGGCTGGATGCTCACCGGCTTTTATACCGTGCGGCCGAACGAAGTCGGCATCGAGCGCGTGTTCGGCAAGTTCGTGTCGATCACCGCGCCGGGCCTGAACTGGAACTGGCCTTACCCGGTCGGTCGGGTCAACAAGCCGACAATCGGCGTGCAGACGATCGAGATCGGCCTGCGTTCGGGCGACGGCCGGCGGACGGCGCGTGACGTCCGCGAGGAAAGCCTGATGCTGACGGGCGATGAGAACATCGTCGACGTTGATTTCTCGGTGCTCTGGCTTGTCGATGCCCGCCGCCCGCAGGATTACGTCTTCAACCTGCGTTCGCCGGAGGCCACGATCAAGGCGGTCGCCGAAAGCGCGATGCGCGAGGTGATCGGCAAGCGCGAAATCCAGCCGATCCTGACCGGCGCCCGTCTCGAAATCGAGCGCGCGGTGCAGGAACTGATGCAGAAGACCCTGAACGACTATGGCGCCGGCGTCATCGTCCAGCAGGTGCAGATGCAGAAGGTCGATCCGCCCGCCGAGGTCATTGATGCCTTCCGCGACGTGCAGGCCGCGCGCG
>DAORNC010000029.1:1052-12497 GCA_035440785.1 Rhabdaerophilum sp. | reverse complement strand
CGCAGACCTATGCCAACCGGGTCATTCCGGAAGCGCGTGGTGAAGCCTCCAAGATCACCCAGCGTGCCGAAGCCGAACGCGAACGCATGATCGCCGACGCCAAGGGCGAAGCGACGCGCTTCAACGTGATCCTCGACGAATACAAGAAAGCGCCGGAGATCACGCGCCAGCGTCTCTATCTCGAAACCATCGAACGCGTTTATGGCGGCATGGAGAAGATCATCCTCGATCAAGGTAAGCAGGGCACAGGCGTCGTTCCATTCCTGCCGCTCAACGAGATGATCAAGAACCGCACCAACGAGGGGAAACGCTGATGCTGCGCTCCGCTTTTCTCATCATTCTCGCGGCCGTTGTGGTCGTTGGTGGCTCATCGATCTTCGTTGTCGACCAGACGGAGCAGGCCATCGTCACGCAGTTCGGCCAGCCGAAGCGGCAGATCACGACGCCGGGGCTCAACTTCAAGCTGCCCTTCGTCCAGCAGGTGATCTCGCTCGACCGGCGCGTGCTCGATCTTGAAACGCCTTCGGTCGAAGCCATCACGGCCGACCAGAAGCGTCTCGTGGTCGATACCTTTGCGCGCTACCGCATCGAAAACGCGCTGCGTTATTTCCAGGCGACGGGCGGCTCTACACTGCGCGGCAACCAGCAGCTCGGCACTTTCATGGATGCGGCGCTTCGCCGCGTGCTCGGCGAATCGACCTTCCAGCTCGTCGTGAAGGATGATCGTCCCGGCTTGACCGCGAAGATCCGCGAGCAGGTCAACAGCGAAGCTGCGGCGCTCGGCGTTAAGATCGTCGATATCCGCATCCGCCGTGTCGATCTACCGGAACAGAACAGCCAGGCCGTGTTCCGCCGGATGCAGACAGAACGTCAGCGCGAGGCGGCGGAGTTGCGCGCGCAGGGCACGGAAATCTCGGACAAGATCAAGGCACAAGCCGACCGCACCGTCACGGTCACGCGCGCGGAAGCCGATCGCTTCAGCCGCGAGACCTTGGGCAAGGGTGAAGCGGAGCGAACGAAGCTGCTCGCCGATGCCTACAACCGGGACAGCGAGTTCTTCGCCTTCTATCGTTCGATGCAGGCCTATGAGCAGGGTCTGAAATCAGGCGATACGCGGCTGGTCATCACGCCGGATAGCGACTTCTTCCGCTATCTGAACAGCCCGACCGGACTGAAAGGCGCGAAGCCGCAGTAAGCGGCAGCGCCGGACGAGCCTGACGATCTGCCACTCTCGTGGCAGGAAAAGAAGCAGGCACGGCGACAGGAAACGCAACGGATGCCGCGATTCCTCGAAGGTCGCGCATCCGGCGGGAAGGGGAGGCCGATGCGGGAATTGCTGACAGCGCTGGCGCTCATGCTCGCGATCGAGGGGCTTTGTTTCGCCGCTTTCCCCGGCGCGATGCGCAAGGCGATGCGCGATGCCGCCGAGGCGCCGGAAAAGATGCTGCGAGTGCTAGGGTTCGCCACGGCGCTCGTCGGGATTTTTCTGGTCTGGGTCGGCAAGGGCTTTCCCGCGTTCAACCTGTTGTGAAGGCCGAAACCGGTGAAGATTTCGTCGTGTTTGTGCCGCATTTGTTGCATTGTTATCACGGCATCGCGGGCGGCGATGCAATGAGGAGAGATATGAGGACCCCCATGTCAACTCAGCCGGTGTCAGCTCACCAAGCCGAACTCGTTCGGGACCATCATGACCAGTTCGCACCGGAACATGCGATGCCCCGGCGCGGCCTTGCTGGCGCTATCACGCGGATGACCGGTGCGCTGGCGCTTTCGTTTGTCGTTCTCTTCCCGGCGATGGCGCAGGCGCGCGGCCCGGAGACGATCGCCGATGTTTCGGAGCGTGTGATCGATGCGGTCGTCAACATCAAGGCGACGCAGAAGGTTGCGCAGCGCGCGGTGCCGATGCCGAACCTGCCGCCAGGCTCGCCGTTCGAGGACCTGTTCAACGACTTCTTCAACCGTCGCGGCCAGGGGCCGAATGGCGCACCGCCGAGCGGACCGCAGCAGCGTTCCTCCTCGCTGGGGTCAGGCTTCGTGATCGATGCAGCCGGAACCGTGGTGACCAACAACCACGTCATCAAGGACGCGAACGAGATCGTCGTCGTGTTCAATGACGGCACGGAACTCAAGGCCGATGTCGTCGGCAAGGATGAGAAAACCGATATCGCCGTTCTCAAGGTGAAATCCGACAAGCCGCTGAAAGCCGTCAAGTTCGGCGACAGCGACAAGCTTCGCATTGGTGAATGGGTGGTTGCCATCGGCAACCCGTTCGGCTTCGGCGGCTCGGTCTCGGCCGGTATCGTTTCCGCCAAGCAGCGCAATATCCGTTCTGGCCCCTACGACAGCTTCATCCAGACCGATGCCGCCATCAACAAGGGCAACTCGGGTGGACCGCTTTTCAACCTCGACGGCGACGTCGTGGGCATCAACACCGCGATCATATCGCCCTCTGGCGGCTCGATTGGTATTGGCTTCTCGGTGCCGGCATCGATCGCCGTGCCTGTGATCGATCAGCTCAAGCAGTTCGGCGAAACCCGCCGCGGCTGGCTTGGCGTTGCCATCCAGGACGTGGACGAGGATACCGCCGAAGCACTGAAGATCGGCAAGGCGCGCGGCGCGATGGTCATCAACGTCGATGATAACGGTCCGGCCAAGACCGCCGGCTTCGAGCGCGAGGATGTCATCGTCAAGTTCGATGGCCGCGATATCCGCCGCTCGAACGATCTACCGCGCATCGTCGCTCAGACCCCGATTGGCAAGGAAGTCGAGGTTCTGGTCATTCGTGGCGGCAAGGAGATCACCCGCAAGGTCGTTCTCGGTCGACTCAACGAGGCGCCACAGAAGGCTTCGGCAACGGTCGATTCGCCGAATGCCGGCAATTCGCCGAAGGTGCTTGGCCTCGAAGTGGCTCCGCTCAATGACGACACGCGCCGTCGCTTCAACGTCAAGGACGGTGTCGAGGGTGTCGTTATTCTCAATGTCGATCCGAACTCGATCGCTGCGGAGCGGCGCGTTTCGGCCGGCGACGTGATCGTCGAGGTTCAGCGCGAGAAGGTTGGTTCAGCCGCCGACATCCGCAAGCGGCTCGACGAGTTGCGCAAGCAGGGCCAGAAGCGCGCGCTGTTCTATGTCGCCTCCGGGCCGCAGGGCACGCTTCGCTACGTGACGCTGCCGATCGATTGATCGGATTGGAAAACGGAAGATGATCGAGGGTCGCCTTTCGGGGCGGCCCTTTTTCATGCCTCGACGATCTCCTCATCGCGGTAACCCTGGAAATAGAGCAACGTCCGAAGGTCGCCGTGATCGACGCGGGCGTGGGCCGCTTCCGCGACGATGGGTTTGGCATGAAAGGCGACTCCGAGGCCGGCCTCGCCCAGCATCGCAAGATCGTTCGCACCGTCGCCGACCGCCAGCGTCGCCACAGGAGGGAGCGCGAAGCGCGCGCGCAGTTCCTCAAGCGAAGCGCGCTTGGCTTCCTTGCCGAGGATCGGCTCGTGCACCGTGCCGGCGAAATGCCCCCCCTCGATGTCGAGGATGTTCGAGCGGTGCATGTCGAAGCCGATCATCTCCGAGATCGGCCCCGTGAAGACGGTGAAGCCACCCGAAACGAGCGCTGTATAGGCGCCGTTCGTGCGCATGGTGCGCACCAGTTCCAGGCCGCCGGGAGTGAGCGTAATGCGGGTTCGGATCATCTTCTCGACGATGCCGACCGGCAGGCCCTTGAGCAGCGCGACCCGTTCGCGCAAGGCGGGCTCGAAGGCGATTTCGCCCCGCATCGCCCGTTCGGTGATGGCGCTGACATGCGCACGCAACCCGGCGGCATCAGCGAGTTCATCGATGCATTCCTGCCCGATCATCGTCGAATCCATGTCGGCAAGAAACAGCCGCTTGCGCCGCCCGCTGTCCGGCTGAACGAGAATATCGATGGCGAGGTCCGCGAGCGCCTCGCGCAGGGCCGTATCCCATCGCGGTGCGGGTTCGGCATCGGCGAAGTGGAGATCGACGGCGCGGCCGGGTGAGAGAACCGCGACTTCGGAAGATGGGAGCGTGGCTCGTGCTTTCGCGATTACCGCAAGATCGACCACCTTTTCACCGGGCGCCCCGACGAGGCTTGCGACCCAGTTTGCCGGTCCGCTGCGCATTGTGACCTCCCGATCCGACCGGACCGGGGAAGAGGGTCCGAAATCGCTGGTTTTCGTTCGGCGAACCGTTATGTGTTCGCCCGCGACCCGGGCGGTATCGCCCCAGGCAGGAAATGGCAAGATGGCAATTGCGACCCTTATCGCTGGCCCGACCGCAAGCGGCAAATCCGCGCTGGCGATGAAGCTCGCGGGCGCGATGGGCGGTCTGGTCGTCAATGCGGATTCGATGCAGGTATACGAAGGCTTGCGCATTCTTTCGGCCCGCCCCAGCGTCGCCGAGGAAACGACCGTGCCGCATCGGCTTTACGGATTCGTGCCGGCCAGCGAGGAGTTTTCGGTTGGGCGTTACATCGACGCGCTGAAGCCATTGGTCGACACGGCCCGTGCCGGCGGACCGCCGCTCGTCATCGTCGGCGGGACAGGGCTCTATTTCCGGGCGATGATCGAGGGGCTGGTGCTGACCCCGGCGATCCCCGATGCTGTTCGGGCGTTCTGGCGCGAGCAGGCGAGAGCGGGCGCCGATCTCCATGCCGAGCTGACCCAGCGCGATCCTGCGCGGGCGGCGCAGCTCAATCCGGCGGATACACCGCGCTTGCTCCGCGCCATCGAACTCCATGCAGCAACCGGACGGACCTATTCGGACTGGCTCGCGGCCAGCTCCGGCAAGGAGCTTCTTCGGGATGGCGAGTTCCGCGGCATCTTCCTTGATCCCGACCGCGGAGCGCTCCATGAGGCGATCGACCGCCGGTTCGAAGCGATGATCGCGGCAGGTGCGCTTGACGAGGTTCGTGCGCTGCTCACCTCGGGCATCGCGCCCGCCCGCAACCTCGGCATCATGAAGGCGCACGGCGTGCCGCATCTCGTCGACCACCTCGAAGGGAGGTTGCCGCTGGACGAGGCCATCGCGCGTGGACAAGCCGACACCCGGCGCTATGCCCGGCGGCAGGCGATCTTCGCGCGAAAATACCTGGCCGGGCTAAATTGGCGCTGGTTTTCGGGGCGCGACGCGGCCGATCAGGCGGCGGCGGTCTTGCCTGCCTGATTGCCTTGGACGTCCATCTCGGTCGCGACCTTGTTGCGACCGGTGCGCTTGGCGACGTAGAGCGCGCGATCAGCGCGGTCGATCAGATCGTCGAGATCGGTGGTCTTGCGGTTGAGCGCGATACCGAGGCTGATGGTCGGACGGATTTCATGCTCGCCGACGACGACAACGGTCTGCTCGACGCGCTTGCGGAGCTTCTCCGCGAAGGCGAATGCGGATTCCGCATCGGTATCCGGTAACAGCACAGTGAATTCCTCGCCGCCCATGCGGGCGCCGATATCGGTGTTTGGCCGCAGCGGCGCCTTGATGATATCGGCGACCCGGCGCAGCACGGTATCGCCGGCGCCGTGGCCGAAGGCGTCGTTGACGTGCTTGAAGTGGTCGATGTCGATGGTGACAATGGCGCAGGGACGATGCGCGGTTTGCGCCTCCGCCAGCTTGAGCATGGCCGCATCGCGGAAGGCTCGCCGATTCGGAAGGCCCGTCAAGGGATCGAGGTGCGCAAGAGCCCAGAGTTCCTGCTCGAGGCCGCGCCGCTGCTCCATCTCGTCCATCAGCACCTTTTTCTGGTGCTCGAGTTCGAGGAACGCGCGTTTCATGTCGGTGATGTCGGTCATCGAGACGAGGATCCCGTCCCAGACCGGTGCGGCATGAACCTGAAGCCAGCGGGAACCATCTTCCGTGCGGTGATGGTAGTCGAAGATCTGGGCCTTTCCGCTCCGCAGGACAGTCAGATTCCGGTCCCATCCCGTCGAGACGCGGGTATCGCCGAAGACGTGGCCGAGCGTCGTTGCCAGCAGACCCTCTTCGGAATCATGGCTTGAATATTCGACCGCGCGCGCATTGGCCGCGATCAGGGCCGCATCGTAGATCTCGTTATGATCGTCCCGCAGGGGGCGGGCGACAATGACGGCGTTCGGCAGGGACTCGATCAGGTTGCGCAGGAACTCGTGCTTGGTTTCGCGGGCAATGCTGAGCACCGCGAACATCCGTTGTCCCGATCCGTCATCAAGGGGCAGGAAGAGGCACTCCCAGCGATGAACGGGCGCGAGCATACCGGTCTGGTGGATGATGGCTATGGCGTCGTCGGCTTTCTCCGCTTCCGAACAACCGAGCCGGTAGAAATCCCCGGTTGCGCTGTCGAGCGTATTGGTTTCCTTGGCGCGGAGCAATTCTGAGCCGATGCAGGGGATTGCCGCACCGGCATAAAGGAAGCGGAACTCGCCATTGCCGATGGGTTCGAGCAGCGCAAGATGCGGGCCGTGGACGCGCATGATGTCGCGATCGAGCATCGCCACAGTCGCGTGGTCACTCTTGTTGCGCTCGCCGCGATACCGCCGAAGCAGAAAGTTCGCCTCGGCGCTCCGAAGGCGGACTTCCAGGTCGGCGATGAAAAGCTCGTTGTGCAACGGTGGACCCGCAGGACTTGTATCATGAAAACGCACTTACTCTTGCGCGCAAATATTTGAGAAAGTGTTTTCGTTCCGGCAGGCGGCTGCTGTGGCGAGAAAAAAATTCTCCCTGGTGACCTTCATTACCGCTGGCTGCCCGCTCATCCGACATTTTGCCGATTGACGGCCTTTTTGCTCCTGTGTAGCGTGCGCGGCGATTTTGGAGAGAGCGATGTCGCTTCTTATTGTACCGTGCGCGCCGAATGAGGGGCTGGCCTGACGCCAGAACCCCGGATCGGCGCGCAACCAAAGGCCCCTCGAGGGCCTTTTTTGTTGCCCGATCCAGACCGCCGGTGCACGAGAACGTGATCGCTCTTGCGTGTAGCGAGGCCGGACCCTCCGGCCGTGGGAGAAAGACGATGAGCGAAACGATGACCGGCGCCGAGATGGTGGTGCGCGCGCTGCAGGATCAGGATGTGGAGCATATCTTCGGTTATCCCGGCGGTGCGGTCCTTCCGATCTACGATGCGTTGTTCCAGCAGAACTCGGTCGAGCACATTCTCGTGCGCCACGAGCAGGGCGCGGTCCATGCCGCCGAGGGTTACGCCCGCTCGTCCGGCAAGGTCGGCGTTGTGCTTGTCACCTCCGGCCCCGGCGCGACCAATGCCGTGACCGGCCTGACCGATGCGCTGCTCGATTCCATCCCGCTCGTCTGCTTCACCGGGCAGGTGCCGACGCATCTCATCGGCTCGGACGCCTTCCAGGAGTGCGATACCGTGGGCATCACCCGCCATTGCACCAAGCACAACTACCTCGTGAAGAAGGTCGAGGACCTGCCGCGCATCATCCACGAGGCGTTCTATGTCGCCCGCTCCGGCCGGCCGGGGCCGGTGGTGATCGACGTGCCGAAGGATGTGCAGTTCGCAACCGGCACCTACACGCCGCCGGGCGAGATCATGCACAAGTCCTACCGCCCAAAGACGGATGGCGATCGCCGGCAGATCGAAGCCGCGATCGATCTCATCGCCAAGGCGAAGAAGCCAGTCTTCTACACGGGTGGCGGCATCATCAATTCCGGGCCTGAGGCCTCGCGCCTCCTGCGCGAATTCGCCAAGCTGACCGGCTTCCCCGTGACCTCGACCCTGATGGGTCTCGGCGCCTTCCCGGCGAACGATCCGCAATGGCTCGGCATGCTCGGCATGCATGGCACCTACGAGGCCAATCTCGCGATGCACGACTGCGATGTGATGATCAATCTCGGCGCCCGCTTCGACGACCGCATTACCGGCCGGCTCGATGCCTTCTCGCCGGGTTCGAAGCGGATCCATGTCGACATCGACCCCTCTTCGATCAACAAGAACGTGAAGGTCGATATCGGCATCGTCGGCGATTGCGCCAAGGTGCTCGAGGTCATGATCGAGATCTGGCGTGAGCGGAAGATGCAGTCCGATGCCGGTTCGCTGAAGGTCTGGTGGGGGCAGATCAACGAGTGGCGCAAGCGCAATTCACTCGGCTACAAGAACTCGAAGGAGATCATCAAGCCGCAATATGCCATCGAGCGGCTCTATGAACTCACCAAGTCGCGCAACACTTTCGTGACGACCGAAGTCGGCCAGCACCAGATGTGGGCGGCCCAGCACTTCCACTTCAACGAGCCGAATCGCTGGATGACCTCCGGCGGCCTCGGCACGATGGGTTACGGCCTGCCAGCGGCGCTCGGCGTGCAGAAGGCGCACCCGGACGCGCTGGTTATCGATATTGCGGGCGAGGCCTCGATCCTGATGAACATGCAGGAGATGTCCACTGCCGCGCAATATCGGCTGCCGATCAAGATCTTCATCCTCAATAACGAGTACATGGGCATGGTGCGCCAGTGGCAGGAACTCCTGCACGGCGGACGCTATTCGCAGAGCTACTCCGCCGCCTTGCCGGATTTCGTCAAGCTGGCCGATGCCTATCACGCTCATGGCATCCGCTGCTCGGACCCGGCGAAGCTCGACGCCGCGATCATGGAGATGATCGACTACCCCGGCCCGGTGATCTTCGATTGCCTCGTCGCCAAGGAGGAGAATTGTTTGCCAATGATCCCTTCGGGGAAGGCGCATAACGACATGCTCCTCCCGGATTTCGAGGGAGCGATCGGCGATGTGATCGATTCCAAGGGCAAGCAGCTGGTGTGAGCATGCAGCCGAGCGCATTTTCAAAAGAAGCCTTCGCGGGCGAATGGATAGCCTCTTTCAACACTCATGATCTCGAACGGATTCTGGAGCATTACGACGAGGCCATCGTGCTCACCTCCCCCCTTGTGCCGCGTGTGATGGGGGAGGGTGTCGCCCGTATTGAGGGCAAGGACATGCTCCGGGCCTATTTCTCGCGGGGGCTTACGCTTCGCCCCGACCTTCATTTCACGATGCGTAAGGTCTACGGCGGCACCGGCGCTCTGGTCATTGCCTACCATACTCAGGACGGGCGGGAGGCCGCCGAGCAGATGGACCTCGACCCGCAGGGGCGCATTGTGGCTGTGCGCGCCCATTACGCGGATGCTAACTGATGCGCAAACTCGGCATCCTCGGTGGCATGAGCTGGGAGAGCAGCGCGGTTTATTACCGCCTGCTTAACGAAGGTGTCCGCGCCCGCCTCGGCGGGCTGGCCTCGGCGCGGCTGGTGATGAGTTCGGTCGAATTTGCGGAGATCGCGGCCTTGCAGGCCGAAGGGCGCTGGGCAGATGCCGGTGCGCTTCTCGCTACCGAGGCGCGAGGGCTCGAAGCTGCCGGGGCGGAAGCAATCGTGCTTGCTACCAACACCATGCACAAGCTTGCACCGGAGATCGCTGGCGCCATCACGGTGCCGTTCCTGCACATCGCCGATGCGCTGGCCGGTGCCATCCGGGCGGCGGGCGCCGTATCGCCGCTGTTGCTCGCGACACGCTTCACCATGGTCGAACCCTTCTACCGTGACTACCTCCGCGACCGGCATGGCATCAGCGTGCGCGTTCCGGACGAAACCGGGCGGGTCGAGATCCACCGCATCATCTACGAGGAACTTTGCCGCGGTATTGTCGCCGCGCCGTCGAAAGCGCGTGCTCTCGAGATCGCGGCGGCAGCGGGCGGGGATGGCATCATATTCGGCTGCACCGAGATCATGCTGCTGCTTTCCGCGGCCGATTTCGCGGAGCCGACCTTCGACACCACCGCGCTCCATGTCGGGGCGGCGCTGGACTTCATGCTTCCCCGTTAGGACCACAGGAAACGACAGGCTGATCCAATGAAATCGCATTATTCCGATCCGACCGGCAATCAGACGATCGAGCGCCGCACTTTCTGCGTGCTGGTCGACAACGAGCCCGGCGTACTTGCGCGCATTGCCGGCCTATTCTCGGGCCGCGGCTACAACATCGAGAGCCTTACGGTCTCTGAGACCGAGCACGCGCGGCATCTCTCGCGCTTCACGATCGTGACGAGCGGCATTCCCAGCGTGCTCAACCAGATCGAGGCACAGCTTGACCGCATGGTGCCGGTGCACAAGGTTGTCAACCTCTCGACCGGTTCGACCATCGAGCGCGAACTTGCGCTGGTGAAGGTGGCGCAGTTCGGCCCCGAACGCTCCGAGCATCGGATGGAGGCGCTGCGCCTCGCGACCGCCTTCGGCGCGAAAACCGTGGACGCGACGCTCAATTCCTTCATCTTCGAGCTGTCGGGTCCGTATGAGGATGTGGAACGCTTCATCAACCTGATGAGCGCCATCGGCCTCGTCGAGGTGTCCCGCACAGGCGCGGCAGCGATTGCGCGCGGAGCGGAAGGGCTGTGACCGATCATCGGACGTGATCGACCCATCACGCTCTTTCGTTGGTTCACGCGGCGTGAAAGCGCTAGAGGTTTCGCGATGCCGCTCGATACCATCATCGCCTTCCTTGGCTTCGCCTTTGCGAGTTCGGTCACACCGGGACCGAACAACATGATGCTCGTCGCCTCGGGCGTGAATTTCGGACTCAGGCGGACGCTCTGGCACATTGCCGGCATCAACGTCGGCTTTCCGGTGATGCTGCTGCTTTCGGGGTTCGGTCTCGGGCAGGTCTTCGCGCGCTACCCCGTGATCTACACGGTCTTGAAGGTTGTCGGCATCGTCTACATGCTCTGGCTTGCGTGGAAGATCGCGCAGGCAGGGCCGGTGGGCGAGGGGCGTCAGCGCGCGACGCCGATGACCTTCCTGCAAGCCGCGGCCTTTCAGTGGGTCAACCCCAAGGCCTGGGCGATGGTCGTCGGTGCGATCGCGGCCTACACCGTTCCCGAGAATTACACGGTCTCGCTGGTTACGATCACATTGCTCTATGCACTGACGGGGGCGCCGGGCTCTTTGGTCTGGGCGGCGTTCGGTTCGGCGATGCGGAACTTCCTGAAAGACCCCGTCAAGGTGCGCTGGTTCAACCGCGCGATGGCGGTCCTGCTGGTCCTGTCGCTCTATCCGGCGGTGATGGACCTTCTCGTCCGCTGAATTCCATTTGACGATTGCTTCGCACTGGCCTAGCAGAATTCCGAACCGTAACGTTCGTTACGCTAAAATCCAGCAGGTTGCCTTGAACGTCACCCTTCCTGTTTCCAGCACCGAGCCGACGGCCCGCCAGCAGGCGGTGCTGGATGTCGTGCTGGCACTGTTCGCCGAACAGGGCGACCGGGTGACGATGGATGCGGTGGCACGGCGTGCGAGCTGCTCCAAGGAAACACTCTACAAGTGGTTTGGTGACCGGGAGGGGATGCTCAACGCCACGGTGCGCTGGCAGGCCTCGCGCGTCGGTTTCACGCCGGTCGATCTTGCGCGGCTTGATCTCGTTTCTCTCCGGCGCTGTCTTGAGGAATTCGCAGCGAACTGGCTG
>DAORNC010000029.1:326-1042 GCA_035440785.1 Rhabdaerophilum sp. | reverse complement strand
AGCGTGATGTCCTCCCCGACCTCGATCGCGCTCAACCGGGTCGCGATCGGGCAGGCTGCGGGTGGTGCGCCGCTCGGTGTCATTGTCCTTGAGAACGGCCGCTTCGCGCTCGGCAAGCGATTGAAGCCTGTGCTCGAGGCCGGACGTGATGCCGGACTCCTCGACTTCGAGGACAGCGAGCACGCGTTCCGTACGTTCTTCGGGCTCTTTGCCCGCGACGTTCAGATCCGACTGCTGCTTGGCGACCGGACCATCCAGCCCAGCCTTCGCATCAAGGAAGAGGCCGCGGAAGCCACCCGACAATTTCTCGCGCTGCATGGCGCGACCCCACCATCCGGCGTTGCCAGCGCCTGATTTCACCCCAAGGAAGGATAAGTCCATGCGTGTCTATTATGATCGTGACGCCGATCTCAATCTCATCAAGTCGAAGAAGGTCGTCATCGTGGGTTATGGCTCTCAGGGCCGCGCCCATGCGCTGAACCTCAAGGATTCGGGCTGCAAGGACATCCGCGTTGCGCTCAAGCCGGGTTCAGCGACCGCGAAGAAGGTCGAAGCCGATGGTCTTCAGGTGATGTCGGTGGCCGACGCCGCCAAGTGGGCTGACCTGATGATGATGGCGACACCGGACGAGCTTCAGGCCGACATCTACAAGAACGAGATCGCCCCGAACATCCGAGACGGTGCGGCGATCGCCTTCGCGCATGGTCTCAACGTCC
>DAORNC010000029.1:0-274 GCA_035440785.1 Rhabdaerophilum sp. | reverse complement strand
AAGGGTCCGGGCCATACCGTGCGTTCGGAATACCAGCGCGGCGGTGGCGTTCCCTGCCTCGTTGCCGTGCATCAGGACCCGTCGGGCAATGCGCTCGAGCTTGGCCTTTCCTACGCTTGTGGCGTCGGCGGTGGCCGTTCGGGCATCATCGAGACCAACTTCCGCGAGGAATGCGAAACCGATCTCTTTGGCGAGCAGGTCGTGCTCTGCGGCGGTCTCGTCGAGTTGATCCGCGCCGGTTTCGAGACGCTGGTCGAGGCCGGCTACGCGCCGG
>DAORNC010000028.1:27831-28093 GCA_035440785.1 Rhabdaerophilum sp. | reverse complement strand
TCTTGTGACCGGGGTCGGCTACGGGCGTCGCGGCGAGAAGCGCACGCGTGTAAGGGTGCTGCGGGTTCTCGAAAATGGCCTCGCGGCTGCCGATTTCGACCGCGTGTCCGAGATAGATCACCATGATGCTGTCGGCGATGTGCTTCACCACCGAGAGATCGTGGCTGATGAAAAGGTAGGCCAGCCCGAATTCGTCCTGAAGGTCCTTGAGGAGGTTCAGCACCTGCGCGCGGATCGAGACGTCGAGTGCCGAGACCGGCTC
>DAORNC010000028.1:24382-27815 GCA_035440785.1 Rhabdaerophilum sp. | reverse complement strand
GAGTAGCTTTGGGTTCAGCATCAACGCCCGCGCGATCGCGATGCGTTGGCGCTGGCCACCTGAGAACATATGCGGATAGCGTCCGTAGAACTCCGGCCGGAGGCCTACTCTGGCCATCATTGCGCGGGCGGCGGCCTCGCGGTCAGCAGCGTTCATCGCTGTGTTGACGAGCAACGGCTCTTCCAGCGCCGCCCCGATGGTCTGGCGTGGGTTGAGCGAACCATAGGGGTTCTGGAAGACGATCTGCACCTCGCGGCGCAACCGGTCGCGCGTCGTGGCATCGGCCCCGGCGACATCTTCGCCGTTGATGAGAAGCTGCCCCGAGGTCGGGTTCTCGATCATGGTGACGATGCGGGCGAGGGTGGACTTGCCCGAGCCGGACTCGCCGACAACCGCAAGCGTCTTGCCGGCCTCCAGATCGAAACTGACCCCCTGAAGCGCCTTCACGCTCGCGTAAGGCGAGAACATGCCGCGATTGACGAGATAATCCCGCGAAACGCCCTTCGCTTCGAGGATGGGGTAGGTATCGGGGCGCTGGGTCATGGGGTGTTGGCTCATGCCGCTGCTCCTTTCCGCTGCGGAACGCCGCCGACGAGCGGTGTGAAACAGAGCGCCTGGCCCAGCGCCGCCCCGGCCTTGCCCGGCGCGGACTGATGACACTCGGGCGTGGCGAATTGGCAGCGCGGCGCGAAGAGGCATCCCTGCGGCCGGTTGAACTGGCCTGGCACCATGCCGGGAATAGTCGGCAGGCGCGCGGCGTTCGCCCGCTCGGGCAGTGCGGCGAGGAGGCCGTGCGTATAGGGATGATGCGGATCGGCGAACAGCGGCATCGTGGCGTTCTCCTCCACCTGCTTGCCCGCGTATTGCACGATCACGCGCTCGGCGGTCTCCGCCACCACGCCCATATCATGCGTGATGAGCACCAGCGCCATGCCGGTCTCGCGTTTGAGGCTGACGAGGAGATCGAGAATCTGCGCCTGAATGGTGACGTCGAGCGCAGTGGAAGGCTCGTCCGCGATCAGGAGTTTCGGCTTGCAGGCAAGCGCCATCGCGATCATCACGCGTTGGCTCATTCCGCCGGATAGCTGGTGCGGAAATGCCGTCAGCCGCCGTTCGGGATCGGTAATGCCGACCTGGTCGAGCAGTTCGAGCGAGCGCAGCCGCCGCGCCGCCTTGTCCATGCCGAGGTGAGTCTTCAGGCTCTCGCCGATCTGGAACCCCACCGTGAAGCACGGATTGAGCGAGGACATCGGCTCCTGGAAGATCATCGAGATATCCTTCCCGATGATCTTGCGTCGTTCGGGCGCCGAAAGGGTCCTGAGGTCCGTACCGGCGAACAGCATGGCATCGGCGGTTACCGTCGCGGTCCACGGCAGGAGCCCCATCACGGCGAGCATCGCGACGGACTTGCCCGAGCCGGATTCGCCGACGATCGAGAGGATCTCGTTCGGCTCGACGATGATATCGACCCCGTCGACTGCCTTGAACAGCCCGGCACGCGTGCGGAAGGACACAGAGAGATTGCGGATTTCGAGAAGCGGCATGCGTTCAGCTCCTTCTCATCTTCGGATCGAGCGCATCGCGCAGGCCGTCGCCCATCAGGTTGATGGAAACCACCGTAATCAGGATGGCGAGGCCGGGCAGGGTGACGATCCAGGGGTCCGAGCGGATGAATTCGCGTGCGTCGGCTAGCATCGCGCCCCATTCAGGCGTCGGCGGCTGTGCACCGAGGCCGAGAAAGCCCAGCGCGGCGGCTTCGAGGATTGCCTCGGAGACGCCGAGCGCGGACTGCACGATAAGCGGTGCAAGGCAGTTCGGCAGCACCGTGCGGAACATCAGCCTCAGTTTCTTCACGCCGATCACCCTGGCGGCAATGACGTAATCCTTCGAGAGCTCCGCCATCGCCGAAGCTCGCACCAGCCTTACATAGCGCGGCAGGAACACCACCGTGACCGCGACGACCGTGTTGGTGAGGCTCGGCCCCAGCACCGCGACGATCAGGATCGCCAGCACAAGGCCGGGCACGGCCATGATCAGGTCCATGCAGCGCGAAATGATGGTGTCGACCATCGGGTTCGAGAAGGCGGCAACCAGTCCGAACAGAACGCCCAGAACGAAGGAGACGCCCATCACCATGATGCCGATAAAAAGCGAGACACGCGCGCCGTACATCAGCCGGGAGAGCATGTCGCGGCCAAGGCCGTCGGTGCCGAGGATGAATTTCCAGCTCCCGCCCTCGACCCATACCGGGGGCGCGCGCACGGCGTCACGGAACTGCGCCAGCGGGTCGTGCGGGGCGAGAACGTCAGCGAAAATCGCGGTCAGCGCCACGAGCAGCAGAATGATCAAACCGCCGACCGCGCCCCGGTTTTCGGAAAACGAAGCCCAGAGCTGGGCAAAAGGCCCATCGGCGGGCGGCAGGGTTTCGGCGCTCTGGCCGGTTTCGGTGATGTCAACCATGCCGGATCCTCGGATTGATGACGCCGTAAAGGACATCGACGCCGAGATTGACGAGAATGACGATCGCCGAGACCAGCATCACACCGCCCTGAAGCGCGGGATAATCGCGCCGACCGATGCTCTCGATCAGCCATTTACCGACACCGGGCCAAGAGAAAATCGTCTCCGTGAGCCCCGCGCCCGCCATCAGCGAGCCGACCGAAAGGCCGATCACCGTCACCACCGGAATCAACGCGTTTCGGAGCGCGTGGAGGCCGATGACACGGAACGGCGCGAGCCCCTTGGCCCGTGCCGTGCGGACGTAATCCTCGCTCAGCACCTCCAGCATCGACGAGCGGGTCATGCGCGCGATCACCGCGAGCGGCACGGTGCCGAGCACGATCATCGGCAGGACCAGATGATGCAGGGCATCAAGAAACGCGCCTTTCTGGCCGGAAAGCAGACTGTCGATCAGCATGAAGCCTGTGACGGGCTCGAAATAGTATTTGATGAGGTCGATGCGACCGGAAACCGGCGTAAGGTGCAGCCGCTCCGCGACCAGCATGATGAGCAGAAGCCCCCACCAGAAAATCGGCATCGAAAAGCCGGCGACCGAGAGGCCCATCAGCGTCTGGTCGTAGCGCGAACCGCGCTTCACCGCCGCGATGGCGCCGGCCGGAATGCCGATCAGGGTCGCGAAGAGCATTGCGGCGAGGCTCAGTTCGACGGTCGCTGGAAACAGCGTGAAGAACTCGGTTACGACTTTTTCGTTCGTCACCAGCGACTTGCCGAAATCGCCTTGGAGGATGCCCCAGACATAATCGAGAAACTGTTTCCAGACCGGCTGATCGAGCCCCAGTTCGTGGCGGAACTGCGCCAGCCTTTCGGGGCTGATGCCGCGCTCGCCCACGCGCACCTCGACCGGGTCGCCGGGCACGAGGCGGATCGCGACGAACGTGATGAACATGAGCGCGAAAAAGGTCGGCACGGTCAG
>DAORNC010000028.1:21772-24240 GCA_035440785.1 Rhabdaerophilum sp. | reverse complement strand
GCGGTGCCATCTTGTAGCCGACGAGGTTCGCCGCGGCGGCGTCGTTCACGACGGAATGGGCGATCGTGAGATCGGGCGCCTCTTCCTTCATGATGACCTGCATTTTCTCGTAGGCCTTGGTGCGTTCGGCGACGTCGGTGGTGGCGCGTGCCTTCACAAGCAGGTCGTCGAACTCCTTGTTACACCACTTGGTGATGTTCTGGCCACCGGCGCGAGCGCCGGAGCAGCCGCGCAGGAAGAAGAAGTTGTCGGGATCGCCGTTATCGCCGGTCCAGCCGAGCTGGGCGGTCATGTGTTCGCCCTGCTGGGCGCGCTTGCGGTATTCGCCCCATTCGTAGGTGACGAGCTTGGCGTTGATGCCGACCTTGGCGAGATCCGCCTGCATCATCTCGGCGATGCGCTTGGCGTTCGGGTTGTAGGGGCGCTGCACCGGCATATACCACAGGTCGATGTCGAGCGGGGTTGTCACGCCGGCCTTGGCGAGCATTTCCTTCGCCTTGCCGGGATCATAGGCATAGTCCTTCACCGCATCGTTGTAGGACCAGAGCGTCGGCGGAATGAGGTTCTTCGCCGGCTGGCCCGCGCCGAGGTAGACGTCGCGGATGATCGTCGCCTTGTCGATCGCCATGTTGATCGCCTGCCGGACTTCCTTCTTGTCGAAGGGTGGCTTCTGGACGTTGAACGCCCAGTAGGCGATGTTCAGGCCCGACTGGCTGATGACCTGAAGTTTGGAGTCCTTGCGGATTTCCGGCAGGTCGGCCGGGCGCGGGGCGATGGCGTAATGGCATTCACCGGCTTTCAGCTTGGCGAAGCGCGCGGTCGGGTCGGGTGTGATGGCGTAGACGAGGTCGTCGACCAGCGCCTTCTCGCCCCAGTAGGCGGCGTTTTTCTTGTAACGGATCACCGCATCCTTTTGGTAGGTAACGAACGAGAACGGGCCGGTGCCGACCGGAAACTGGTCGAACTGCTCCTTCTTGCCCGCCTTGTCGAGCATGTCGGCATATTCTTTCGAATGGATCGTCGCGAAATCCATGGCGAGATTGGCCATGATCGGCGCGGTCGGCTCCTTGAGCTTCATGACGACTGTGTGATCATCCGTCTTGGTGATGCTTTCGAGCAGCTTCGGCATGTCCATGTCGGAGAAGTAGTCGTACTTGCCGCCCGAAACCTTGGCGTAGGGATGTTCGGCCTTCCACTGCCGTTCGAACGACCAGATGACGTCGTCGGCGTTGAAATCGCGCGTCGGCTTGAAGCCGTTGACGCCGGAATGGAACTTCACGCCCTTGCGGAGGTTGAAGGTCACGGTCTTGCCGTCGTCGCTCACCTTCCAGCTTTCCGCGAGGCCGGGGATGACCTTGGTGGTCCCGCGCTCGAAGATCACGAGCTGGTCATAGACCGGGCGGGCCGCATCGAAGCTGGTGCCGGTGGTGTTGACAGCCGGGGTGAAATTCTCCGGCGAGCCTTCCGAGCAGTAGACCAGCGTCTTCGCCGCCAGCGCGCCTGGTGCGAACACCGCGAACGAAGCGGCAAGACCCAGCGCGGTCTTTCTCAATATCGACATTTTTTTCTCCCGTTTTGATCGTTCCAGAAATCTGGATCCTGTTTTTTCTTGTTTTCGAGGCCGACTTTTTCGTCGCGGCTTCGGAGCGGCCAGCCTAGTCCCGAATTCCGGTTCTGCAAGAGGCGATCGCACCTTCTTGCAAGGATTGCGGCTTCACGTGCCGATGACCCGGAGTTCGCGCGGAAAAGTTGTCATGACCTCGCATCCGGCGTCGGTTATGACCACGTTATCCTCGATGCGCACACCAATCCGGTCGATTTCATAGAGTCCGGGCTCAATGGTGAACACCATGCCCGGCGCGAGGATCATCGCGTTTCCGCGCATGATATAGGGGTCTTCGTGCACTTCGAGCCCGAGGCCATGCCCGGTCTTGTGCCGCATGAAGGCGGCGTAGGGCGAGGCTTCGAGGTTTCCCAGCACGGCATCATCGAGCGTGGATGCCGTGATACCCGGTCGCGCGCCCGCGCGCCCGATTTCGTTGGCGGCAAGCACCGCCTCGTAAAAGGCCCGATCCGCGTCGGATACCTGCCCGACGAAGAAAGTGCGCGTGATATCGGCCCGATAACCGTTGATCGCGCCGCCGAAATCGAAGAGCAGGGCATCGCCGGGTTGGATGGCATAATCGGCGCGGGCCTTTGCGTGGCTCTGGGCCGAATTGCCGCCGGCGGCGACGATGGGCTGGAACGAGAGTTCATGCACCCCGGCGCCGAACAATTCGCCGATCAGGATTCCCTCGACCTCGCGTTCCGTCATCCCAAGGCGCACCCGCCGAACGGTCTGCTCCAGCGCGGCTTCCGAGAGGCGGATCGCATGGCGCATCTCCGCAAGCTCCTCTGCGGTCTTGTGCAGCCGGATGGCCGAGATCGCAGCATGGGCATCGACAATCTCGCCTCCCGGAAAGGCGCGC
>DAORNC010000028.1:21216-21599 GCA_035440785.1 Rhabdaerophilum sp. | reverse complement strand
GGGCCATTCGATATGCGGCACGATCGCCGCCGTCTTGCCGTCGCGGCGGAGCAGGACGACGACCGGGCGTTCGTTCTGATGAAAGTCCCAGCGAAAAATCCGCTGGAAATTGGGGCCGGCGACCAGCGCGACCATGTCGAGACCGAGCGTTGCCATCGACGGGAGCAACGCCGCGAGACCATGCATTGGGGACGCCATTTTTCTGAAAACCCGCTGCTGACTTGTCTTGACGGTCGATCTGGCTCGCGATGGATCGTTCCACCAGAGACCGTTTCTCTTGCAACCTAGTTGGTGATTCCGTCGGGTGCAATCGGGTGCCGTGTTCAGGGTGGGAAAACTGACGGCTTCGACAGAGGAAAACCGGCTTGCCGCTGGCGAGGCGG
>DAORNC010000028.1:19263-21191 GCA_035440785.1 Rhabdaerophilum sp. | reverse complement strand
TGCCGTCGCCATATCCGGTGTGAGGTGGGGGCGTCCCACGGCGCGCTCCACCTTCGAGCCCCTCCTGTACATATTGAGCGTCCTGAATATGGCCGGCAGATTCCCCTGAACGCTCGAATTGCTCGTGGCCCTGAGAATGCCGACTTTTGGTGTCCGCCTCAGTTTTCCTGGACATCCGTTTCGCGGGCGCCTTGACGGCCAACCTTTCAGTCCACATCAGGAGGGGATGAGCACGCGCCCGACCATTCTCGTTTTCATTGATGCCGATGCTTGCCCCGTCAAGGACGAGGTTTACAAGGTTGCGGGCCGCCACGGCGTGAAGACCATTGTGGTCTCCAACAGCTACATGCAGATACCGCGCGATCCGCGCATTGAGCGGGTGGTGGTAGGTGCAGGGCTCGATATCGCCGACGATTACATTGCCGAGCGCGCCCGGCGCGGCGTTGTCGTGATCACGGCGGATATTCCGTTGGCGGCGCGCTGCATCAAGGCTGGCGCGGATGTCATCGCACCCAATGGCCAAGCCCATACGAAGCAATCAATCGGACATGCGCTGGCGACGCGCAACCTGATGGACGAGCTGCGTTCCGCCGGACAGATAACTGGCGGGCCGCGCCCTTTTGCGCCGAAGGATCGCTCGAATTTTCTCTCCGCGCTTGATCTGGCGATTGTCCGGCTGGAGCGGGCCGGCCTGCAGCCGGAGAGCTGAAAAACGCGGAGTTTCGGGGTGCTTTGCACATCCGGCTCCGGTCTTGCGCCAAGAAAATTCTTACGACAGACCCGATGGTGAAAGGGAACCTTTTTCGCTGCGGTCGCAGAGTTTGGGGTGCAGCAGAGTTCTTCGTTAGGATGAGAACCTCAGACGACACTTTGCACCGGGCACCGAACCGGGTAGCCTTCGTGTCCCAACAAGCCGAAACAACGATGACCCTGCCTGCCGGCCACCCACGATTGACGCGCCGCCCTTTCAGCCAAGGCGAGCTGATCGCCGATGGGCTGCTGCATGCCGCGGCCTTGCTGGCCTCGATCATCGGGATCGCGGTGCTGATTGTGCTCATTCTGCTCAAGCGCGGCGGCCTCGAGCTCTCGGCGGTTGTAATCTACGGCATTGGGCTTCTGGCGATGTTCGGCTTTTCGGCAGCCTATAATCTGGCGCCCACCTCGCCATTGAAATGGGTGCTGCGGCGGTTCGATCATTCCTCGATTTATCTTATGATTGCCGGAACATACACGCCGCTTCTCGTGCTGCTGGGCGATCCGTTCTGGGCGATCACCCTCGGCGTGATCGTCTGGGCGGGGGCGATTGGCGGCATCGTGCTGAAGGTGGCGCTGCCGGGGCGGTTCGATCGGCTCTCGATCGGAATCTATATCCTGCTCGGCGGCGCGGCGATGATCGCGCTCCGCCCGATGATCGAGAGACTGCCCGGACCGACGCTTTATCTCCTGCTCGCGGGCGGGGTCATCTATGTCGCCGGCGTGGCGTTTTATGCTTGGAAGAACCTGCGCTTCAACAACGTGATCTGGCACAGTTTCGTCTCGGCCGCCGCCGGCTGCCATTACGCCGCCATCGCCTATGCAATGACGGTGTGAGGGGAGAATTGCTCATCACGTCAAGATGGCGCTGACGAGTACAATCCCCTCCCGGTTTTCCCGACGAGAATGCAGAAGGCTACCAATAATGACGTGCTGGTGTCTCGTTTGAGGCGCTGGCCACAAGCCTTCGAGTGACCGTGATGCGCGGCGCGCTCCTGCTATCTCTGCTGCGGTTGGATCTATACTCTCAACTGAGCGCGCCAGCGCCCAGGGCTGGTGCCGACGATCCCCTTGAAAGCGCGGCTGAACGAGGGCAGGTCGTCATAGCCGACGGCACGGGCGACACCTGACAGATCGGTTTTTCCATCCCGAAGCAGGCGACAGGCAACGAACAT
>DAORNC010000028.1:13513-19247 GCA_035440785.1 Rhabdaerophilum sp. | reverse complement strand
CATAGGACATAACACTTTGTCCGACCGTTTCGCGGAAACGCGCGGCAAAGCGGGAAGGCGACATTGCGGTCATCCCGGACAGGAGCCCAACCGTCCAAGCGCGGGCCGGATCAGCGTAAAATGCCTTCAAGGCGATCGAGAGTTTCGGATCGGCCAGACCTCGATACCAGCCGGGGCGCATTCGAGCATCATGAACGGCGATTTGCTGGACGGCTTCGGCGAAGAAGATCTCGATCAGCCGGCAGGCCGTGAACCCGGCGCTGCGTTTTGCTGCAACCTCCTGCTCCAGCATGCTTGCCACGAGATTGAGCCGAGGGGCGGAATCCGCGCCAGCGCTGATGCGGACGACAGGCGGAAGCGAAAGGAAAAGCGGGTTGAGATCGGTGTTTCGCAAGACAAAGACTCCGCAGAGCAGCTCGGTGGCTTCGCCGGATGCGGGTTCGCCTCCGGCTTTTCTCACTTCCCCCCTGTCGCGCAGCACCTCGAGGATTGAAACATCCTCCACGCCCGTTCCCGAAGACATTCGGTGAGGCCGGCCATCGGGACATATCGCGACCTCGCCAGCCTGAACAACCATCGGCGTTGCCCCGCCATGATCGAGGTTGAACTGCCCGGAGCGAACGAAATGGAAGGGAATGACACGGGTATCGTCTGCGAGACCCAATGCCCCGCGCAGGCACGCCTCCTCCTCGATCCGAACGGCCCAGGGTGCTTCGTAGCTCTCGAACAGCAAGACACTCCCGGTAACACGGAGTTCACCGAGGGCATCATCAATCGGGGAAAGGAGGTTCTCGAGCATTAGTTGTTTAAGCTAATAATTCGATGGTTTTTGCTATAGATACAACTGTCACTCATCCGTAACGTCCCTGTCAAGACGAGTGCGCGATCCAGCGCCCCGGATATACGAGGATATGAGATGACGATTTCCGCCGAACTGTATTTCACCGCGCTTACTGCGGCATTCACCGGATTGATCTGGGTTCCCATCATTATCAATCGCCTGCGCGAGATGGGCCCGTGGAAGGCGCTCAAGAATCCGGAACCGGATGTGCGCCCCCGTGCCGACTGGGCCTACCGAATGAGCCACGCCCATCGGAATGCGATCGAGAACCTTGTGGTATTTGCCCCACTTGCCCTCGCGGTGCACCTGCAGGGCGTCGGAAACAGCACCACGGCCACGGCGGCGGGCATCTTCTTCGCGATGCGCATCGCCCATGCCGTCATCTACACTTTCGGCATCCCCCTGCTGCGGACCGTCGCCTTCTTCGTGGGCTTCCTGAGCCAGATGCTGCTGGCTGGTCGTTTGCTGGGTTGGCTGTAATGGGCACGGGACGGGAAAGCTTCATGAGTGTCGATTTGTGCGCCCTGTCCGGCCTCACATGCTCTCTGCGGATCCCGGTGATCTGAAGGCAGCATCGTTCCAATCGCCCGACACGCGTGGCACGGGGCGATTTCGGAATGCCGGATTGTGGGGCATCGTGCTACCGGATCGCGATTGGAGCAGGGCCAGGGCAAGGATTTTATGATCTTGTCAAACTGTGCTGGGGGATCAACTCGCGGGACCCGGTCAGACGAGTTTCGCCTCCCAGTTTCCCGACCGCACGGCATTGCCGACCAGCTTTAACAGGAGGCGCTCCACCGCTTCGCGGGCAAAGGAAGCGGGCTGGTCGGCCATCTTGCACAGATAGAGGCGTCGATGGAGGGTCGGCTCGGCGATAGGGCGGGCTCGGACCTTGCCTCTTTCGATCTCGGCGGAAAAGAAGTGGCGTGTGCCGATCGTGCACCCAAGCCCGGCAACGAGCGAACCGGATATCGCATGAACCGAGTTCATCTCAAAACGCGCCGCAGCCTCCAGCCGTTTCAGGAGTGTGGCATTGTCGAGGAGCGCGCGCGCTGACAGGCCCTGATGCAGGATGATGATGGGAAGGTCGAGGATATCGGCAAAAGCGATCGGCGCATCGGTGTCGCCGAGGAACTCGACCCGCCCAACACAGAAAAGCTGCTCGTCCAGCACCGGAACCGTGGCGAGCCGCGCATCGTCCGGCGGGTTATAGACGAGGGCGAGATCGACCTCAGAAGCCAGAAGATGCAGCAGCATCGGACCCGAGAGACTTTCCGAGAGCGAGAGCTGGAGGCGCGGGTAATCTGCCGTCGCACGTTGGAACATCTCGACGCCGATGGCCTTGACGGCGGAATGAGCCATGCCGACCGACACTTTCCCCGCGATCTCGTCGCTGGAATCGCGAATGTCCCGTTCGGCGGTGTCGAAGGCCTTCAGGATCGTCCTCGCATGGGCATAGAGCCTTTCGCCTGCGGCGGTGGGTTCCAGTCCCTTCGGCTGACGAACGAAAAGGGTGGAGCCGAGGTGCGCTTCAAGATTGGCGAGGTGATGGCTGAGCGCGGACACGGCGACACGCACTTCGCGCGCGGCACGGGCAAGCGCTCTTTGTTCGTAGATCGCGACGAAATAGCGGAGCTGTCGTGCGTCCATATATTTCTAAAATCTAGAAAGATGATTGCTCAATATTATAATTGTTGGAAAGATAAAGCAATGCTTAGCTGATCGGCAACGAAGCCCGCCCAACGAGATGCGCCGCATGTCCGATTCCTTCCGCCCGCTCGAAGGCATACGCGTCGTCGAGATGAGCCATATGATCATGGGTCCGTCGTGTGGCATGTTTCTCGCGTTTCTCGGGGCTGAGGTTATCAAGGTCGAACCCCCGGTGGGCGACAAGACACGCCATCTGACCGGTATGGGCAGCCCGTTTTTCCCATTGTTCAACCGGGGCAAGAAATCGGTTCAACTCGATACGACGAACCCGGCCGGACGCCGCGCGCTCGACGCGCTGCTCGCGACAGCGGATGTCTTCGTCGATAATTTCCGGGATGAATCGCTAGCCCGGATGGGAGCGGACCCGGCCGAACTCCGGCTGCGCTATCCGCGCCTCATCCTCGCCTCGCACAAGGGGTTCCTGAACGGCCCGTATCAGGACAGGACCGCTATGGACGAGGTGGTACAGATGATGACCGGCCTCGCCTACATGACCGGACCGACCGGGCGCCCGCTGCGGGTCGGTTCCTCGGCGAACGATATCATGGGGGGGCTTTTCGGCGCGCTGGCCGTCGTCTCGGCGCTCAACGAGCGCGAGCGGACCGGCAAGGGGCGAGACCTGCGGATCGGTCTTTTCGAGAACTGCCTGCTGCTCGTGGCGCAGCACATGGTGCAGTTCGATCTAGAGGGTGTGAACCCGCCTCCGATGCCGGAGCGCACCTTTTCCTGGCCGGTCTACGACATCTTCACGACCTCGGATGGCAGACAGCTTTTCGTCAGCGCCGTCACGGAAGGGCAGTGGGCGAGCCTGTGCGATGTGCTCGGTCTTGGCTATCTGAAAGACGATGCGCGCCTTCGGACCAAGATGGATACGATCAACGCGCGGTCATGAACGATCCCGCTGGTTGCGGAAAAGATCGCGACCCGCGAAAGCGATGAACTCGTCGAAACGTTCGTGCGGGAAGGCATTTCGTTCTCGCCCATCGCCAAGCCCTCGGACATGTATCACGATCCCCACGTCCTCAGACCCGGAGGGCTCGCGACTTCGCGGATGCCGGATGGTCGCGTGTTCCGGGCACCCTCGCTTCCCGTTTCGGTCGACGGCGAAGTCCTGTCCGGCGGGGGAGACGTCCCCGAAGCCGGAGCTGATACAGAGAGGGTGCTCGGCGCGCTGGGGTTGGACCCGGCCTCGATCGCGGCGGCACGTGGTACAACGAAGGAGCGCGCGGCATGAGCAGATCCAGCGTTCTTTACCCGGCCGAACGCCTCGTCCTGCGCGAAGTAGGTCTGCGTGACGGCCTGCAACTGGTGAAAGTCTGGCCCTCGACAGCCGACAAGATCGCATGGCTCCGCGCGGAATATGCTGCCGGTGTTCGCCATTTCGAGCTTGGCTCCTTCCTGCCCGCGAGCCGGATGCCGCAATTCGCCGACTTACGTGAACTCATTGCGGCTTCGGGAACGCTTCCAGGCGCCCGTTCGGCAGCGCTGGCGTTGAACGAGCGCGGTGGCAGCGACGCGCTCGCGACGGAAGTTGACGAGATCGTCTGTGTCGTTTCGGCCACAGAGGAACATTCGCAAGCCAATATGCGCCGGTCGCGCGCTGATGCTCTTTCTCTGGTGCGCGAAATCGTGGCGAAGCGCGATGCCGCCGGCCACAAGGCGATCGTCAATGTCGGAATCTCGATGGCGTTTGGCTGTTCGATCGCCGGCGATGTCAGTGAACGCGAGGTTCTCCGTCTCGTCGAGGCGTGCCTCGGGAACGGCGCGGACGCGGTGGGGCTTGCCGATACGGTTGGTTACGCTGGGCCGCGACAGGTGGGCGACCTCGCAGCCATGGCACGGAAATTGGCGGGCGAAGTGCCGGTGATCATCCACTTGCACGATACGCGTGGTGTTGGCCTCGCGAACGCCGCCGCGGCCCTCGATGCCGGCATCCGTGTCCTGGATGCCTCGCTGTGTGGCCTTGGCGGCTGCCCCTTTGCGCCGGGGGCTACGGGCAATATCGTTTTCGAGGATCTGGTTTTCCTTGCGGAAAGCATGGGGTTTGACACCGGGATCGCGCTGGACCGGCTGGAAGGGCCGCGTGCCGTTCTGGCGCGGGCGATGCCGGACGAGCCTTTGCACGGTCAGCTTTCGCGTGCCGGTGTGCCCAAATCACGCTGGCGAACCTGCGCGGCTTGAAACCTCGCTGCCTGCCTGCTTGCAACAAGACTGAAAAATAACGGAGGAAACCATGAAAAATATCGCCATGATCCGGAAAATTGCACTCACCGCGACCATCTTCGCGCTCCCGCTCAGCGCCGAGGCTGCGACCGTAATGCGCTGTTCGCATCAGCTGCCGCCCGCGCACCATATCGCCAAGGTGATCGAACAATGGGCCGCGGAGGTCCGTTCGCTCTCGGGCGGTGAGCTCGACGTCCAGGTATTTGGCGCGGACAGTCTGGTGAAAGCGAACCAGAACATCACGGCGGTCGCCAAGGGCGATATCGAATGCGGGTTCTCGCTGAATTTCCAGTGGGGGCGCACACTGCCGCTCATGAATGTTACGGTTGCGCCTTTCGCGTTTGGCGACCTCAATATCTGGCGTAAATGGCCGGACAGCGAAGCCGCCAAGTTCTTGGGTGACAAGCTGCTCCAGAAAGGCGTTCGCAATATCGTCTGGATGTTTCAGACGAATACCTCGGTTTTCACTGCCAAGGGCAAGTTTCTCAAGGCCCCTGCGGACTTCAACGGCGTCAAGATCCGCGGACTCAACCCGCAGTTCGACGCCGGTTTGACAGCCATGGGCGCGAAGACCTCGGCGATGCCGGGCTCGGAAGTCTATCAGGGGCTGGCGACCGGCGTTCTCGATGCGGCGATCACCGATGCCGCTGCCGCCGTTTCACGCAAATACTACGAGGTGCAGGACCATTTCACCGTGTTGCCCGTGCTGAGTGCCTATCTCCACGGATACGTCAATCCGAAATGGTATGATGGTCTTTCGCCGAAAGCCCGCGAGGCGTTAGCCGGGGCCGGCAAGAAGGCCGCGATCTGGGCCATCGAGGCCTCGGAGAAGGCCGGCGCAGCCGCGCCCGATCAACTGCGGGCCAAGGGCGCCCAGGTTCACATTGCGACGCCCGAGGAGAATGAGGCACTGCGCAAGGTGATGCGCCCGGCGTTCGACTCGAAATTCGGCGAGGATCC
>DAORNC010000028.1:10242-13496 GCA_035440785.1 Rhabdaerophilum sp. | reverse complement strand
CGCGAAAATCTGAGCCGGAGCGAGCCATGCATTCCGGAGGACAGGCCGGTGGGGGCGGACGCTCCCCCACCCAGTTGGGCCGCATCGTCGAAGGGCTTGCGGAAGTTGGCGGCATCTTGGCAGCGCTGATCGTCCTGATCATTCTGGGGCTGATTACCTACGGCGTGGCGCAGCGCTATTTCTTTGGCGTGCCGGTCGCATGGGCGGAAGATCTTTCGAGTTATCTGCTCGTGGCGTTCGTCGCTTTTGGTGCGGCCGCTGCCTACCGCCGCGGCGACCACATCGCCATCGACCTTGTTCCGGGCCTTCTGGGCCCCAGGCGCCGCAAATGGGTCGATCGCTGGTCCGATCTTGCCGTACTTCTCTTTGCGGGCGTGCTGGGGTGGAGCGCTTGGGGGCAGGCGCGCTTCGCCTACGATTTTGGTGCCTATTCGAACGATCGGCTCGAACTGCCGTCCTGGATCCCATTCGTGCCGCTGGTCATCGGGGCGGTGCTTCTCGTTTTGCTGGCGCTCGTGCGGTTTGCGCACGCCGGTGTATCAACGGACGGCGCAACGCATCGGCCTGAGGATCACGCATGACGCTCTTCCTCGTATTTGCCGGGTTGCTCGCCCTGCTGATGTCCGGCATGCCGATCTTTGCCGCGCTCGGACTGACCGGCATTGCCATTCTGGCGATCTTCGAAGGCAATGTCTCAAGCGTGGCCGAGACGTTTTACAGCCACATCAACAGCCCGGTACTGACGACGATCCCGCTTTTCGTGTTCATGGCGCAGGTAATGATCCGCGCCAGGGTGATCGACGATCTTTACGAGATGGCTCATGTGTTGATCGGCCATCTGCGCGGGGGGCTCGGCGTGGCGACAGTGGCCGCCTGCACGCTGTTTGCGGCGATCTCCGGTTCGTCGGTTGCAACCGCGCTTTCGATCGGCACCGCCGCAATCCCGCAGATGAAGCGCTTCGGCCACCCGGAACGCAGTGCGCTCGGCGTCGTGGCGGCGGGCGGCACGCTCGGCATCCTCATTCCGCCTTCCGGCCCGATGATCCTCTATGCCGTCGTTTCCGAAGCCTCGATCGGCGCGCTTTTTCTCGCCGGCATTGTGCCGGGGCTGATGCTCGCGGCGATATTTGCAATCTATTGCGTTGGCGAAGCCAGGTTCCGACATAGCGGCGAGCGGCCGGAATGGGCCGGCTGGCCAAAAGTGCGGGCGGCGCTCAGGCGATCCATTTGGGCTCTGCTTGCGCCGCCTGTCGTGATGGGGGGTATCTACACCGGTCTCTTCACTGCCACCGAAGCGGCGGCCATCGGCTCGGTCTACGCACTGGCCGTGGCATTTCTCGTCTACCGGAACTTCGGGCTGCGGGATCTTTACGTTTGCGCCCATTCGACCATGCGCACCTCGATGATGGTGTTTCTGATCATTGGCGGGGCCGCCATTTTCGGTCATGCCATCACGATCATCCGCCTTCCGGTTGGCGTGACTGAAGCGGTGACGCTACTGGGTCTTTCGCCGCTCGGTTTCATCCTTTCGGTGATGGCACTGATCTTTGTCCTCGGCATGTTCCTTGAATCGATTGCGATCATCCTGATCACGACACCAGTCCTGCTGCCGACCATGATCGCGATGAAGATCGACCCGGTCTGGTATGGTGTCTTGCTGATGATCAATCTTGAACTGGCGATGATCACGCCTCCGGTCGGCATGAATCTCTTCGTCATCAAGGGCATTTCGAACGCACCCCTTTCAGAAGTCGTTCGGGGCTCCTTGCCCTACGTGGTCCTGATGCTGATCGGCATCGGTATCCTGATCGCGGTTCCGGATCTGGCGACGTGGCTGCCGCGCACGGCAGGGTTCGGGCGCTGAACCTTGCCGTGTTGCAAGATGTATTTGAAGGTCGCATCGACGGCATAGGCGCGAGGGAAGGAGCAAGGGTCTCCCATGTCGTCTTTGGTGGAAGCACCTCGTTCCGGGTGGTCTATGAGCCTTCCAGCCGTGCCTGACTGCTGCGCGGCGTAGCCAGCAGCAGATGCGTTTCGGATGCGCCCACGCCGGCAATCATGCGGATCCGATGCAACAGCGCGTCCAGCGCCGTGAGACTGGCCGTGCTTAACTCGGCGATCAGATCCCACTTCCCGCTTGTCGTATGAATTGCGGTGATCTCCGCAAAGCCGCTGAGGGTCTTGACGACGCGATCCTTTGCACGCCCCTCGACCTCGATCAGCGTGATGCCGCGCACCGGCGCGGAAACGACATCCGCCTTGAGAACAACGGTATAACCGATGACCTCACCGGATGTTTCGAGCCGAAGCATCCGGGCACGGATGGTTGCGCGCGAAACACCGAGGGTGAGGGCGAGATCGGAGATGCTGCGTCGGCCGTCGTGCCGCAACAGAGTGATCAGCTGCTGGTCGAGATTATCCATAGAGTTATCAAAACGTCAGATAATGATGCCGAAATGATAAAATAGCTGGATCAAGTTTGCAAATTGACTTGTTCATATCGACGGCACTCCAGGTTACCTCTCCTGTGAAAGGGAGAGCTTGGATGGACCCGAAGACCTGTATTCTGATTGGTGCGCCGGTGCAGGATGGTACCGGCCGGCTCGGTTGCGACATGGGGCCGAGCGCCTATCGCGCCGCCGGGATCGGACCAGCACTGGAATCCCTTGGTCTTCGTGTGGTCGATCAGGGCAACCTTGCGGTCGGCAACTTCGATTCTCGGGTGCACGCGAATACCGCGATCCGCGGTCTTCCGGAGATCGCGGCCTGGACGCAGGTACTTTCCGAGGCCGTATGTGAGGCTGGGCGGAAGGGGCTTCCGATCGTTCTGGGGGGCGATCACAGTCTGGCCGCGGGTACGCTATCCGGACACGCTCGCCGCGCTGCGAACGAAGGTCGAAAACTCTTCGTGCTATGGCTTGACGCGCATCCCGACATGCACACACTGGAGACCACGACGAGCGGCAATCTGCACGGGGTGCCTATGGCCTATGCGCTGGGGCTACCGGGTTTTTCTGGCTATTTTCCGCCACTTTACGCGCCGTTGGATCCGTCGCACGTCTGCATGATGGGGCTGCGCAGCGTCGATCTCGCGGAGCGCCGGCTTCTGGGTGAAACGGGCATCCGCGTCCATGACATGCGTTCGATTGACGAGAACGGTGTCGTGCCTCTGCTGCGCGATTTTCTGAGTCAGGTCGAAAGGCAGGATGGCTTGCTGCACGTGAGCCTCGATGTCGATTTTCTCGACCCAGAAA
>DAORNC010000028.1:6683-10124 GCA_035440785.1 Rhabdaerophilum sp. | reverse complement strand
CCTTTCTCGACGATCGAGGGCGGACGGCGCGGCTCATGGTAGACCTCACCGCAAGCCTCATGGGCCGTTCCGTGCTCGATCGCCCCACCCGGAGCTACTGACATGGAAGCCCGCAAACTCAATGTCGTGCGCTTCGTCAGCGTCGATTGCATGATGAAGCTGATTGTCCGACGCGGCGTCGAGCATGTGTTGACTGATCTGGCGGCCCGGATTGAAGCGGATTTCAAGCGTTGGAGCCGTTTCGATAAGACGCCTCGGATAGCCTCTCATAGCGCCGATGGTGTGATCGAGCTTATGCCTACCAGCGATGGCGGGCAATTCGCCTTCAAATACGTCAACGGCCATCCCAAAAACACGCGGGATGGTCGCCAGACCGTGGCGGCATTCGGTGTGCTCGCCGATGTCGAGACCGGTTATCCGCTGCTTTTGACCGAAATGACGCTCCTCACGGCCCTGCGCACGGCTGCGACTTCGGCAATGGCCGCCCGTCATCTTGCACCGCGCTCCGCGCGGACGATGGCATTGATCGGCAACGGAGCGCAGTCCGAATTCCAGGCTTTGGGCTTCAAGGCTCTGCTGGGAGTGGGCCGACTACGCCTGTTTGACGTTGATCCGAAGGCCAGCGCGCGATGCGCCAGAAACCTCTCGCGTTACGGGTTCGAGATTGAAATCTGCGCGTCAGCCGAGGCCGCCGTCCTCGGCGCGGAGATCATCACCACGGTTACGGCGGACAAGACGAACGCGACAATCCTGACCGACAATATGGTCGGTGCCGGTGTCCACATCAACGCGGTGGGGGGTGATTGCCCCGGTAAGACGGAACTGCACGCCGACATCCTGCGACGCGCCGATATCTTCGTCGAATACCCGCCGCAGACACGAATCGAGGGTGAGATCCAGCAATTGGGGCCGGATCACCCGGTAACCGAACTCTGGGAGGTTGTCGCGGGGATGGTGCCGGGGCGACAGGGCGAACGACAAGTCACGGTTTTCGACTCCGTCGGCTTCGCCATCGAGGATTTTTCCGCGCTCGGATGGCTGGCGGACGAGATCGACCGCACGGGCCTATTTGCCGAACTCGATCTGCTCGCTGACCCGGACGATCCCCGCGACCTGTTCGGCATGTTGCTGCGCGCCGGGCTGGCCTGAAGGAAGCGGACAGGGTTCAATTTCTGAGGTGGCGTGCCCCCCCCCGGCGCCGGTCAGGCGACGCCCGGACGCCAGAACGGAATCGGTCGACCACGCAAACAGGGCGGGACGTCGCGCGCGATCGCAAGTTCGCCGCCATAGCCGCCTTCTCCCTTCGCGGTGATGGCGATCCCGTCGGCGGTAAGCGCCAGCTTGGTCGGGGCAGGAAAGGGCAGTTCGAAAGTATGGGCGGGGGCACCGTCCATCGCGAAGCCATAGAGCGCGCTGCCATCCACGCCCGCGATCCAGTAAAGGCCGGCGTCCGAGGCGAGGGCCGCGCCGTCGGGTCTGCCGCCGAGGTGGCGGGTTGTGGCGAAGACCTCCCGCGCGCCGAGCATGCCGGAAGCGAAGTCGCACGGCATCGACCAGATAGCCTGAACGTCGGGGCGGGAATCCGAAAGGAACAAACGCCCGCCCGCAGCATCGGCAGCAAGGCCGTTCGGCGTCGTGAGGCCATCGATTGCAACGGCAAGACGAAAATCGCCCGTCACGCGATGGAGCGCGCCACGGCCCGACGTGTTATCGAGCGCCAGAGTGGAAACCCAGAGCCGTCCCGTATCGTCGATGGTCGCATCATTGAAACGCTCGCCCTCGCCAATGAAGGGCACGATCCGCTCGAACGATCCACGCGTCGGGGAGAACGAATAGATCCCGCGCTCCATGCCGACAATAGGGTTGTCGGGACTGGCAAGCACCACGAAACCCGGCATTTCCGGCGTTGGCCAGGCATCCGCCGTTCCGGTTGAAAGTGTGGTCCGCATCAGCATGCGGCCGGTGATATCGACCCACCATATGCAGTCGCCATGATCCCAGAATGGGCTCTCGCCCAGCATGGCCCCCATGCCGCCGACGATTTCAAGCCGAAGGCTAACGTCCGTCGCCAAACCCATGCTCCGGTAGCGGCTCCGTTTCCGCGAGCCTGTTGACAGGATCAATTTTTCACTATTAGAACATTAATGCAACTAATATTTTAGTTATCATCAAAAGCATCATGGGAGGTTCGATATGAAGATTACGAGCAAGGCACTCGGCCTTTGCGCGACGCTCGCCGCCGTCTTGGCATTCGGTGCGCCCGCCTATTCGCAGACCCTGCGTATCGGCACCGTGCTGGCGCCGACCGACCCGATGGGGCAGGGGCTGGAAAAGTTCAAAAAAGACGTTGAAGCCGCGACGAAAGGGCAGGTGAAGGTCGAGATTTTCCACAGCTCGCAACTTGGCGATACCGGAGAGATGATCGATCAGGCCCGTGTGGGAGCGAACATCGGCACCGTCACCGACGTCGCCTGTCGAGCTTCGTGCCGTCGCTGGCCATCATGTCGGCGCCCTTCATTTTCGATACCTACGAGCAGGCCGACAAGTTCGCGCTTTCGCCGGCCTATCTCGGATGGGGCGAGCAATTGAAGGCCAAGGCGGGTCTCGTGATGCTGGCCTCGAACTGGTATCAGGGCCCACGCCATCTTCTGACGAAAACCCCGGTTTCGAAACCGGCCGATCTGGCCGGCATTCGCATGCGTACGATCGGCGCGCCGGTCTGGATCGAGACGATCCGCGCCATCGGCGCCCAACCGACCCCGATGGCTTGGGGCGAGGTCTATTCCGCGCTTCAGCTCGGCGCGCTCGACGCGGCCGAAGCCCAGCCGACCGCGATCACCGGCGCCAAGCTCTATGAGGTCGTCAAGCATGTCACCAAGACCGGGCATATCCAGCTCGTGACCGCGCTTGTCGTCGGGGCAGAGGCCTGGGGCCGGCTCTCGCCGGAGAACCAGAAGATCGTGCGCGACCTGGCGGTCGAGAACGGGCGCTTCGCCTCCAGGCTGACCATCGATCTCGGCGAGAAATCGCTGGCGCAGGTCGCCGCCTCGGGCGTGAGCGTCACGGCGGTCGATCTCGCACCGTTCAAGACGGCGGTCGCCAGTGTCTACGAAAAGCTGAACCTCAAGTCCGAGGTCGCTGAGGTCAACAAGGTGCTCGGCCGCTGAGCGGCCGACATCCTCAAGCTTGGTTGTGAAAAAGGGCGATGTTCATGCTGAGACGTCTGGAGTTTGCGTGCGCATCGCTCCTTATGGCTGCGGTGGTAGGGTTGGTGGGGATCGCGGCCATCACCCGCGCGTTTGGCGTGCCGATCATCTGGTCGGTGGAGATCGCGCAGTTGTTGTTCCTCTGGCTATGCATTCTTGCGATTGATCTCGGCCTGCAGGACGAGCGCCATTTCGGCCTGCAGATCCTCCAGGACAACGTGCCGCCCGGTGCCCG
>DAORNC010000028.1:0-6673 GCA_035440785.1 Rhabdaerophilum sp. | reverse complement strand
AAGGCGGTGGAAATCATCAATATCCTCATCATGATGGGGCTGCTCGCCTATCTCATGCAATTCGCCTGGCGGAACACCGTCCTTATGCACGACCGGCTCGACGGCGCGTTGCAACTGCCGGGCTCCTACTACCACGGCTCGATGCTCGTTGGTTTCGCCCTGATGATCCGCACGCTGATCGCCAAGTTCCTCGCGGTCGTCTCGCGGAAGGAAGCCTGACATGTTGCTCGTCATCGCTGCGCTCTTCACCGTATTCCTGTTCATCGGCATGCCCGTCGCCTTCGCGCTGGCCCTGGCTGCCTTCCCCGTCTTCATCTTGACGGGAACGATGCCGCCGACGGTCGCGATCCAGAAGATGGTCACGGCTACACAGAGCTTCCCATTGCTCGCCGTCCCGCTCTTTATCCTTGCGGGTAACCTCATGACGGCAACGGGGATCACCGAACGCCTTGTCCGCTTCGCGCGGTTGCTGACGGGCTGGATGGCCGGTGGACTCGGGCAGGTCTCGATCATGCTGAGCCTGCTGATGGGCGGAATTTCCGGTTCCGCGGTCGCGGATGCCGGGATGGAAGCGCGGATGCTCGGCCCCAGCATGATCAGCCAGGGCGGCTACTCGAAGGCAGCGACCGCGGCGGTGCTTGCGTTCGGCTCCATCATCACGGCGACCATCCCGCCGAGCATCGGCCTCATCCTCTTCGGCTTCATCAATGAGGTCTCGATCGGTCAACTCTTCATCGCCGGTGTGGTCCCCGGTCTTGTGCTGACGGGCATCCTGATGATCACGGCGTGGTTCGTCGCACGGCGGAACGGCTACGCGGCCGATCTGCCGGAACTGCCGAAGTTCGCGGAACTCTGGGCGAGCTTTCTCGACAGCATCTGGGCATTGGCTTTCCCGGTTATCCTGATCGTTGGCTTCCGCTGGGGGCTGTTCACGGCGACGGAGGCCGGCGCCTTCCTTGTCGGTTACGCGCTCGTCATCGGCTTCTTCGTCTATCGCGAGCTGAACTGGGAGAAGCTCTATCAGGCGACGAAGGACTCCGTCTCCGATCTCGGCATGGTGATGCTGCTGATCATGATGGCTGCCGTCCTCGGCTATGCGCTGACCATCGAGCGCGGCCCGCAACAGATCACCGAGTTCGTCACAACGCTGACCACGGATCCGGGACTGATCCTGCTTCTGGTCGTGGTGCTGCTGGTCATCAGCGGCATGTTTCTCGAAGGCGCGGCCAACATCCTGCTGATCACGCCGATCGTCATGCCGGTTCTTCTCCACGCGGGCTACGATCCCGTGCACATGGGCATCCTGATCGTGACGTTGATCAACTTTGGCGGGTTGACCCCGCCGGTGGGGGTCATCATGTTCACCGTTTGCGGCATCCTCAACGTCAAGTCGGGCGAATTCACCAAGGCGGCATGGCCCTATTACATCGCCATGGTCTTCTTCTTCGTGATCCTCGCACTGTTTCCATCCGTGTCACTATTCCTGCCGGGGCGAGTGATGTAGGAGGCGCGGAGCGGGCGATGGAGAAGGCGGCGCGGGGCATGAATGTCGGATCGTTCTCGGGAGCATTGATGAAGGCGGCGGACGAAATCTCGCCGCGCTCGTCGCTCGGCTCGACCGCCGGGCGGATCTACGCGACGCTTCGCAACCGGATCATCTCTCTCGAGCTGCTTCCGGATACAACGCTGGTGCGCAACGACATCGCCGATGCCTTCGGCGTCAGCCAGTCGCCTGTCCGCGAGGCCATCCAGCGGCTCGAGCAGGATGGGCTCGTCATCTCCTATCCGCAATCGCGGACGGTGATCTCGAAGATCGATGTCGCGCACGCGCGGGAAACGCAGTTCCTGCGCCTGAGCGTCGAGTTGGAGGTGGCGCGGACGCTCGCGGGTAAGGGGGATGCCGGCTTGCTCGTGCCGGCAAAGCGCCTTCTCCGGATGCAGAAGCTTGCCGGTGACGACCGCGACATCGGCGAATTCACGACGCTGGACTGGCTGTTTCACCTTGCGCTTTTCGAGGCGGCCAGCGTCCGCACCCTCTGGCACCTGATCTCGGACCGTTCGGGCCACATTGACCGGCTGCGCCGGCTCAATTTGCCTGACCCTGGCAAGATCGCCGAGGTTGTCCGCCATCACGAGGATATCCTCGACGCGATCGCCTCCGGTGATTTTCAGGTGGTGGAGCAGGCGGTCCGGACCCACCTTTCCGGTACGCTCGCCGCGATGCAGAAGATCATCGAGCAGAACCCGGCCTATTTCTGAGGCTGAACCCCCGGGGATCGGAGCCTCTTGGATCAGAGACCCTTTGCGCAATGACGTGCGATATCGGCGTGGGTGGCGAACCAGCAATCGCCCTTGGCTTTCGCGGCGCGGATGATCTCTTCAAGGATGAACAGTCGCGAGCGGTAGCCGGTGACATGCGGATGCATCGTGAGGAGAAATAGCCCGCCCTCGGCGTAGGCACCTTCGAACTCGCGCAGGAAGATATCGAGCACGGCGGTCGGCGGCGTATAGGGGCGGAGCGCCTGAAAGCGATTCATGTTGAAATAGGGCGCGTCGTCGCGAATCCACTCGACCGGAAGCTCCACGATCCCTGTCGGCTGGCCGTCTTCGATGAGTTCGTAAGGATCGTTGTCCGCCATCAGCGAGGAATCATAGATCAGCCCCAGTTCGCGCTGAATCTTCAGCGTCGCCGCGGAGAAATCCCATGACGGCGTGCGCATTCCGACCGCGCGAATGCCGGTGATTTCCTCCAGTGCATCGGCGGCGCGGAAATGGAGATCGCGCTCGATCGCTTCCGGCAAGGTTGAATTCACCTCGTGGATCCAGCCGTGGAGGCCGATCTCGTGGCCCTCGGCGATGACACGGCGCTGCTCGCCCGGGTAGAGCTTCGCCGCGACCGCCGGCACGAAGAACGAGGCCGGCACGCTCTCGCGCTTCAGGATGTCGAGGATGCGCGGCACGCCAACGCGGTGGCCGTATTGCCCCCAGCTCATCCGGCCGATGGAATTGCCACCATCGCGCAGTTCGTTGGTTTCATGATCGGAATCGAACGAGAGCGCCACCGCGCAGCGCTTGCCGCCGGGCCAGCTTTTCGGCTTGAGCGAACGCCCGGCGCGGATATGCCCAACGCGGCGCCTCCATTCCTCTTCCGGCCATTGCCAGGGTTCCATTCAATGATCCTCCAGCGGAAAGTGACAGGCGACGTCGCGGCCGGTGCCGCAGGGGGTTCGCGCCGGAATATCGGTCCGGCAGCGCGGCGCGGACTTGGCGCAGCGCAAATGAAAGTGGCAGCCCGGCGGCGGCGCGAGCGGCGAGGGGAGTTCGCCGGCGATCGGCTTGAACGTCACCAGTTCGGCCGAATCCGTTACGAGGCGTGGCACGGAATCGAGCAGCGCACGGGTATAGGGGTGGCGAGGCGTGCGGTAGATCTCCTCGGTCGGCCCCGTCTCGACGATACGGCCGAGGTACATGATCGCCACGCGGTCCGAGATATGCCGGACGACCGAAAGATCATGGCTGATGAACAGCATGGTGAGGCCGAGATCGCGCCGGAGCTTGAGGAATAGGTTGACGATCTGCGCCTGGATCGAAACGTCGAGCGATGCCACCGGTTCGTCGCATACGAGCACGTCCGGCTGCATGGCGAGCGCACGGGCGATGGCGACTCGCTGGCGCTGGCCGCCGGAGAACTGGTGCGGAAAGCGCCCGGCCGCATCCGCCGGCAGGCCGACGGCTTCGAGCCAGCGGGTTACGTAGGCGAGTGCATCTTTGCGGCTCACAAGCCCCTGCGCGATAGGCCCTTCCGCGATCGTCTCGCCGATGCGGATGCGCGGATCAAGCGAGGCAAAGGGGTCTTGAAACACCATCTGGACGCGCGTCGTCGTCTTGCCGTGGCGAGCCGACATCATCGGCGTGCCGTCGAGCAAAGCCTGGCCCTCGCTCGGATGATGGATGCCCGCGATTACCCGGCCGAGCGTCGATTTTCCGCAACCGGATTCGCCCACGAGCCCCAGCACCTCGCCCTTGCGGATATCGAGATCGACGCCGTCGACCGCATGGACAGTGCGGGTTTCGATCGGCTGGCCGAGCGCCGAAGCTATCTTCTCACCGAGGGTCAGGCGCGGGGTGAAGCGCTTTGAAACGTTCTCGACCCGGATCAAGGATGTCATGTGCGCCCCCGGACTTCGAGCGGGAAATGGCAGCGAATGCCGCGGGTACCCTCACGGACAAGATCCGGCATAATTCCGCACTGCGGGCGGGTGTGCGGGCAGCGCGGCGCGAAGGCGCAACCGGGCGGAAGCGCGAAGAGGGATGGCGTTGAGCCGGGAATTTGCATCAGGTCTTGTCCCGGTGCGGCATTCGCCGGCAGCGAAGCGAGCAGCCCGGCCGTGTAGGGATGGCGGGGCGCCCGCAAGACGTCAGCGACTGGGCCTTCCTCGATGATCCTGCCCGCGTACATCACAAGGAGTCGGCTCGCGATGGACGAGACTGTCGCGAGATCGTGGCTGATCCAGATCATCGCCGTGCCGAGGTCGCGCGCGAGCGCTTTCATCTCGGTCAGAATCTGCGCCTGGATGGAAACGTCGAGTGCGGTCGTCGGCTCGTCGCAGATGATGAGCGCGGGGCGGTTGAGTAACGCGATGGCGATGGCGACGCGTTGGCGCATCCCGCCGGAAAACTGGTGCGGATGCGCGTCAAGCCGCCGCGTCGCGTCCGGAATGCCGACGCGGGTCAAAGCCTCGGCGGCGCGATCGCGCGCGGATTTCTCGCTCACCCTCTCGTGTGCCTCGATGGCAAGGCGCATCTGCGTGCCGATGGTCAGAACGGGGTTGAGCGTCGCCGAAGGGTCCTGGAACACCATCGAGATGCGGCGGCCGCGGATGGCGCGGAGCGCAGAAGCCGGCAGGCCCACCAGTTCCTCACCGGTAAGCTTGACCGATCCGCCGGCGATCTGCCCCGGCGGATCGATCAGCCCGAGGATCGAAAAGCCGGTGACGCTCTTTCCGGACCCGGATTCGCCCACAAGACCGACGATCTCACCGGCCTCGACCGAGAAGCTGACGCCGTCCACCGCCTTCAGCGGGCCGGATCGCGTCATGAAATGGGTGGCGAGGTTCTCGACCTGAAGCAGTGGCGCGTTCATCGGCGGAGCCTTGGGTTCAGCTGGTCGCGGATCTGGTCGCCAACGAGGTTGATTGCCACGATCAGGATGATGAGCGCGACACCGGGGTAGATCGAGATCCAGTAGCGGCCCGAGAGCATGTACTGGAAGCCGTTGGCGATCAGCATGCCGAGCGAGGGTTCGCTGACCGGCAGGCCAAGCCCAAGGAACGAGAGGGTGGCTTCGAGCGCTATGGAGTTGGCCACCTGCACGGTCGCCACCACGATCAGCGGCGGCAGGCAGTTCGGCAGGATATGCCGGAACACGACGCGGCGCGGCGAGAGCGGCGTCGAGAGCGCGGCCTCGATATATTCCTTCGAGCGCTCAGCCGAAGCGGCGCCATGCGCGGTGCGCGCGAAATAGGCGTATTGCGCCGTCACCAGCGCGGCGATCAGCGGCCCCTTGCCTTGCCCCAGCACGGCAGCGAGCACCAGTGCCAACAGAATCGCGGGGAAGGAGAGCTGGAGATCGATCACACGCATGATCAGCGCCTCGATCCGCCCGCCGAGATAGGCGGCGAAGGTCCCGAGCGTCACGCCGATGGCGAAGGCAAGCGCACCGGCGACGAGCCCCACCTGAATGGAAATCCTCAAGCCGTAGAGAATGGCGGAGAACAGGTCGCGCCCCTGCGCGTCGGTTCCGAGCCAATGCGTGAACCCCTTCGAGCCGATATAGCCGGGCGGACGGCGCGCATCGGTGAGGACCAGGTTCGAGAGGTCATATGGGTTCTGCGGCGTGATCCACGGTGAAACTACAGCGATCAGCACGATGATCGCGACCACGATCAGCGCTCCGAGGGCGATGCGATTTTGTCGGAACTCGCGCCAGAAGCGGCCGAAGGGTGAGGCGCTTTCCATCACGCCCTCCTTGCCCGAAGGCGCGGATCGAGGGCCGCGTAGGACAGATCGACCGCCAGATTGATGAGGATGAAGAAGAAGGCGACCAGCATCAGGTAGGCGACCATCACCGGCCGGTCGAGCGAGGAGATCGAGTCGATGATGAGCTTGCCGACGCCCGGCCAGGAGAAGATCGTCTCGGTCACGACCGCGAAGGCGAGGGTCGAGCCGAGTTCGAGTCCGAAAACCGTGACGATGGGGATGGCGATCAGCCGCAGCACATGGCGGGTGAGAATCGTCCATTCGCTCTCGCCCGCAGCCCGCGCGAATTTCACCGTATCGGTGAGCATGGTCTCGCGCGTGCCGGCGCGGGCAAGGCGCACCATCATCGCGAACTTGAACAGCGAGAGGTTGAGCGCCGGCAGAAAGAGGTGCGAAAGCCCGTTGCGGGTAAGGAAGCTCCATTAGATGCCGAAGAGCATCGCCGTGTCGCCGCGCCCACCCGCCGGCAGCCAGCCAAGCTGGACGGCGAAGGTAAAGATCAGCACGAGCCCGATCCAGAAGGTCGGCACCGAGAAGCCGAGGATCGAGATCGCCATGATCGTCTTGGCGAGGGTGCCCTCGGGCCGGTAGCCTGCATACATGCCGAGCGGCACGCCGAGCAGGGTCGCGCCCA
>DAORNC010000027.1:23609-28892 GCA_035440785.1 Rhabdaerophilum sp. | reverse complement strand
CTTCATCACGCTGACCGGCATCGCCACGCGCAACGGCATCCTGAAGATCAGCCACTACATCAATCTCGCGTTGCACGAAGGCCTGCCTTTCGGTCGCAGCCTTGTGATGCGCGGGTCGCTCGAACGCATGACGCCGGTTCTCATGACAGCGCTTTCCGCCGGCATCGCGCTTATGCCGCTGATGATCGACGCGCATGCAGCGGGGAAGGAAATCCTTCACCCTGTCGCGATCACGATCTTCGGCGGCCTGATCACTGCCACGCTGCTCGATGCGTTGCTCACGCCAGTGCTGTTCCTCCGCTATGGCGAAAAACCGCTCAAACGCCTGATCGACCTTTCCCGACAGGAACAATCCGAACCCGCCTCACCCTATCGCGAAGCCTTCTGAAGGAGCTTTTCCATGCGTAACCTTCTTGCAATCCTTGCTCTCATCTCCGGCATTGCCAACGCACAAGCCCACGAGCAGCGCCTCGGTCCGCGCGGCGGCGCGCTTGTCGATGCCGGAGTCTACCATGTCGAACTGGTCATCTCGGAAAAGAGCGTGGAGATCTTCGTCAGCGATGCGAGCGACAAACCGATCGTCGCGACCGGCTTCAAGGCGCTGGCGATCCTTGCTGTCAACGGCAAGTCGATCCGGGTCACACTCGAACCCGCAGCCGACGGCTCGAAGCTTGCCGGGCAGGCCGGGGAAGCACTGCCCAAACGCGTCAAGGGCGCGGTGCAGTTGACCGGGACCGACGGGAAGACATCGACCGGGCGTATCAACTGATGCGGCCAACGAAAAGGAAAGCCGAGAACAAGTCCCGGCTTTCCGCAGAGTCATGGCCGAAACGGGAGCTTCCTGCCATGATCCGACAGGCAGCGCGAACGCTGCTTGTTCCTCAGAATTCTACTTGTTCTCGATGTAGGTGATCTTTCCGTCGGCGACCTTCTTCCAAGTGTAGACGGTGTAATCGAGATTGGTACGGTCACCCTTCTTGTCGAAGGCCATCTTGCCGAGCACGGTCTTGAACTCCATGCCGGAGTGGATCACAGCCGCCACCTTTTTCGGATCGAGCGAATTGGCCTTCTCCGCCGCCTGCTTCATGATCTGCACGGCCGCATAGGAATAGAGCGTGTAGGCTTCCGGATTGATCTTACGGGCCTCGAAGCGCTTGACGACATCGGCGGCCTCGGCACGGTTGCGCGGGTCCGGCGGGAAGGTCATCAACGTGCCCTCGACGCCCGGACCACCAATCGAGGCGAATTCATCGGAGACGATGCCGTCGGCGCCCATCGCCTGAATCGGCAGGCTGGCATCACGCATCTGGCGGATCAGCAGCCCGAGTTCGGTGTGCAGGCCGCCCCAATAGAGGAAGTCGATTTTCATTGCCTTGAGCTTGGCGACGAGCGCCGAGAAGTCCTTCTCGCCGGCGTTGACGCCCTCATAGAGCGATTCCTTGAGGCCGAGCTTGTTGATTGCCTTCTTGGTCTCATCCGCCAGCCCCTGTCCGTAGGTCGTTTTGTCATGGATGACGGCGATTTTCTTGCCGGCGAAATTCTTCGCGATATGCGCTCCGGCCACAAGGCCCTGCTGGTCGTCACGACCGCAGGTGCGAAACACGTTCCAGAGCTTGCGCTCCGTGACCTTCGGGTTGGTCGCGGATGGTGTAATCATCAGGATATTGTTCTCGGCATAGACTTCCGACGCCGGGATGGTCACGCCGGAGTTGAAATGACCGACAACCCAGCGCACGCCGTCGCCGACGAACTTGTTGGCGATCGAGACACCCTGTTTCGGGTCCGCAACATCGTCTCCCGGCACGAGCGTGATCTTCTGGCCGAGAACGCCACCAGCCGCGTTGATGTCTTCCACGGCCTGTTCGACGCCGTTCTTGAGCTGCGCGCCGAACGCGGCGGAGGGGCCGGTGATCGGGCCGACGACGCCGAGCTTGATCTGGGCTTTCGTCTCAACGCTGGCGGCAGCCATCAGCAGCCCTGCCGTCAGCAGGGTCAGAGTGCGCTTCATGTGATGTTTCCTTCTTGCGCGCCGACGAACCGGACGTTCGTGGCTATAACCATCTAAATTTATTTTAGAGGTTATATCAAGAGGGCATGTCGATGCCTCCAGCGAGGTCTGCCACGTAAATGCGGATCAACGTTCGGTGGAAGATCGCGCCGCAGCAGCGGTCGCGAATCGGTTGCGGCAATCGCCCGGCGTTACGCCGAGTCGGGAGCGAAAGACATGATGCATCGCTTCCGCGCTGGCATAGCCCGAGGCATGGGCCACGGAGGCCAGGGAGAGATCGGTTGTCGCGAGCAGGCGCTTCGCATGGTCGAGTCGCATCGCCGCGACGAAAGCCGCCGGCGGGCGACCGATCTCCTTCGAGAAACGCCGGACGAAATTGCGGGGGCTCATCGCCGCGCTTTCCGCGAGCCGCGCGATCCGGTGGTCGCGCGCCGGTTGCGCCAATATCTCGCCAACCACACGCTGGATCGGCCCGCTGCCGCGAGACTGCGCTTTCAAGGCTTCGCTGTATTGCGACTGGCCGCCCGGCCTGCGCAGAAACACGACGAGCTCCCGTGCGATCGCCGCAGCGATCTCTGCCCCGTGGTCGATCTCGACCAGCGCCAGCGCGAGATCGATCCCCGCCGTTACACCCGCCGAGGTGCAGACCGGACCGTCGATTGTGAAGATCGCATCGGGCTCGACACGGACGTCGGGATAACCGGCCTGCAACCGGTCGGTCACTACCCAGTGGGTTGTCGCGCGCCGGCCGGAAAGGAGCCCGGCCCTTGCCAGAACGAAGGCGCCACCGCAGACGCTGCCGACACGTCTTGCCTGCGGTGCGGCCTCGGCAAGCCAGCCGTAGAGGGTGGTTTCGCGCAGGGCCATCAGCCCCGACTCGGTTCCCCCCGCAATCATGACAAGATCATAGGGGGCTCTGAGATCCGCCAGCGGAACCGTGTCTGCGATGCGCAAGCCACCGTCGCCCGCCACGACACCGCCCTCGGGCGATGCGTAGACGACGGGCGGTGCATTCGGGCACAAGGCGCGGGCCCGCGCGAAGACTGCCGCCGGTCCGGCAACGTCGAGCGGTTGGACGCCCGGAAAGACGACAACTACGATCGGCGGCGTGTGCGACATTCTGGCTCAAAACATCAGATTATTGGCATTTCCGCCAGCGCCGGATGCGCTAGGGCTTGCGAGAACACGCAGTAGAGTCTCCCGCCTCTGCTGAAGTCTCGACACCGCCTGAACACACCGGAGTTTCGCATGGCCAGCCTCGGATATGTCTGTATTGGAACCAACGATTTCGACCGGGCTCTGGCCTACTATGATCAATTGTTCGGGGCGATGGGCGGCAAGCGCCTGATGCCGGCGCCGGCAGGGATGCTCTATGCGCTCGAAGGCGGTGCGGCGGTGATGATCGTTCGGCCGCACGATGGCGCCGCCGCCCATCACGGGAACGGCAACATGCTCGCCTTCCGCGTCGACCGGAAAGAACAGGTCGCGGAATTCCATGCTCTGGCGCTCTCGCTTGGCGGCACCAGCGAGGGCGCGCCGGGTCCGCGTGGTCCGTATGGCGACTTCGCGTATTTCCGCGATCTCGACGGGAACAAGCTTGCGGTGTTCCACAGGGAAAAGAAAGCGGGATGACCCTCGCCCGGATCCCTCCGGAGCGAAGCTTATCCTAATCAGGGAACGGTCGTGCAGGTAAACTTGGCGCGGTGCCGTCGCGCCTTGGCACGGTTGCCGCACACGGTCATGTCGCACCATCGCCGCTTGCCGTTCTTGCTGGTATCGAGAAACAGCCAGCCGCAATCCTCGCCGGGACAGCGGCGCAGACGGGAGAGATCGTCGAATCTCAGGACGTCGACGGCATCGAGCGCCAACCGTGCCAGCAGCGCCTCGTGCGATGGCGGCGCCGGCTCGCGCCAGACGTAATGTCCGGTCGTGTCCCGTGCGAGGTCGAGCACTGGCAATCCTAGGGCGGCGCTCTTGTGCAGCGCAGCAAGGTCGTTCGACGCCGGCTCCTTCTGGCCTACGAGCGCCGTCCCGATCCGGTTGATGACACCGCGCAGGTCGAGCGCGGCCTCCAGCGCCGCCTTGCCTGCCCCGGAAGCAGCACTCCGCGCGCCCTTCATGAGTCCGGCATGGCGCAACCACGCCTCGATCGCACCGATGTCGGTCAGATGATCGATTTCGAAGCGCGTCCCGGCACCGCTGAGAGTATTCGCGAAATCGAGCGAGAGCCGACCGGCAAGCAGCGAAAGCCGACCAGCGCTGGGCCCGACCTCTTCGGTCGACCTGTCGATGTTGACCTCCATCCCTCTCCCCTGGGATGACCGGACCCGCTGCTTCCGCAGCAGGTAAGGCCGTTTTTCTGGTCTCTATTGAATAACGTATACAACTCAATCCCATAACCGGCATAGTGTTTTTTTTCGGTTTGAAAGACAGAGGTGGGAGAGCACCTCAATAAGACTGCCCGTTCTTCCGCAGGAATACCCATTGGCCTTGAGGGGAGAGAACAGCCTGCAGGTCGTCATGCGGGTAGACCACCTTGTCTCCCGGCGATCGATCGCCGATTTCCAGATATACAACCGCGCCTTGCGTTCGATTGACAAGTTGATGCGCAAGACCATCAGCCGGAAACCCCGCGCACATTCCGGGCGCCATCTGGAATTCACCCCGATCGGTCACCAATGTCGGGCTGCCCGCGACGATGTAGATGAATTCATCCTGCGTCTTGTGGCGATGAAGCAGCGCCGATTCCGAACCGGGCGCCAGGGTTGTCAGATTCACACCGAAGTTCTTCAGTCCAAAAAGGTCTCCGAGCGGGCGCTTCGTTCGCCCGGCTACGCGGGGCAGGAAAGGCGCGGGATAACCGGACGATTTCTTCCGGGGCTCAACAGCCGCCGCCAGAATCGCGATCGGGGGTGTTTCAGGCATATCGGTCCTCACTGAAGGCCGGATATCCGGCGCGTTTGCTGCATTGCAGTGTGGGAGGTCACCGCATACAGGTCAACAACCATATAAATTATTTTTGATGGTTATTTTTCTTCCGCCCTCAGGCCACCTTGCCTAGTGATGCCTCCTCGAGCCAGATGCCTTCGCTCCTGAGCGTTTCCTCCAGAACCAGCCGCATCATCGAGGCCATGGCCTCCCCGGCCGGCGACAGCGTTTCTGCCCGCATCATGCGAATTTCCATGACCGGCAATGACGGCAGGTCGAAACGTTCCGTTACATCCACGACTCCATCCGGCACCCGATGCGCGATGCGAACCGTCAGTCCCTGCCCG
>DAORNC010000027.1:20509-23599 GCA_035440785.1 Rhabdaerophilum sp. | reverse complement strand
ACTGCGGCCCAAACCCCGGAAAGACTCGGCGTCGTCAGCGCCATGCGCCAGGAATGCCCACATGCATCGAGCGCAGCGAGCGCGGCTTGCCGGAACAGACAGGGATGATCGTAAAGAACCAGAGGCAACGGCCCTTTGCCCCGGCTTCCGGCGCTCGCGGTGCTGTCATACCAACGCAACGGCGGCGCGGCGACCAGTTCGCCGAAGTCCCGGCTTTCGGGGCGGCAGAAAGTGATGGCTGCATCGAGCCGTCCGGCCCGGACCTCATCTTCAAGGATATGGTTGCGACCGGCCCGAACCTCGATGTGAACATTCGGCTTGTAGGCGGCAAAACGGCGGAGCACCTCGGGCATCACATCCTCGAAGAAATCCTGCGGTAAACCGATCCGCAAGGCGGCCGGCGTAGCTGTCGCCCCAAGGCTTGTCGCCGCCTCGTCATTCAGCGCGAGGATGCGCCGGGCATAGCCGAGAAGAAGGTCGCCCGCCTCGGTGGTGATCAAGCCGCGCCCGTGCCGTGTCAACAGCGGGCGCCCTACCTGCTGCTCGAGCTTCTTCAACTGCATGCTGATCGCCGACTGTGATCGTCCAAGTTGATCGGCGGCTCTGGAAAAATTGTTCAGATCGATCCCGAGCACGAAAGTTCGCAGGGCATCCATATCGAGATTGGTTATCATGATTTCGATATCCAGAACTAACATATACGATCTATTCGTTATTCGAAATTTTTGTCGAGTGCTAGCATTTTCCCATCCCTTTCCCCAAGGAGAACGGAGCGAAAACGTGCTCGAAAAATGGCTTTCCGAAATCGAAAATCTCACGACACCCCATCTTGCCGATGGATGCATGGCGACCGGCGTGCCGATACGATGTGCGCCCGCCGGCGTGCAGTCACTCAGACCGGGCCAAAGGATGGCAGGACCCGCCCAACCCGTGCGCCACGTCGGCAGCATCGACATCTTTTTCGAGGCCATCGACCGAATGCCGAACGGTGCGGTGCTGGTGGTCGATAACGATGGACGGACAGACGAAGCCTGCATCGGCGACATCGTGCTGCTGGAGGCAAAGGCTGCAGGCGCGGCCGGCTTCGTCCTGTGGGGGCTGCACCGCGACAGCGCCGAACTGCGCGAGATCGACTTCCCGGTTTTCAGCCTTGGATCGCTGCCCAACGGACCGCAGCGGCTGCATGCCCGACCGCCTGACGCCTTCGAGCGGGCGATCGTCGGGATGCACACGATCACGCCCCGCGACATCGTAATTGGCGATACGAACGGTGTGCTCTTCATCGCCGAGGACAGATTGGAACAGGTCGTCTCGGCGGCAAAGGTCTACCGAGAGACAGAAGCGCGCCAGCTTTCCGCCATGCGGAGTGGCCGCACTTTCCGCGAGGTGATCCGGTTCTCCGATTACGTCGCAAAGCGGAATACCGATCCGTCCTACGGACTTCGTGCACACCTCAAGGCTGTATCGGCCGCCGGCGAAGTGTAGAGGCGCTTCCGTCCGACGGCCTCTACGAGAGGCCGTCGTTCTGCCGATCTTCCCGGTGCTGCCGCTCCTCGTTGAGGAAGGCGAGCGCGATCGGCCACAGACGCGCCCCGAAGCGTTTCTGGAAGAAACCGAAGTGGCCAATTGCACTCTCGCCAATGTCGGTCGGAGACATGCGCCGGCGCAGTTTTTCGCTCCCGGTGAAATAGCGCAGCAGGCGCTCAATCGCGATTTTCGTCCCGAAGGGATCGTCCTCGAAGCTGATCGCCAGGATGGGTGCGGTGATGCGCGCCAACCGAGCCTTCAGGAGATCGCCCTCGCGTTCTCCGCCAATATAGAGGTTCTTTCGCAACGCCCTTTCGAAATCCGGTCCCATCCGGGTCCAGTCCCGAACTATCCCTGCCGGTGTATCTTCGAGCCAACCCAGTCTTTTGCCGGGGAAATATCCATAAAGCGCGGTCATCAATGGCATGGCGACATGCCAGCGCAGCAGCATCGCGAGCCGATGGTCCGAATGATAGTCTCGCCAATAGGCATATTGCGCGGCTACTGTGACAATCCTGCGCACCGCAGCCGCTGACGGTGCCATACCCACTGTGAACCCGCCGATGGAATGTGCCACGATGCTGATATCGCAGGCCGGACATAGGGTCCGTATATGGGCGAGAATGGCCTCAACGTCCTTTGCGCCCCAATCGACCCAATCAGCTTGAAACCCGCGCAGATCCGCAGGTCGGGAGAAGCCAATTCCCCTGTAATCGAATGTCGCGACGTCGTAGCCGTTCGAGAACAGATACTCGGCGAATCTCGAATAGAAGGTGCAGCAAACCGAAGTTGCAGGAACGATGAGAACAAACTTCCTGGCCCTGCCCTGCTCGGGACGATGCCAGAGCAGTCCGCCGAGAGAATAGCCGTCGGATGCTTCAGCGCGGAAGGCATGGGGAAGCGCATCGTTCGGATCGAGGACAGCAGCGCTCATGGCAGTTTTCCTGCGAATTAAATTCGTCGGCAAATATCAAGAAATGCGCGGCAGTTACCGCGCCGCGACAACCTGGATTTCGACCAGCATGCGCGGGTCCGCGAGTCGCGCTTCAACGCAGGCGCGCACCGGCCGGTCATCCCCGATCCAGGGCACCCAGACCTCGTTCATCGGTTCGCGATTGCGAATGTCGGAAACCCAGATCATCGACGAGACGATGCGGGTTCGGTCCGCGCCGACATGCTGCAACAGGCGGTCGATTTCCGCCAGGACCTGCCGTGTCTGGCCGGCAAGATCCTGGGAAAGATCCTTCGGAGTGATGCCGGAGAGAAAGATGAAGCCGTTTGCCTCGACCACAGCCGAATAAAGCTTTCCCGGCTCGTGCCTGATAATCGTCATGTGCGGTGCTCCCATCGAGCGCATTTCGCCAAGAGATTGCCGACATGACCCGCGAGGAACAAATTCAAAGTTCGGCGGCGAAAATTCGGATTGCCTGATAGGTCGGGTCTTCCCTGGCACCGACCTGTCAGAACACCGATGCGCCCTCGTCTGCAGGGCCGACGCGCGCACGGAAGGGCGCGAAAAATTCCCGCCCGAGCCCCTCACCCTCCCGGAACGGCGGGGCCTCG
>DAORNC010000027.1:4656-20471 GCA_035440785.1 Rhabdaerophilum sp. | reverse complement strand
CGACCGTGAGCCTTCCCACGTTTGCATCGACGGTCACGAGATCACCATCGCGAAGCCGAGCAATCGGACCGCCCGCCTGCGCTTCGGGCGTGACGTGCAGGGCGCTGAGGATCTTGCCGGAAGCCCCGGAGAGGCGACCATCGGTCACCAATGCGATGCGCTGACCTCGCGCCTGCATCACGCCGAGGGGTGGCATCAGGCCGTGCAGTTCGGGCATGCCGTTCGCGCGCGGCCCCTGATTGCGCAGCACGACCACGAGGTCGCCTGTCAGCGCGTCCGCCTTGAAAGCGGCATGGAATGCCTCCTGCGATTCGAACACGCGCACCGGCGCCGTGAGCCTCCGGTTGTCGGGTGCGACGGCGGAGGTCTTCACAATTGCCATGCCGAGATTGCCAGAGAGCACGGTCAGCCCGCCGTTCTTCTCGAACGGGTCGCTTGGCGGGCGCAAGATGGACCGGTCGTGGCTCGTCGCAGGAACGTCACGCCAGCGCAGTTGACCTTCCTGCAGGAAGGGCTCGCGAGCGTAAGCGGAGAGCGAACACCCTTCGGCGGTTTCGACCTCGTCGAACAGGAGGCCCGCCGAGAGCAGTTCGCGGATGACATAGCCGATGCCGCCGGCAGCATGGAACTGGTTCACATCCGCAGGGCCGTTCGGGTAGATGCGGGCGACCAGCGGTACAACTTCTGCCAGGTCGGCAAAATCCTGCCACGTGACCACGAACCCTGCCGCCGCCGCCATCGCGACGAGATGGATGAGATGGTTGGTCGAGCCGCCGGTTGCATGCAGGCCAGCGATCGCATTGACGAAAGACTTTGCAGAAAGCCGTTCGCCTACCCCCGTCTGGCTATGAAGCGCAAGCCGTGCAGCTTCGCGTGTCAGAGCGTCACGCAAGGCGGTTCCAGGAGGAACGAAAGCCGCGCCGGGCACATGCAGCCCCATAATCTCCATCAGCATCTGGTTGGAGTTCGCGGTGCCGAAGAAGGTGCATGTACCCGGCGCGTGATAGCTCTTCATCTCGGAGTCGAGCAGAGCGGCACGGTCGAGCTTGCCATCGGCGTAGGCCTGCCGGATGCGGGTCTTCTCGTCATTGGAGAGCCCGGTCGGCATTGGTCCGGCCGGCACGAAAACGGCCGGCAAATGCCCGAAGGCCAACGCGCCGATCAGGAGGCCCGGCACGATCTTGTCGCAGACACCGAGAAACAGCGCGCAGTCGAACGCGTTGTGTGAGAGCGAGATCGCTGTCGCCATGGCGATGACATCGCGCGAGAACAGCGAGAGTTCCATCCCCGGCTGGCCCTGCGTCACGCCGTCGCACATCGCCGGCACACCGCCCGCAACCTGGGCGGAATGGCCAAGGTGTTCCGCCTCTGCGCGGATCAGGGCCGGGTAGGATTCGAACGGCTGATGGGCGGAAAGCATGTCGTTGTAGGCAGTAACGATAGCGAGGTTCCGCCCCGTCACCCCGGCTATGCGGGCTTTCGCAACTGTCCCGCAGGCAGCCGCAACATGGGCGATATTGCCGCAAGACAGGGTTCGCCGGGGCGGCATATGGCGCCGCATCCGCGCGAGCTTGTCGAGATAGGCGGCCCGTGCCTGCCGCGACCGCTCCGAGATCCGGCCCTCGACCCCGTGGAGGATGGGATGCACAGGACTCACGGCTTGACAACCATGATGCCGCGCCGGCCAAAGCTGAGCGAGATGTGATCACCCGGCTTTCGCAGCGAATCAGCCTCGGGCGCGATCGCGAACAGACGTCCCACCGGCGTGTCGAGATTATATTCGGCGTGGGCGCCCATGTAAGTCGCGGTCAGCACGGTCGCGGCGAGGCCGTTCGCCGCATCCGCCAGCTGGAGACGCACCGCCTCAGGCCGGATAACAACATCGACCGGGCCTTCCGCCAGCCCGCGCGCTGGCATCGGGATAAGCGCGGTGTCGAGCCGGACCTGCGCCATGCCATCACGAACGGCCTCGATGGTTCCGCGCACATGGTTCGCTTCGCCCATGAAGGTTGCGACGAACACGTTCGCCGGCTCCTCGTAGAGTTCACGCGGCGTGCCGGCCTGCGCAATCTCGGCCGCCTTCATCACGACGATCGTATCCGACACGGCCAAGGCCTCGGACTGGTCGTGGGTCACATAGACCACCGTCACGCCGAGCCTTTGCTGGAGATCGCGGATCTCCTCGCGCATCGAGCGGCGGAGGCGGGCATCGAGGTTTGAGAGCGGCTCGTCGAACAGGAGAACGTCCGGCTCGAGCACAAGTGCGCGCGCCACCGCGACACGCTGCTGCTGACCGCCCGACATCTCAGAGGGGAGCCGGTCGCCAAGCCCCTTGAGGCCGACCGTCGCCAACGCCTCGTCGGCCTTCGCGTGTGCATCCGCTTTCGCCATGCCTTCCGAAACAAGGCCGAAGGCGACATTCTCCCGCACGCTCATATGCGGGAACAACGCGTAGGACTGAAACACCATCGAGACATTGCGCTCGCCGGCCGAAAGGTCCGTGACGTCACGCCCGCCGATCGCGATGCGCCCTTCCGAGACGCGCTCCAACCCCGCGATCATCCGTAACAGGGTCGTCTTGCCGCAACCGGAGGGTCCGAGCAGCGTCACCAGCGAGCCCGGCGCGATCACGAGATCGAGCGGTTTGACCGCTGTTACCTTGCCGTAGCGCTTGGCGACCCGTTCGAGCCGGACTTCAGCTGCCTGTTTCCTTGCGCCCGTCATGCGCCTGCACTCCCGAGATTGGCTTCACCCCGTGCGGCGGCTTGCCGGCGCCCGAGCTTGCGCTCGCCGACGGCGAGCTGGATCAGTCCGATCGCCGCCATCATCAGCACGATGAGGACGGCGGCGTAGGCGATGGCGAGACCGTAGTCGCCGTTGATGACACGGTTGATGATAAAGACCGTCGCCATTTCATGCTGCGCAGAGACGAGGAAGATCACGGCGGAAACAGTCGTCATCGCGCGCACGAAGGAATACACGAGCGCCGTCACAATCGCCGGCTTCAGGAGCGGCAGCACAACGACGCGCAAGGTTCGGAACGTCGAGGCGCGCAGGGTGGCGGCTGCCTCGTCGAGGCTCTTGTCGAGCTGGCTCATCGCGGCCATTCCTGAACGCACGCCGACCGGCATGTTGCGAAACACGAAGCAGACGATAAGGATCAGCGCAGTGCCGGTAAGTTCCACCGGCGGGATGTTGTAGGTGAGGATATAGGCGACGCCGATCACCGTGCCCGGCACGCAGAACGAGAGCATCAGCGCGAATTCGAGCGCGGTGCGCCCGGCGAAGCGCTGGCGAGAGAGCAACCAGGCAGCCAGCAGGCCGATGCCGGCGGTGAGCGGCGCGGCGATGCCCGCAAGCTTGATCGTGGTGAAGAGCGAGGACCACGCCCCACCCGCCCACACGATCCCGTTTGGACCCCAGTCAATCGCAAAGGCGCGGCCGAAATGCGAGAGGGTCGGCGTCCAATCTCGCCCCCAGACCTTGACGAAGCCGCCTGCGAGCGCGAGCGCATAGACGGTCATCGTCAGGAGTGCCCAGGGCAGCGCGATCGAATAGGCGAGCCGCCGCACCCAATCCGGGATACCCTGCTGAAGCCCTGTATCGCCTTTGCCGGTGACGGAGACATAGGAGCGTTTGCCGATTACCGACCGCTGGATGAAGAAGGCCGCCAGCGCGAACAGGAGCAGGATGAAGGCCAGAGTCGCCGCCCGCCCAAAATCGACCTGCGCGCCCACGACCGCGAAGAAAATCTCGGTCGAAAGCACACCGAAGGAGCCGCCGAGGATGATCGGGTTACCGAAATCGGCGAGGCTCTCCACGAAGACGACGAGAAAGGCATTGGCGAGGCCTGGCATCATCAGGGGCAGGGTGACGGCACGAAAGATACGCGTCGGGCCGGCGCGCAAGGTCTGGGCGGCCTCTTCCATCGAGGGCGAAATGCCTTGCACGATACCGATCAGCACGAGGAAAGCCGTTGGCGTGAAAGAAAATACCTGCGCCAGCCAGACGCCGTTGAAGCCGTAGATCCAGCGCCCGAGTTCGACGCCGAACATCGCGGAGAAAGCCTGATTGATGATGCCGGAACGACCGAAGATCAGGATCAACCCGAGGCCGATCACGAAAGGCGGCGTGATGATCGGCAGCACGGTGAGAAGGCGCAGCCATTTCTTGGCCGGGAAGCCCGTGCGGGTCACGATCAGCGCGAACGAGAGGCCGAGAATTGTCGTGGCGGTTGCTGTCGCCGTCGCGAGGGCGAGTGTGTTCCAGGCGACACCGCAGGCCGCGCCGGAGTGAAGACAGGCGAGACCCCAGACCTTCGCACTCAGGAAGCGTCCTGCGAAGGCATTGGCGAGCGTATCGCCTTTCGGTGTCTGGAACGCCTGCCCGAGGATTGTAGTGACCGGCCAGATCGTGAAGAGAAGGATCGATGCCGCGATCACGCCGACAGCGCCAGCAATGAAGCGATCGCCCCCGAACGCACCACGCGCCGCGAGTCCGTTCGTCAGCAGCAGCAGGAAGGCGAGAAAGGCCAGCGCACCGCCGATACCGATGCCGTATTGGCCCACGGGGAGCGCACCAAATACGGCTTCGAGCGCCGGGTAATACCAGCCGCGTTGCCCGATCAACCAACCTTGCGCGACGATGAATCCGAGACCAGCAATCCCGGCGACGATCAGGGCATTGCCCTGCCCGGCTCTGGTCCGAGCGAGGAAAGCGGCGTGGAAAGCCGGAACCAGCACGACCGCCGGTCCCCAGAACCACCACCGGCCGAAACGTGCCGCCTGGATCAGGGCCGAGGCATCATCGGCATTCGCTGCCGCGAAGCCGGCGAGACGGGCAAGGGAAAGCCCGTCCTCCAGCATGTGCCAAGGGAGGACGACGATGCCGAGGAGGGCGACGAACCACAGGAGTCGGTTCCCGCCGAGATTGTGATGTCCCACGCCCTGCCCCACCCTGACTTACTGTTTTATCGGTTGATCGGCAGCGCGCCGATCTCATTCTGCCAGCGCTCGAGAATGCGCTTGCGAACCTCGGCGGAGCCGAATTTCTTGAAGTCGTAATCGACGAGCCTGATCGCCGTAAGATCCGGGATATTCGCGTCGGGTTTCGCGCCCTTGTGGGCGGGAATGTGGTACTGGCCGATCGAGGCACTGATATCCATCGCACGTGGGGTCAGATACCAGTCGTAGAATTTCTGCGCGGCGGCGAGATTGCGCGCGCCCTTCATGATCGACAGGCAGGCGACCTCATAACTCGTGCCGCTCACCGGATAATGCGCCTCGATGGGAAACCCCTTGGCGATGTCGGTCGGCACATCGAAGTTGAAAGTGATGGCGACGCCGGTCTCCCCTTGCGAGGCGGCACGCTGCGGCGCCGACCCCGAACGGGTATAGGAATTGATGTTGGCGTGCAGCTTCTTCAGGTAATCGAAGGCAGCTTCCTCGCCGCGGAGCTGGATAATGCCGGCGATGATCGTATAGGCGGTGGAGGAAGAGTTCGGGTTCGGCATCTGCGCCTCGCCCTTGAGCGAGGGGTCGATGAGATCGTCCCATGTCTTTGGCGGCTTGAAGCCCTTCTTCTTCGCCAGTTCCTTGTTGTGGACGATCCCGATCACGCCCGATGAGACACCGACGCAGTGCTTGTCGGATTGTTCATGAACCTTCACCGCCCAGAGTTGGAGATCCTTCATGTTCGGTGACGTATAGGGCTCCAGCAGCCCCTGCTCGCCGGCCACGAAATGCGTCTCGGCAGAGCCGCCGAACCATACGTCCGTTTTGGGGTTCTGCGCCTCGGACTTCAACTGCGCGAGAATCTCGCCGGCGGATTTCCGGGCCATGTTGACCTTGATGCCCGTATCCTTCTGGAACGCGGCGACGATCGCCTCGCACCACTGCGAAACCGGTGCGCAGAGCATGTTGACCTGCTCCTCGGCACGCACCGGCACGGGGCCGGCTGCCAGGGCCAGCAGGGGCAGGCCGAGCCGGAACACGAGCCGGGTCTTGGGAAAACGGGGGAGTGTCATGTGAGCCTCGGATGCAAACGGAGTGACGTCTGCGGGCCCGCAAAGGCCCGCGCCACGCCACCGCGCTGCGCGCCGCTCCCTTACCGGGGGAGCGAACCCACTTCCTGATCCCAGCGCTGGAGCAGCCGGCGGCGTTCGGCGGCTCTACCGTATTTCACGAAATCGTAGTTGACGAGTTTGATCTTCGTCAGATCAGGCGCACCGGGCGGAAGCGGTGCTTCCTTGTTCGAGGGCATCTGCAACTGCTTGCCGACAGTGAAGCCGAGCTGCTGCGCATCTGCGGTCAAAGCCCAATCATAGAACTTCTGCGCATTCTCGTAGTTGCGCGCGCCCTTGATGATCGACATCGAACCGATCTCATAGCCGGTACTCTCGCAAGGGGTTTTGAAGGCCACGGGGAAGCCCGCGCCTTTTTCCGTCGCGACATCATGCACGAACGACAGCGAGACGCCGGTCTCACCGCGCGCAGCGGCCTTGATCGGCGCCGTGCCGGAGCGGGTGTAGGCATTCACGTTGGGGTGCATCGCCTTCATGAATGCGAAAGCCTGCTCCTCGCCGAGAATCTGCACCAGGGTCGCGATGATTACATAGGCCGTACCGGAGGAGTTGGGATTGGCGACCTGGATTTCGCCCTTGTATTCAGGCTTGGCAAGATCGGACCAGCATTCCGGCGCCTTGATGTTCTTCTTCGCCAGCAACTCGGTGTTGTAACCGAAGCCGATTGCACCTGAATAGATGCCGATCGACTGGCCGCCCGACGCCTCGTGCTGCTTGAGCGCCCAAGAGTGGAGCTTGTCGTTCATCTTCGAGGAATAGCCGAAAAGGAGTCCCTCCTCGGACGCGACGAGATGCGGATCGCCCGTGCCGCCGAACCAGATATCCCCGCGCGGGCGCTGCGCCTCGGCACGGATCTGGGCGAGGGTTTCGCCCGAGCCCTTCTGCGTCATATTGACGGTAACGCCGGATTGCTTCTGGAACGCATTGGCGATCGCCTGACACCACTCAACCTGAACCGAGCAGTAGAGGTTGAGTTGCCCCTGCGCCTGCACGCCGGTCGATATCGCCAACAGCGAAACCGCTCCCAGAATAGCCCCGACCGTTGCCTTGCGAACGCCCATTTGTCTCCTCCGTCAGACGCCTTGATGCGCCTTTTTCGCAGCATGTTGCTTTTCACGAGTCCAGCGCTCGCTTGGTCGGCTAAGATAATCGATGTTCGGATAAAAGCAACAAATTTTTTTAAAAGATATGTAATTTTACTACATCTAAACAGCAATCGTCTTATCCCATTGTTTTAGAGCCATTAATTTCAATATTCCGCGGAAAATACGGTGAGCGGCCTTCCAAGCAGCAACCGAATGGGGAGGACTTCCGGCGATCCCGGCCGCTGCGCTTCCTCGATAATGGCCTGCTTCTCCGGCCCCGAAACCAGCAGCATCACCACGCGTGCCGCCAGAATGGCAGACCGCGAGAGCGAGAGCCGCCGCGAACCATCCGGTGCGTTCGTCGGAATAACGGGATCATCGCCTGCCTCCACCCATGCGCGCGCCACATCTCCCGGAAACAACGAGGCGACGTGACCGTCGCTTCCCATGCCGAAGACCGCGATATCAACCGCGCCGGCCTCGCGGAGCCGCATGCTCGCGTTCCGGGCCGCCTCCTCGGGCGAGGAGGCCTGTCCGCGCAAGCTCAGCAGGTCGCAAAGACCGTCGCGTACCGGCGCGAAAAGCGTCCGTATCTGGCGTTCGTTCGAACGAGGATCGTCGAGCGGCACGAAGCGCTCATCGCCGGGCAGCACGATGACGCGACGCCAATCGACAGGTTTCGCGCCAAGACTCTTGAGGAAGAGGCCCGGCGTCGTGCCACCGGGCAGGGCGAGACTGGCATGCGCCTGCCGTGCCAGAACCTCGCGCAGTCGATCCGCGACCCGCTCGGCCAGCGTCTCGGATGCCGCCGCAAGGCTTGGAAAGCGGATCAGGAGCACACCCAAGGTCTCACGCTCCTTCTGGATCGACCCATGACCGGCCATCGCGCTCGATCAGGCCGATCGCCTGACTGGGTCCCCAGCTGCCGGCGGTGTAACGATGCGGCCGCGTGCCCTGCTCGCGCCAGCCGGCGAGGATCGGGTCTATCCAGCTCCAGGCGGCCTCCACCTCGTCGCGGCGCATGAACAGGGTCTGGTCGCCTCGGATAACATCGGTCAAAAGGCGCTCGTAGGCATCCGGCGTGCGAAAGCCGAAAGCGGTGTCGTAGCGCAGGTCGAGCGTACGCGGGACGAGCTTGAGGCGACCGGAACCCGGCACCTTCATCATCATGTGAAGCTGGAGCCCGTCATTGGGCTGAAGCCGCAGAACAAGGCGGTTGGGCTCCAGCGCTTCCGGGACGACATTCGAGAAGATCGAGTGCGGAACCGGCTTGAACACGACCACGATTTCCGACGAACGCGCACCGAGCCGCTTGCCCGTGCGGAGATAGAACGGAACGCCCGCCCAGCGCCAGGTGTCGACCTCGCAGCGCAGCGCGACGAAGGTCTCCGTTTCGCTGGTCTGTGCAAGCTCGTCGGCGTAGGCCGGCACAGCCTGTCCGTCGATCGAACCCGCGACATATTGCCCCCTCACCGTTTGGCGCGCGACATCGGCATCGCGAATCGGTCGCAAGGCACGCAGGACACGGAGTTTTTCGTCGCGGACGGCGTCGGCCTCCAGCTGGTTCGGCGGTTCGCTCGCAAAAAGGCAAAGGAGCTGGAGCACATGGTTCTGCACCATGTCGCGCAAGGCGCCGACCTTGTCGTAATATCCCGCGCGCGCTTCGAGCCCGACCGTCTCGGCCACCGTGATCTGCACATGATCGATGTCCCGGCTCGACCAGGAACGCTCGAACAGCGTGTTGGCGAAGCGCAACACGAGCAAGTTCTGCACCGTCTCCTTCCCGAGGTAGTGATCGATCCGGTAGGTGCGGCTCTCCGGAATGACCTCGGCGACCGCGTCGTTGATCGCCTTGGCCGAGGCGAGATCGCGACCGATCGGCTTTTCGAGGATGATCCTCGTCTCGCCAGCCAAGAGCCCCTTCGCCGCGAGATTGCGGCAGATCGGCACGAAGAGGTCCGGCGCCGTCGAAAGATAGATCGCCGGAATGCGCGGGGATTGGTGCAGCAGATCCGCAAGCGCAGCGAAGCTCTCGGGATCATGCGCATCGGCCTGAAGGATGGTGATGCGCGCCGTGAAGCGCTGGATCGTCGCGCGATCGAGCCCCTCCTGTTCGAGCCGTGCGGCGATGCGACCCGGCAGGGTCTCGCGGTGCGTCGCCTGGTGCACCATCGCGATGACACGGCTTTCCGGCGGCAGCACGCCTTCGCTGTCTCGATGGGCCATGGCCGGATAGAGTTTGCGGAGGGCCAGATCGCCACTCGCACCGAAGATCACGAGGTCGAAGGGCGGAACAGGCGTGCGCTCGGGCTGGGGTTGCTGCGCGTTCCGGCCCGTATGCGCCGCATTTTCGTCAATCATCGAGCTTGCCTCCCCGCACGCCCTGACGGGCCGAGCCCGTCCGCTTCTCCAGAACCGCCGCCTTGGCTTTTTCCAGCGTCCGGGCGATTCCCGGCCCCAGCCGGATCGCGACACCGACCGCCAGGACATCGATCAGCGCGAGATGTGAGAGCCGCGAGGTCATTGGTGAATACAAATCCTGATCCTCGAACAGATCCGTCGCGACGACGATGTCGCATTGTTTTGCGAGCGGCGAGCCGCCCACGGTAAGGGCGATGACGGTCGCACCGGCGTTCTGTGCGATCGCGGCGGAGTGAAGGATATCCAATGTGCGCCCGCCGGCCGAGAATACGAGAACGACGTCCCCCTTGCCGAGGAGTGCCGCCGCCATCGAATGGACATGGGGATCGCTGTAGGCCGCTGTCGGAATGCCGAGGCGGAAGAACTTGTGCTGCGCATCCTGCGCGACGATGCCGGAATTGCCCTGCCCGTAAAATTCAAGCCGCCGCGCGCCGGCAATCGCCGCGATCGCGCGTTCGAGCGCCTTAGCATCGGTGTTGTCCCGCAACACCGCGAGGCTTGCAATCGCCCGGCTGACGACCTTGCTCAGAACATCGCCGACGCCATCCTCGCCGGCAACATCACCATGAACGAAAGGCACGCCGCGTGCAATTGCATAGGCCAGCGCGATCTTGAACTCCCGGAACCCGGAAAAGCCGAGGCTCTTGCAAAACCGCGCGACGCTCGGTTCACTGACACCCACCCGCTGCGCGAGCGCGGCGATCGACATACCGACGGTCTCTGACGGTGCTGCGAGAATGGCCGCAGCGACACTCGCTTCGGATGGCGAGAGCGAACGGCTGGCGATCTCCACCCGCGCAAGAAGCGAGGCATGCGTGGGCAGCGTGTCTGACATTAAATTACGTCCATATAATTTTTATTGTAGCAATACTACTAACAGAGCTTCCAGCGATTGCCAATCCCGCGTCATCACGCCTTCTCCTGTTCGGTCGGTTCAATTTTAGGAAAACCAACAACAACTTATAGTTGTATATCTGCCAGAATTGACCTTACACGCCATCCGCACGGTGGACCCCGGGAAGGAGAAACGCATGTATCAGTTGGTTGCTTCAGCTTTCGCCCTGATAGTTTTAGGGGCGGCGCCTTCCACCGCCAACGATAGGGCCGCGGAAAAGGTCATACTCCGCATCGAAGGGATACTCCGCGAGGGCCATGCAAAGGAGTTCACACGGTCACACCTCGAGGCGCTGGGTCTGACGACGATCCGGACGACAACGCCGTGGCATGACGGCGTGCAGCAGTTCGAGGGAATTCGGTTAGATGTCCTGATGAAGACGGTCGGCGCAGAAGGAAAGACCGCCCACATCGTGGCGCTGAACAAATACCGGACGGAAATTCCCGTGTCCGATTTCGCCCGCTTCGGGCCGATTCTCGCTTTGAAGCGGAACGGCCAGTACATGGAGGTGCGCGACAAGGGGCCGCTCTTCGTCATCTATCCGTTCGACAACCTGCCGGAGTTGAAAAGCGAACTCTACTACAGCCGCTCCGCCTGGCAGGTCCGAGCCATGACGCTGGAATGAGACCGGAGGCACGCTGTGCGCTTTTTCAACCAGATCCGGCTCATTCTCGTCCTTCTGATGGCATTGCTCGGGGCCACGTCGGTGCTATTGCCGTCGGTCATGCGCATCACCGAGGAGGCGGTCGACCGGACAGGCCGGCACGACATCGCCTGGAACGGCCTCAACGGCCGGAACGAATTCCAGGATCTGATGTTCCAGATCATGGCCTTCACCGTGGCGCCCGGCGGGGAGGCGCGCGAGCGCGCCCACCTCGCACACGAGATATTCGTTTCACGCCTCGGAAGCTGGCGGAACGGGCTTTTCGGAGAGTTCGTCGGGCAATCGGCCCGGCGCAAGGACAGCCTTATGCGGATCGAGGCAGGCGTTTCCGAAAGCGAGCTTGGCCTGAAGCGCCTCGACGACCCGCAGGCGCGGACCGCGGTCATCGCGATCCTCAAACGGATCGAACCTGAAGTGGAGCGGATCGGGAGGGAAGCCTATACCGCTAGCACGCAGCAAATCGCGGCGAATACCGATAGCCTTCGCCGCCTGCAGAACCTGCAGCGGGGCGCCATCGTCGCGCTGGTCGCGACCGGCTTTCTTCTGACCGCGCTGCTGTTCTGGCAAAATCGCCTGCTCAAATCCGCGCACAAGGCCGAAAAAGAGGCCTCGGCCGAAAATGCCTATCTCGCCTCGCACGATGTGCTGACACATCTTCCCAACCGAGCCAGCCTGCACGAGGCGCTGGAGAAGGCACTGGCAGGCGCAGCTTCGGAACGGTTTCCGGTCCTTCTGGTGATCGACCTCGACGGGTTCAAGCCGATCAACGATGTGCTGGGCCATCGGGCCGGCGACCAGTTGCTCACCTCAGTCGGCGAGCGGCTCGGCGCATTGGCAGAAGGAGCGGATCGTCCGTTTGCGGCTCGCCTGGGCGGCGACGAGTTCGTCGTGCTGTATCCCTCGCTTGCCGGCGGGACCGACGCAATAGAAAGGGCGGAGCAGATCCTGCGGATCCTGCGCGAACCCCACAGGGTGGACGATCATTCCGTAACGATTGATGCCAGCATCGGCATCGCCCTGTTTGAGGAAGCGAACCGGGACCCCGTCGATTTTCTGAATCGCGCCGACATCGCGCTCAATATCGCAAAGACTGCCGGGAAGGGCATCATCCTGATGTTTGAGCCGGCCATGGCGGCCGGGATCGTCTCGCGACAGAAACTCGAGGCAGAACTGGCGGAAGCCGATGCCTGGGCCGAATTCGTGCCCTACTATCAGCCGCTCGTCGACATCGTGTCCGGCGAGATCATCGGCGTCGAAGCGCTGGCGCGCTGGCATCATCCGGCGCGTGGGCTGGTCCCCCCGGCGGAATTCATTCCCGCCGCCGAACGCTCCGGCCGTATTGTCGAGATCGGCCGGATCATGATCGAGAAGGCTTGCCGCGACGCCTTGCTGTTTCCACGGCCGATCGCCGTCTCGGTCAATCTCTCGCCGGTTCAACTCATGCGTATCGATGTCGCACAGGTGATCGGCGATATCCTGCACAAGACGCGCCTGCCGCCGGAACGGCTCAAACTCGAATTGACCGAAAGCGTGATGGTCAACGATACCAAGGCCTCGAGCGAACTCGTCTCGCGATTGCAGGCGATGGGTGTCTTCGTCTCGCTCGATGATTTCGGGACAGGTTATTCCTCACTGTCCTATCTGCGTCGCTTCGATTTCGATGAGATCAAGATCGACCGCAGCTTCATCACCGATCTCGACCAGGATCGGCAAGCGTTGGCGATCGTCCAGACAATCGTCGCGCTCGCGCGGAACCTCGATATGAAGGTCATCGCCGAGGGAATCGAAACCGAGGAACAGGCCAAGCTGGTGCTAGCCTGCGGATGCGCGCGAGGGCAAGGCTACCTCTTCGGCAAGCCGCTTCCTTTCGAGCGCGTGATCGAGGCTCTCTCCAGGCCAAAAGCACAGGTGGCCTGAGCGCAGTGCGCCCCGAAGTCGCCCCCTGCCGCTGTGCGTCAGGTTTCCTTGATCGCCTCAAGAACAAAGGTGCTCCGCGTGGCAGCGACACCGGGAACCGTCTGAAGCCTTTCAAGCATCAGATCCGAAAAACTCTTCATGTCTGCGGCGGCGATCTCGATCATCAGATCGGAATCGCCAGAGACGATCCAGCAACTGATGACGCCCGGCACCTGCCGCATGGCCTCGGCCAACTCCATGGCCGAAACATGCGGCAGTCGCTGAACCGTCGTGAACGCCCTGACGCTCTCGCCGACGACCACCGGGTCGACGATAGCGCGGTAACCGCGGATCACCCCGGCCTCCTCCAGCCTCTTGATCCGCCGCGAGATCGCCGAGTGTGACAGCGCGATGCGCCCGGCAAGCTCGAGGTTGCTGAGGCGAGCATTGTCTCTCAGGGCAATGATGATCGCCCGGTCGAATTCGTCGATCGCGATGCTCATGCAAAAATTTCGCTATTGGCCACAGGTATTTCCCAACCATTGTAAAAAATGTTTGCTTATTAATGCAATAATAGTCAAAATTTGATATTAACGTCAATATCTATATCAAATATTGATCTTTCTTCTTTCACCATGAGACAGTTGTCGCCGTTCTGGGAGGAAAAAATGGCGAACAAGGATTTCCGACGCACCGAACTCGACGGCCACCGTCTTCACGCCGACACGCTGATGCTCGGCTACGGCTATGATCCTTCGCTGTCGGAGGGCGCGGTCAAGGCGCCGGTGTTCCTGACCTCGACCTTCACCTTCCCGAGCGCCGATGCAGGACGCGAGTTCTTCGACGTCGCGACCGGCCGCACTGAAGCCCGAAACGATGCCGATGCGGGGCTCGTCTATGCTCGCTACAACCATCCGAACGCCCAGATCGTCGAGGAGCGCCTCGCGCTCTTCGAACAGGCAGACGTCGCCGCGATCTTCGCCAGCGGCATGGCGGCGATCAGCACCGCCATGCTCGCGCATTGTCGGCCGGGCGATGTCATCCTGCACAGCCAGCCACTCTACGGTGGCACGGATTCGGTGCTTACCAAGGTGTTGCCGCGCTTCGGCATTACCCCCTACCCGCTTCGCAGCGCGACCGACGCCGTGATGATGCGTGAGGACATTTGCGCCGCCGAAGCGGCCGGCCGCCTCGCGATGATGTTTCTCGAAACGCCGGCCAATCCGCTCACCACGCTGGCGGATATCGGCCTCGCTGCCAACCTCGCCGACGAGAGCGGCAGGCGGCAGGGTCATCGTCCGGTGGTTGCAGTTGATAACACCCTGCTCGGTCCACTGTTCCAGAATGCCATCAAGGCCGGGGCAGATATCTCGATCTATTCGCTGACGAAGTATGTCGGCGGTCATTCAGACCTTATCGCCGGCGGCGTGCTCGGCCGCCGCGCCGCAATGGAGCCGGTGAAGCAACTCCGCCCCCTGCTTGGTGGCAGCCTCGATCCGCATTCCGCCTGGATGCTGGCGCGCTCACTCGAAACCTTGACGCTGCGCATGACGCGCGCGGCAGACAATGCTGCCCGGCTCGCGGATTGGCTCACGGCGCATCCGACCGTCACGGCCGTGCATTTCCCGGCGCTCGCCAAGCCTGGAACAGCGCAGGAGCGCATATTCCGTTCCCAGTGCACCCGCGCCGGCGCGCTGATGTCCTTCGATGTCGGCAGCCGCGAGAAGGCGTTCCAGGTGCTCGACCGGCTGCGGATCGTCAAGCTGGCGGTCAGCCTCGGCGGCACGGAATCGCTCGCCTGCCACCCCGCGACGACCGTGCAATCGGGCCTTACGCCCGAGGCACGCGCCGCGATCGGCGTCACCGAGGGGCTTATCCGCTTCTCGGTTGGCATCGAGCACTGTGACGACCTGATCGCCGACCTGCGGCAGGCGCTGGCCTGACGGTCAGCGGGCGAGAGCCGCCTCCGCCGCCGCACCGGTCGACAGAAGACGCCGGTCTGATCCCGGCGCTCCCACCAGCATGAAGCCGACGGGTAAGCCGTTCACCGGAAGCGGTAGCGACAGAGCGGGCACGTCGAAGAAGTTGCATGGGCTGGTGTTGCGCAAAGCCAGGACATTCGTGGCGGCAAACACCGAGTCATCGGCTTCGAGCGGAGCGATCTCGGGCGCGACGATGGGCGTCGTCGGCCAGGCGAGTGCATCGAAATGCGCGATCCGGCCAGCAAAAACCTGCTTCAACGCTTCACGATGCCGCAATGCGCGGACATAGGCCGGCGCCGGAACGCCAGCACCTGGCCTGATTCGCGCCAACACACGGCGGTCGAAATCGCCTGCTCGGGCTTCGAGGTAGTCGCGGTGGATCTCCGCCGCCTCGCAGGCCGCGATGGGCGCCAACGAAAGAACGTCACGCATGCCACGGACCAGATCGTCGATATCGATCTCGACGATCTGCACGCCTGCCTTGGTCAAGGCGACCAACCCCGCTTCGAAGGCCAAGGCGACGACCCCCTCGACATCTTCGAACAACAGGCCGCGCGGTACGCCGACCCGCAGCCCCGCTAGTGGCAAAACGGGCAGGGAAAGTGGCTCCTCGTTCGCCATGATGGCATCGGCGGCAGCGCATTCCGCGACATTCACGCCCAACGGACCGACACTGTCGAGCGCATAGGAGAGGGGGAACACACCCGCCCTCGGGATGCGATGGCTCGTCGGCTTGAACCCGACGATACCGTTGAACGCCGCCGGGATGCGGGTTGAACCGCCGGTATCC
>DAORNC010000027.1:3008-4623 GCA_035440785.1 Rhabdaerophilum sp. | reverse complement strand
CGGCTGGCGGAACAGAAAGCCCGCGCCGTCGCTCGCCGCGAATCGGCGGCATTGCCGGGGTTGCCCCAATGCGGATTGAGGCCGAGGCCGGAAAAGGCGAATTCGCTCATGCTGGTGCGGCCGATCAACACCGCGCCCGCGCGCCGCATGCGTGCCACCACCGGAGCATCGGCGGCAGCTGCGCCGGCATCGCGGAAAATCTTCGATCCCGCGCTGGTAACCTCGCCGGCCATGTCGAACAGGTCCTTGACGGACACGATCATCCCGTCGAGCGGGCCAAGCGAAATGCCGGCTCGCCGCCGCGCGTCGGCGGCATCGGCCTCCACGCGGGCTTGAACGGGAAGCAGCCGGGTGAAGACGTGGGCGGCGCGATCAGTCGAAGCAAGCGCAAGCGCGCTTTCCAGCGCATCGCGAACAGGGGTACGGGACATGGGAACAGAGCCTGAAACGGTTTTCGTGAACGCCATGCTATGCACTCCCCTGTCTGAACGCCAGCCCACCATCCCGCAGCGCCCCCGATGGCCCGGAGAATGGTTTTCTCTCTTCCGGACGAAATTTGAAAACCGGGGCTACGGACCCCGAATTGAGAGAGAATGACCGACATAGTATCCATTTCGTTCTGAATAACGAACATATGGATGCTGTCGTGACCGCCGCTCCTGCCGCCAATTCCTACGATGTCGCTATCATCGGTGCCGGTCCCACCGGGCTATTCGCCGTGTTCGAGCTCGGGCTGCTCGGGCTCAAGGCCGTGGTCATCGATGTACTGGACAAGCCCGGCGGGCAATGCGCCGAGCTATATCCCGAAAAGCCGATCTACGACATTCCCTCCTGGCCGATCATCACCGGGCAGGAACTGACCGACAAGCTGCTTGAACAGATCGCGCCGTTCGGGGCGGAATTCCGGCTCGGCCAATTGGTAACGGGTTTTACGCGCAAGCCGGATGGGCGCTTCGCACTCTCGCTTTCCGAGGGCGAACGAGTCGAAGCCGGCGCGGTTTTCATTGCCGCCGGCGCTGGCTCGTTTGCCCCGCGCAAGCCGAAGGTCGAGGGGCTAGAAGCCTTCGAAGGCAAGTCCGTATTTTACGCCGTGCGCAATCGCGCCGCTCTTGCCGGCCAAGATCTGCTTGTTGTCGGCGGGGGGGATTCGGCGCTCGACTGGGCCATCGATCTCGTCGGCACGGCCAAATCCGTGACGCTGATGCATCGCTCGGACCGCTTCCGCGCCGCGCCTGCTTCGGTCGCGAAGATGCGGACGCTGGAAGCCGAGGGCAAGCTCCGCTTCATCGAGGGCGACCTTCAGACGCTCAAGGGCGAGCATGGCGAACTCTCGTCCGCGACCATCAAGTCGAAGAACGGGTTCGAGACCCTTCCGACGACGCGGCTTCTCGCCTTCTTCGGCCTCTCCATAGAACTTGGCCCGATTGCCGACTGGGGACTCGATCTCGCGGAGGGCAAACAGATCCGCGTCGATACGGAGAAATTCCAGACGACGATCGAGGGTGTCTTCGCGATCGGCGACATCAACTATTACCCCGGCAAGCTCAAGCTGATTCTCTCCGGCTTTCACGAAGCGGCGCTCGCAAGCCATGCCGCGTTCAAGATCGTGCGTCCG
>DAORNC010000027.1:0-2943 GCA_035440785.1 Rhabdaerophilum sp. | reverse complement strand
AGGCGGCTTGAGATGGCCTTCCTGCATGTCACCGACCGGGACGGCGCCTCGCATACCATCGAGGGAGCGGACGGCTGGCGCGTGATGGAAATCCTTCGCGACTCCGGCCTCGGCGTCGAGGGGATTTGCGGCGGCACCTGCGACTGCGCGAGCTGCCATGTGATCGTCTCGCCGGAATGGGCGGCGAAACTCCACCCAGCGCGCGAGGAGGAACTCCTCAAACTCGACGAATTACCCGCCATCGAACCGACCTCGCGCCTCTCGTGCCAGATCCTCTGGTCCGAGGCGATGGATGGTCTGGCTCTCACCATCGCGGAGTTTGCGTGATGTCCACCAAGCTGCCGAAACTTCCCGTGATCCTTATCGCCAATGATCTCCTCTCGGGCGATGTGGTGGTGTGGGGCGATGGGGGCTGGTCGCGCGATCCCTTCGCGGCCCGCATCGCCGGGGATGCCGTGAGCGCCGAGGCGCTCGATGCCGAGGGTCGTGCCGAGATGGCGCGCAACACCATCGTCGATGCCTATCTCGTCGCGGTGGAGCGCCGCGCCGACGGTCTCGCGGTGCCGACCCATTTCCGCGAACGCTTCCGCATCCTCGGCCCCACCGTGCGGCCCGATCTCGGCAAGCAGGCCGAATTCCCCAACCTTGCGGCGCGACATGCCTGAGACCGGTGCTCCCGTGACCTTTGAGCCCGAACCGCATATCGCGCGGCTGTCCCCGCGTATGGCCCGGCTGCTGGCGCTGGCGCTGGCCGCGCTCGTGCTGGCCTTCGTGGTGATTGCCGCGAGCCAGGAAACGAAGCCGTTTCATGTCGACGCAGTGACCTTCGCGGCGAGCTTTGCGGTGGGGCTTCTGGCACAGATCGTCGATGGCGCACTCGGCATGGGCTACGGCGTGACCTCGAATTCGCTGCTGCTGGCCTCGGGCCTGCCGCCGGCGGCCGCCACCGCCACCGTGCATGTCGCGAAGAGCTTCACCGGTGCCGCCTCAGGGCTTTCGCACTGGAAGCTCGGCAACGTCGACAAGCGCATCTTCGGGCGGCTCATCCTGCCGGGCATCATCGGCACGCTTTTCGGGGTTCATATCGTCACCAGCATTGACGGCAACACCCTCCGCCCGTGGATTTCGGCCTATCTCCTCGCGATGGGGATTTTCATCCTCATCCGGGCCTTCCGCACGATCCGTTTCGCCTCGCCAGACCTGCGTCGGCTGTTCCCGGTCGCGTTCATCGGCGGTTTCGCGGATTCGGTCGGCGGTGGCGGCTGGGGGCCGGTTGTCACCACAACGCTGGTGGGTTCGGGCCATGAACCGCGCACCACCATCGGTTCGGTCAATGCGGCGGAATTCGTCATCAGCCTCGCGAGCGGGCTTTCCTTCACAATGCTGATCGGCATCCAGCATTGGGAGAGCGTTGCGGGGCTCGTGCTCGGGGGTGTGGTGATCGCGCCCTTCGCCGCCCGCCTGACGCATCGCCTCGACCGCCACACCATGATGATCGCGGTCGGGCTGCTGGTCTCCGGGCTGTCGCTTTTTTCGATTTTCAGGGCTTGCGCCTGAGGGATATGACCCATGTATCGCTACGATGAATTCGACGACACCTTTGTCCGCGAGCGCGTCGCGCAGTTCCGCGATCAGGTGCAACGCCGGCTGGACGGCGCGATCACCGAGGAGGAATTCCGCCCGCTGCGGCTGAAGAACGGGCTCTACCTCCAGCTTCATGCCTACATGCTGCGGGTCGCGATCCCCTACGGTACATTCTCCTCGCATCAGATGCGCCAGCTCGCGCATATCGCCGACCGTTTCGATCGCGGCTACGGGCATTTCACGACTCGGCAGAACATCCAGTTCAACTGGCCGCAACTCAAAGACGTGCCGGAGATCCTCGACCTGCTCGCCGATGTCGAGATGCACGCGATCCAGACCTCGGGCAACTGCATCCGCAATGTCACGGCCGACCAGTTCGCCGGCGTCGCGGCGGATGAAATCGAAGATCCGCGCCCGGTGGCGGAGCTGATCCGCCAGTGGTCGAGCGCGCATCCGGAGTTTTCCTACCTGCCGCGCAAATTCAAGATCGCGGTGACCGGCGCCACCCATGACCGCGCCGCGGTGCTCGTGCATGACATCGGCCTGCGCATCATGAAGAACGCCGCGGGCGAGGTCGGTTACGAGATCATCGTTGGCGGCGGGCTCGGGCGCACGCCCATGATCGGCAAGGTGGTGCGCGAGTTCCTGCCCAAGGACGATCTCCTCGCCTATCTCGAGGCGCTGATGCGCGTCTATAACGCCGAGGGGCGGCGCGACAACAAATACAAGGCGCGCGTGAAAATCCTCGTCCACGAGATCGGGATCGAGGAATTCCGCGCCCGCGTCGAGGCGGAATTCGCGGGTCTCGACAAGAGCACCATCAGCGCCGACCCTGAGGAACAGGCACGCATCGCCGCCTATTTCGCACCACCAACCTATGCCATTTTGCCGACACACGACAGGACGCTTGCAGCGCTGCGCACGGCCAACCCGGCGTTCTCGGCCTGGCTCGATGCCAATTGTTTCCCGCACAAATGGCCGGGCTACGCGGCGGTCACGATCTCGCTCAAACCCATCGGCGGCATTCCCGGCGATATCTCGGGCGCGCAGATGCGCGTTGTCGCAGATCTCGCGGAGCGGTTTTCGTTCGGGGAAATCCGCGCCACCCACGCCCAGAACCTCGTGCTGCCGCATGTCGCCGAGCGTGATCTCTTCGCACTGTGGCAGGCGCTGGGCGATGCCGAACTTTCCACCGCCAACGCGGGGCTGATCACCGATATCATCGCCTGCCCCGGCCTTGATTATTGCGCGCTCGCGACCGCCCGCTCGATCCCGGTCGCGCAGGCGCTCTCGCAGCGTTTCGCCGACCCCGCGCGCCAGCGCGACATCGGCGAGCTGAAGATCAAGATTTCCGGCTGC
>DAORNC010000026.1:24736-29498 GCA_035440785.1 Rhabdaerophilum sp. | reverse complement strand
TATCCGGCCGCTGGATTCTGCCCGCCGGGCTCGGCGGCATGGGCGGCGCGCAGCCGCTCGCGGCGACGATGGCCGGCGCCTCGATGCTCGCGGTCGAGTGTCGCCCGTCCTCGATCGAGTTCCGGCTCCGCACCGGTTACCTCGACGTTCAGGCGAAGGATCTCGACGAGGCCCTCGCGATCATCGAGAATTCCTGCCGTGAGAAACAGCCACTTTCGGTTGGTCTCCTTGGCAATGCCGCCGATGTTTTCCCCGAGCTCGTCCGGCGCGGCATCCGCCCAGATGCCGTGACCGACCAGACCTCAGCGCATGACCCCCTCAACGGTTACTTGCCGAAAGGCTGGTCGCTGGCGCAGTGGGAGGAGAAGCAGAAGTCTGATCCGAAGGGAGTTGTCACCTCGGCCAAGCACTCAATGGCCGAGCACGTGCGCGCGATGCTCGACTTTCACAAGATGGGTATTCCGGTCGTCGATTACGGCAACAACATCAGGCAGATGGCGCTGGAGGAAGGCGTCGCCGACGCGTTCGATTTTCCGGGCTTCGTTCCGGCCTATATCCGCCCTCTGTTCTGTCGGGGTATCGGCCCCTTCCGCTGGGCGGCGCTTTCGGGCGATCCCGAGGACATCTATCGCACCGATGCGAAGGTGAAAGAAATTTTGCCGGATAAAAAGCATCTCCACAACTGGCTCGACATGGCGCAGAAAAGAATCAAGTTCCAAGGCCTGCCGGCGCGCATCTGCTGGGTTGGTCTCGGCGATCGCCACCGGCTCGGGCTCGCCTTCAACGAAATGGTGGCGAAGGGCGAACTCAAAGCGCCTATCGTCATCGGCCGCGACCACCTCGATTCCGGCTCCGTTTCCTCGCCAAACCGCGAGACCGAGGCCATGAAGGACGGTTCGGATGCCGTATCCGATTGGCCGCTTCTCAACGCGCTCCTCAATTGCGCGTCCGGCGCGACCTGGGTGTCGCTGCACCACGGCGGCGGCGTCGGCATGGGGTTCTCGCAGCATTCCGGCATGGTGATCTGCTGCGATGGAACGGAGGACGCCGCCCGGCGCATCGAGCGCGTTCTCTGGAACGATCCCGCGACCGGCGTGATGCGCCATGCCGATGCCGGTTACGAGATCGCCGTCGATTGCGCGCGGGAACACGGGCTCAATCTGCCAAGCCTCGGCTGAAACCGGCGATCAGAGCAATCCGCGCCGGGCGAGGTTGGCCATCAATGCGCGGGCGCCGAAAGTCCAGGGCGGGCAATCGTCGCTCGCCAGCATGCGGTTGACGAGCGCACCGAGGCGCGGCGTCGCGACCGTGACGATATCGCCGTAGGCATGGGTGAAACCCTTGCCCGGCGCGCCACGATCCTGCACCGGCGCGAACAGCGTGCCGAGGAACAGCACTGCACCATCCGGATACTGATGATGCGGGCCAATCATCTGCCGGGCGATGTCGGCCGGATCGCGGCTGATCTTCGCCATGTTCGAAGAGCCGTCGATCACGAAGCCATCCTCGCCTTCGACCTTGAGGCTGAGTTCCATCTTCCGCACATCATCGAGCGAGAAACCCCCATCGAAGAAACGAAGGCAGGGGCCGAGCGCGCATGAGGCATTGTTATCCTTCGCCTTCCCGAGGAGCAGCGCCGAACGCCCCTCGACATCGCGCAGGTTGACATCATTGCCGAGCGTTGCCCCGACGATCGTGCCCGTCGAGGCCACGACCAGCACCACCTCCGGCTCCGGGTTGTTCCAGGTCGAGATGCGATGGAGCCCCGCTTCAGCACCGGTTCCGACCGAGGACAGCACCTGTGCTTTCGTGAAGATCTCGGCATCCGGCCCGATCCCCACTTCGAGATACTGGCTCCACACGCCCTGCTCGATCAGCACGGCCTTGAGCCGCATCGCCTCGTCCGAACCGGGTCTGAGCCTGGACAGATCGTCACCAACGAGCGTGGTGATCTCTTTGCGGATCGCCTCGGCCGCCGCCGGATTGCCGCGCGCGCGCTCCTCGATCACGCGTTCGAGCATAGAGATCGCGAAGGTGACGCCTGCGGCCTTCACAGCCTGGAGATCGATAGGGGCAAGCCAGTGCGGGCGCGCGGGATCGCGCAGTTCCGACACCGTGTTGGTGAGAATCTCTGCGAGGCCACCAATATTCTCGCCGTCGGCAGCGCGGAGGGCGGCGGCGGGGTCCGGGGTCTCGCAGAGATCGCGCATCGTCGGAAAGCGCCGCGAGATGTCGACGACGACGCCCTCGCGAACCGCAACAACGGAAGGTCCGCCAAGCTCGGGCCGCCAAACGCGTCCGGCGAGCGCGGCTGATCCGGCATCAACCGGCAGGGCGGACCGCGCATCAAGGCGAGCGGCGAAATCGAGCGGCATGGACGTTTCCCGTAGCTGTAGATCTGTTCGTTGCCGATCACGATAGCGACCACCATACCGGTTCGCCAGCCCCTGCCTCGCTTAAACCTCGGGATGAGGAAACTTCTCGCTGTGGTGGATGCCGCCGGAGCCGGATTCAAGCAGCTTGGCGACTAACGCGCGCGCGCAACCCGGCAAAGCATCCAGTTCTCGGACCAGAACGCTGCGTTCGCGGATAGCCCAGGATTCGTCAAGTTGCACGATGCCGATCCGCATCGTGCGGCGATGGCGGATCGCGGCGGATTCCGGCATCACCCCAACGCCGACTCCTGCCTCGACCATACGGCACATCGCCTCGAACGAGCGCACCTGTACGCGCAGTGCGCGCTCGTAACCGTTCTTCTCAAGGAGAGAACGCAGAAAGGCGAGCAGGGTCGAGCCTTCGTGAAGTCCAATATGCTCATAGCGGATCGCCTCCGAGAACGGCACGTGGCCACGCCCTTCGAGCGGATGACCGATTGCGGTCGCAAGCACGAGCCGGTCGGTCGAGAAATGGAGAGCCTGCAACCCTTCGGTCGGCACCTCACCGGAAACGATGCCGAGATCGCTCGCCCCCTCCACGACCGAGCGGACGATATCCTGCGTCAATCGCTCCTGAAGATCGACCGTCACTCCCGGCCGCTCGGCGAGAAACCGCGCAAGGATCTCAGGCATGAATTCGGTCACGGCGGTCGTGTTGGCGAAGATGCGGATATGCCCGCTCGCCTCTGCGCCGTAAACGCCGAACTCGCTCTTCACATGTTCGACCTGTCGCAGGATGAGCCGGCAATGGCGCAGCAGCGTCTTGCCGGCCTCCGTCAGCGTCACGCCGCGGTTGTCGCGATAGAAGAGCTGCGCGCGCAGTTCGGTCTCCAGCGCCTTGAGGCGGGCACTCGCTGCTGGCGGCGACAGGAAGGCGTTGCGGGCACCGCGAGTCAGGTTTCCGGCTTCTGCGACCGCCTGGAAAAGGCGCAGATCCGAAAGATCGAAGTGCATGGCTCTCTCCAGCGTTCGTAAAATCGGAATGCGATATTTAAAAATTCCGAATTTGCCGAATATGCAAGGCGTGGCAAGTAACACGCAAGCGGGGGAAGCAATGGCCATCGATGCAGCGAAGTTAAAGCAGTGGATAGGGCGCAGCGACAGCACCGAGGAGGTGATCGCGCCATTCCCGTCGAATGCCTTGGCCGCGACTCTGGATCGCGCTGATCCGCCTTATCGCGCCGGCAGCGCCTTGCCCCCGCTCTGGCACTGGATGCACTTCCTGCCTATTCATCCGATGTCCGCCGTCGGAGCCGATGGGCATGCCGAGAAAGGCGGCTTCCTGCCCCCCGTATCCCTCCCTCGACGGATGTGGGCCGGAAGCCGCCTGACCTTCCACCGACCGCTCCTGATCGGCGAGAACGCCACGAAGAAATCGACCATCACCAAGGTCGAGCACAAGTCGGGGCGCTCGGGCGAACTCGTTTTCGTCACGGTCCGCCACGAGATGAGCAACGGGCACGGCCTCGCCATAGACGAGGAACACGACATCGTCTATCGCGAGGCGGTTCAACCCGGTGCGCCTGCATCGACACCGATCCCGGCACCCGAAAGCAGTCACTGGGAACGGCTGATCCAACCTGATCCCGTCTTGCTGTTCCGCTATTCGGCGTTGACCTTCAATTCGCACCGTATCCACTACGACCAGCCTTACGTGACGGACGTCGAGGGGTATCCGGGCCTCATCGTTCATGGCCCGCTGATCGCGACGCTACTGCTCGACGGCTTGCAGCGCGCCAAGCCGGACGCGCAGGTGACCCGCTTCGGTTTCCGCGCGCATGCACCGATTTTCGATGTCGATGAATTCACGGTCTGCGGCAGCATCGAGCGCGATGGCAAGGCCCGGCTGTGGGCCACGAAGGCCGGCGCGCTCTGCATGGATGCCAACGTGACCTTCGCCTGAGAGAAAGCCCGACAATGATATCCGAACCCGATCGCTACCAGGACCTGCGCGACGCTATCCGCGATCTCTGCGCGACGTTTCCAGCCGAGTATCATCGCAAGATCGACGAGACGCGCGGCTATCCGGAGGAATTCGTCGATGCGTTGACGAAAGCCGGCTGGATGGCGGCGCTGATCCCGGAGGAATATGGCGGCTCGGGCCTCGGTCTCACCGAAGCCTCGGTCATCATGGAGGAGATCAACCGCTCGGGTGGCAACTCCGGTGCCTGCCATGGCCAGATGTACAACATGGGCACGCTCTTGCGGCACGGGTCGGACGCGCAGAAGAAACTCTATCTCCCCAAGATCGCCTCGGGCGAACTACGCCTTCAATCGATGGGCGTCACCGAGCCCACGACCGGCACCGACACCACCAAGATCAAAAC
>DAORNC010000026.1:5352-24634 GCA_035440785.1 Rhabdaerophilum sp. | reverse complement strand
TCGATCAGGTGAAGAAGAAGTCCGAGGGCATGTCGATCTTCATCGTCGACCTCAGGCAGGCTATCGGCAAAGGGATGGAGGTTCGCCCCATCCTCAACATGGTCAACCACGAGACCAACGAACTCTTCTTCGACAACCTCGAAATTCCTGCTGAAAATCTGATCGGCGAGGAGGGCCAGGGCTTCAAGTATATCCTCACCGGCCTAAATGCGGAGCGGACGCTGATCGCCGCCGAATGCATCGGCGACGGCTACTGGTTTATCGACAAGGTAACCGCCTATGCCAAGGAGCGCGTGGTGTTCGGCCGTCCTATCGGCCAGAATCAGGGCGTTCAGTTCCCGATCGCGGAGAGTTTCATCGAGGTCGAGGCCGCCAATCTCATGCGCTACGAAGCCTGCCGGCTGTTCGATGCGAACCTGCCCTGCGGCGCACAGGCCAACATGGCCAAATACCTTGCCGCCAAGGCAAGCTGGGAAGCAGCGAATGCCTGCATCCAGTTCCACGGCGGTTTCGGCTTTGCGTGTGAATATGATGTCGAACGCAAGTTCCGCGAAACCCGGCTCTATCAAGTCGCGCCGATTTCGACCAATCTGATCCTTTCGTATGTCGCGGAGCACCTCCTGGGCCTGCCGCGCTCGTTTTGAGGATCACGATCTTGACCGAACCCCGCCGCACCTTCGTTCTTGTTCATGGCGCCTGGCATGGCGGCTGGTGCTGGAAGGAGACCCGCGCGGTTCTCGAAGAGGCGGGGCATCGTGTCTTCACGCCGACGCAAACCGGCCTCGGCGAACGCGCGCATCTGCTGTCGCGGGACATCACACTCGACACCTTCGTTGACGATATCGCCAACGTTCTCCGGTTCGAGGCACTCGAAGATGTCGTGCTCGTCGGTCACTCGTTCGGCGGGCTTGCCATCAGCGGCATCGCGGACCGGATGCCGGAGCGATTACGGCAACTGATCTTTCTCGATTCCATGATCATCGAGAACGGCCAGTGTCCGTTCGATACACTCACACAGGAGGTCGTCGAGGGCAGGATTCGCGCCTCCGAAGAGACGAGCGGCGGCGTGAGCCTGCCGTTTCCCAAGCCGAAATCGCTGGGCATTCTCACCGAAGCCGACGCGGCGAAGCTTGGAAACCGCCTGACGCCCCACCCCATCTCCACATACCGCTCGCCCCTCCACCTCAAGAACCCGCTGACCAACGGCCTTCCGGCGACCTATGTCGTCTGCACCGACCCGGTCTACACCCCGCTTGAAGCGAGCCGTCAGCTCGCGAAGGCGCGCGGAATTCCCTTCATCGAACTCGCGACCGGGCATGACGCGATGATCACCGCGCCAGATGCGCTCGCGCACCTAATCCTGAAAATTGCCGGCTAAACGGAGACTGTCATGCGACCCCTGGACGGGATAACCGTGGTTACGCTCGAACATGCGATTGCCGCGCCCTTCGCGACGCGACAGCTCGCCGATCTCGGCGCCCGCGTCATCAAGATTGAGCGTCCCGGGGTAGGCGATTTCGCCCGCGCCTACGATACGCGTGTCAACGGGCTTGCCTCACACTTTGTCTGGGTCAACCGCTCCAAGGAAAGCCTGACACTCGATGTGAAGGATGAGGAAGCAGGCGATATCCTTGAACGCCTGATCGCAAAAGCGGATGTGCTCGTTCAGAACCTCGCACCAGGCGCGGCCGAGCGGCTCGGTCTCTCCTATGCAACGCTCGGCAAGAAGTATCCGCGCCTCATCGTCTGCAATATCTCCGGCTATGGACCGGACGGCCCCTTCCGCGATAAGAAGGCCTATGATCTTCTGATTCAAAGCGAAAGCGGCTTCCTTTCGGTGACTGGAACGCCAGACGATCCTGCCAAGGCCGGCTGCTCCATCGCCGATATCGCGGCCGGAATGTATGCCTACACGTCAATCCTTTCCGCGCTCCTCCTGCGCGAACGAACGGGGAAAGGCGCGAACATCGAGGTATCCATGCTCGAAAGCATGGCGGAATGGATGAGCTACCCGATGTATTATGCCTATGACGGCGCCGCCCCCCCGCCGCGCGCGGGCGCCTCGCACGCCACGATCTACCCTTATGGTCCGTTTCCAACCGGCGACGGCAAGACCGTTATGCTCGGCCTTCAGAACGAGCGCGAATGGGCTGTCTTTTGCCGGGACGTTCTTGGAAACGCCAGTCTGGCAAATGATCCCCGCTTCAACTCGAACGCAAAACGGAGTGCCAATCGCGATACGCTTCGAGCCATCATCGTTTCTTGTTTCTCCGGCAAAACAATTTCCGAAGCAACCGAACTTCTCGAAGAAGCGCAAATCGCGAACGCTCGCCTCAACGACATGCATGACCTCTGGGGTCATGAGCAACTGAAGGCGCGGAACCGCTGGCGCGAAGTCGGCTCACCAGCTGGATCGATTCCTGCCATGCTGCCGCCGTGCGAGACCAACAGCTTTGCGCCGAGGATGGACGCCGTTCCCGCGCTCGGTGAACAGACCGACAGTATCCTACAAGAGATCGGCCTCGCGGATCATGCCATCGACGCGTTGCGCGCTCGCAAGGCGATCTGATCATCGCCGCCAGAGCGCAGGGCCGAGCGTGTGGATGGATTGACCCGAGGAATCCACGGCGACGGTCACCGGCATGTCCTCGACGACGAACTCGTGGATCGCCTCCATGCCGAGATCGTCGAATGCGACAACCTTCGCCGAACGGATCGCCTTCGAGACAAGGTATGCCGCGCCGCCAACAGCGATGAGATAGGAGGCGCCGCGCTTGTGGATCGCCTCGATCGTGGCAGGTCCGCGCTCCGCCTTGCCGATCATCACGAGGAGGCCTGCCTTTTCAAGCAGTTGCTGCGTGAACCGATCCATGCGTGACGCAGTCGTCGGCCCCGCCGGACCGACGGCCTCATCGCCGACCGCGTCGACTGGGCCGACGTAGTAGATCGCACGATTTTGTAGATCGACGGGGAGCGTTTCACCCCGCGAAAGCATCTGGCAAAGCCGTAGATGGGCCGCGTCGCGACCAGTCAAAAGACGTCCGCTCAATAGAAGTGTTTCGCCGGCTTTCCAGTTTCTGACCTCGCTCGGATCAAGTCGATCGAGATCAACGGAGCGGGCCGTGCCGCCCGCGCCATACTCGATATTGGTCGGCCAGAGGGCAAGATCGGGGGGCGCGAAAACCGCAGGCCCCGATCCATCAAGAACAAAAGCAACATGCCGGTCTGCCGCGCACTGAGGAACAAGAGCGACAGGCTTCGACGCCGCATGGGTCGGGAAGGTTTCGATCTTGACGTCGAGCACCGTTGTCAGGCCGCCAAGCCCTTGCGCACCAATGCCAAGCGCGTTGATCGCGTTATATAATTCAATGCGAAATTCCTCGATCTTCGAGACAGGACCGCGGCGCAGGAGGTCCGGCATGTTGATGGCTTCCAGCAGGGATTTCTTGGCGAGCAGCATCGCCATTTCCGGCGTTCCGCCGACACCCAGACCGATCAGACCCGGCGGGCACCAGCCTGCCCCCAGGGCTTCCACCGTACGCAGAACCCAGCCCCTCACATCTTCGCTGGGGTCTAGCGCAGCAAAGCGTGCCTTGTTCTCGGACCCACCGCCCTTTGCCGCAACATGTACTTCGATCCGATTGCCTTCAGCGATCTCGACGTGCAACATCGCAGGCGTGTTATCGAATGTATTTTTCCGGCTAAATAAGGGATCCATTACTACAGAAGCCCGGAGCGGATTCGACTCTCGGCGCCATGCCTGCCTCACCGCTTCGTCCGCGAGGGATTGGAGCGAACGTTGCGTTTCGATCCGCGCGCCGATTCCGATTTTCATGAAAATCTGCGCCGTGCCGGTATCCTGGCACATCGGCCGACGACCGAGCGCCGCCATGCGCGAATTGACGAGGATCTGACCGATTGCTGACTTGGCCGCCGCGCTTTTCTCCCGGGCATAGGCGGCGGCCAGATTCTCGATGTAGTCGGCCGGATGGTAGCAGGCGATGAACTGGAGCGCATCAGCGATGCTCGTAATGAGATCGTCTTCCGCAATCGCCCTCGCCATCGCCGCCTCCCCGCGTCAGGCTAGAGTATAAGCCGTTTTCACTGTCGTGTAGAACTCCTTGGCGTAGACGCCCTGCTCACGGGGGCCGTAGCTGGAGCCTTTCCGGCCGCCAAATGGCACATGGTAGTCGACACCGGCCGTCGGCAGATTGACCATCACCATGCCGGCCTCGCTGTTCCGCTTGAAGTGCGTTGCGTGCTTGAGGCTGCCGGTGCAAATGCCCGAGGAGAGGCCAAACTCTGTATCGTTAGCGATGGCCAGCGCCTCATCGTAATTCTTGACGCGGATGACGCCGGCAACCGGCCCGAACACCTCCTCACGGCTGATACGCATCGCGTTGGTGCACTCAGTGAAGAGCGCCGGCTGGAGATAGAAGCCAGGGCTCTCGCGGTTGAGGCGCTCGCCACCCCTGTGCAGCTTCGCGCCTTCCTTGCGGCCGATATCGATGTAGCTCTCGTCCTGATCGAGCTGCGACTGGTCCACGACAGGCCCGATATGCGTGCCGGCCTTCAGCGCATCATCGACCACCAGCCCCTGAAGACGTTCGGTCAGCGCCGCGACGAAGGCGTCATGAATACCCTCGGTGACGATCAGGCGCGAGGAGGCGGTGCAACGCTGGCCAGTGGAAAAGAACGCGCCGTTCGCCGCGCATTCGACCGCAATCTTGAGATCGGCATCGTCCAGCACCACGAGCGGGTTCTTGCCGCCCATTTCGAGCTGCACCTTCTTCATCGGCGTCGAAGCGACGCAGGCAGCCGCGATACGGCGGCCGGTCGTGACCGAACCGGTGAAGGAGATCGCCGCAACGTCCCTGTGATCGATAATCGCCTGCCCGACGACGGAGCCGCGACCCATTACGAGATTGAGGACCCCCTTGGGCAACCCTGCTCGATTGAGTATGTCACACAGCGCCCAGACCGAATGCGGCACCAGATCCGCCGGCTTGATGACGATGGTGTTGCCCCAGGCGAGCGCCGGCGCGATCTTCCACGCCGGAATCGCGATCGGAAAATTCCAAGGCGTGATCATACCCACGACACCGACCGCCTCGCGCGTCATCTCGACACCAACGCCGGGGCGGACGGAAGGAACCGTCTCGCCCATCAGGCGCAGGGCCTCGCCGGCGAAGAAGGCGAATATCTGCCCGGCGCGCGCGGCCTCACCGATGCCTTCGGCCAAGGTCTTGCCTTCCTCGCGGCTTAGGATACGGCCAAGTTCGTCCTTGCGGGCAAGAATTTCATCCGAGGCCCTCTTCAGAATATCATACCGCGTCTGAGGGTTCGACCGCGACCATTCCGGGAAGGCGGCTTTCGCGGCCGCGATCGCCTTCTCGGCATCGGTGACCGATCCTTGCGCGAACTCGCCAATCACATCTAACGTATTGGACGGGTTGATGTTGCGCGAGACGGACGAGGTGGCGAGCCATTCGCCACCGACAAAATTCTGGAAAACCGACATTCTTTCCTCTTTGATGCAGCGAGAACCAGCCGGCACACCAGTGTCCGGACCAGTATTCGCGAGGCTGATATATTAGTGCTACAGGAACGCCGACCGACTTTCTAGTTCGAGGTCGAGCATAAGCCGATTTTATGCTCCAGTCGGCATCCACGCCCAACCGGCGCGCTTCTCTTTTCCTTTCGGACCTGCGCTGATAAGGAGGCATGAACGGGGAGAGGGTCAAATCATGTCAGGCGAAGCAGAAAAAGGCGCCAACCCTGAAAGCGAGACACGCCGAGCGGCTCAGGGGCTTGGGATGGTAACGCCGATTGCCCGGATCACGTTGCACGAGGCCGTGCTGGGGCAACTGCGCGACATGATCATCGCCGGCCACCTTCCACCCGGCACACGGATCAACGAAGGCCAGGTCGGCGCATCCCTCGGCGTATCCCGAACGCCGTTGCGCGAGGCGATCAAGACGTTGGCGAGCGAGGGGCTGGTCGAGGTCATTCCGGCGAAGGGCGCCATCGTCCGCCGCTTCGCCGAACAGGATATCCGCGATACGCTCGAGGTCATCAAGGCTCTCGAACAAACGGCCGCCCGCATCGCCTGCGTCCGCGCGAACAACGAGGAGATCGCCGCCATCCGATCCCTGCACGACCGGATGATCGCGCATTACGGGAAGCGTCAGCGGCTGGACTACTTCAAGCTCAATCAGGCCATTCACAGCGCCATCGCCCGAGCCTCGGGCAATACCGTCCTCGCGGCGACACACGAAACATTGCAGGCACGCCTTAAACGCATCCGCTTCATCGGCAACGAGACCGAGGATCGCTGGGCAGGCGCGGTCGCCGAGCATGAGGAAATGATCCGAGCGCTCGAAGCGCGCGAGGGAGAAGCGTTGGCCGAGATCATCGGCCGCCACCTTGACCGCACGCTCGATCGGGTCAAGGACGCGATCTGATATCGATCAGGCCGCCGCGTCCTCGAACGAGGCGTTGCCGGCGGGCAGGGCCGCCCGGCCGGTAAGCTTGCGCACGAGCGGGTTGCGCGAAACCCATGTCCGCGCATGCCAGAGAAGCGCATAGGGCGCACCCCGCAGCGAGAGCGGTAAGACGAGATCCTGAAGCGGGTATTCACGCGCCCCGAGGCGCCGTTTGTAGACGTAGTCGCCCATGCCGAAGTCGAAGGTCTTCGTCCCGCGTCGAACCGCTTCCTCGATGGCGAGTTCGGTCACCATAACGCCGGGAGACATCTTGCCCCATTCGCCAAATTGATTACCGACGCGCAGATAGAGTGCCTCACTTCCGGCCACCACGGCGAAGTTAACGGCGACGACTTCGTCGCCGGCACGCATTTCGGCGATGACGATCTGACCGCTCGCCATGCCCCTGAGCGTCAACTCCCGGTAAAACGCAGCGATATCCGGGCGATCGAGGCAATAGTCGAGCCCCTTGTCGCCGATGCGCCCCTTCTGAAAGGCATCGAGACATTCGAGAGCGGCGAAACCCCGATCCGTGTCATTGACGATGTGGAAGGTGGCACCCGGTTGGCGGAGGAACCTGCGACGGTTCTTGCCGGAGTTTTCCCGCTGCTTGCTCGAAAGCGTCGCGAAAAAACTATCCCAGTTTTCGATATCGGCCGAAGCCCAACCGGCGAGGCGGTTCTGCCGCGCGCGAGGATGTCCGAACAGCGGATTCGCCATGCCAACGACGCGCGGCGCCATGCGTTCAAACCGGAAAACATCGGCCTCGGGCAAGACATCGGCGATCAGCCGCCACAGCGCGTCACCATCCGGAAGATCCGCGTGCCCCTCGCGTCGGATCAGTGGTGCATTGTAATCCGACACACAGTTGTCCATCGCCTCAAGGAACTGGAGGCCGTGTTCGGCGCGACGGATGAGAGGGAGCGCCAGACGCACGCGACCCGCCTTGTCGTGAAGCAGTACGACGAACGACTCGATATCAACCGACTTCCCAAAGACCGAAAGCCAGCTCCCCAGCCAGAGCGGACTCTGGCAAACTCCGCTCTCCAGCCCATCTATCATGCGCAGCAAGCTTGCCGTGTCCGCGACTCGATGCGATTCGACCGAGAATGATCCATCGTCGAGCGCGGTTTGAAGGAGCGGAACCCCCGCACCGGTTGCATGGCCAGCTTCTCTGGCTCCCCCTGATGGCATCATCGGAATATCCCCGGACTTCATTCTGCCGAGAAAAACCCAAATCCCTCAAAAACCTGCAAACGATCCAGCGAGGTCGTGCCGACCCGCGTTTTATGGTGAACACTTCGTAAAGAATCATATGCGAGGGTGACCCCAAGCCCCTCGCAATCGGACGGGGTGCAGGCGCGGCACCTTGCATTGCCGGACCTGAAAAGGATGAAACCGGGACCGCGATGCGCAGGCGACTGACACCTTCCCACAACAGCCCCACAGGCCGCTTCGTGCGGGCTGCGGAGCCACAAGCCGGCCATTCGCCAGACTGGATGGAAGGCAGTGTGAAAACCGAGGAAGCGCCGGTCGGCATTGCAGAGTTCGGCTCGATCCTGCGCCGGCGGTGGAAGACGATCGCAACGACGACGGCCATCGTCACGACGCTCGGGCTCGGCTACGCCTTTACCGCGAAATCCTCCTACATGGCGGCGACGGCTATCTTCATCGATCCGCGCAACAAGGCGAGTTTCCAGATCGAGGGTTCAGGCACCGGCGCGGGCTACGATCCGAACCTGGTGGACAGCCAAACACTCGTTATCGAATCGGACGCGGTTCTGCGTCGCGTCATCGCCGATGAGAAGCTGCAGGATGATGCGGAATTCGCCAATGGTCCGGGTGATGCCGCTTCCAATACACTGCGCAATCTGCAGGAAGGGGTGAAGGTCAAACGGCCGGACCGGACCTATGTCGTCGAAATCCAGGTCCGCACCCAGTCTGCCGAGAAATCGGCGCGCATCGCCAACGCGATCGCCCGCGCCTACCTTAGCGACGGCCGCGATTCGAAATCCGAAACCGCGCAACGCGAGCAATCCTGGCTCGAAACGCACCTCAAGCAGCTTCAAGACCGCCTGAAGGAAGCGGAGGCCCGGGTCGAAACCTACAAGCAAGAAAACAAGATCCTCGGTGTTGAGGGCAAGCTGATCGGCGAGCAACAATTGAGCGAACTCAACCGCGGCCTCGTCGATGCCCAGCGGAAAGCAGCCGAGGCCAAGGCGGCGCTCGATCAGGTAGAGGCCCTGCGCAAGGGCGGCCGGGTGCCGGATTCGACCGTCGAAGCATTGAAATCCCCGGTGATCGACCGGTTACGCGGCCAATTGGCCGAGATTTCCCGCCTCGACGCGAATGCCCGGTCGACGCTCGGCCCGCGCCACCCCGCCGCGATCGAGGTCACGCAGCAGAAAGCGGATGTGTTGCGGCTGATCCGCGAGGAACTCGAACGCATCGCTGCCGGTGCCCGTTCCGCCTACGTCGTCGCCAGCGGCAATGTAAAGGCGCTCGAACGCCAGCTCGAACGTCTGAAATCCGACGCCACCGGCATCAATCGCACCCTCCTGCGCCTGCGCGAACTCGAACGCGCAGTCGATGCACAGAAAGCAGTTTACGAGAAATTCCTGCGCGACAAGGAGCAGATCGCACGATTGACGGTCGATACGCCAGCCGGTCGCGTCATCGCGCCGGCTGTCGCGCCGCTGCGCCGCGCCTGGCCGAACCGTCCGCTGATTCTCGCGCTCTCGCTCTTCGGCGGGCTTTTCCTCGGCGTGGCACTGGCGCTGTTGCTGGAAACCCTCTCCCAAGCCCGCAAGGGACAGCGCAAGCGCGGCGGTTTCGCGAAGCCCCCGGCACCGCAGGCTTCCGCGCAAGATGTCCCCATACCCGTCCTCCCTTCCGAGAGCATGCCCGAACTTCTCGCAGTTCTTCCAGCACCAGCAGATGCCGGCGCCGTCCGCTGGGTCGGGAGGGGTGCACGCAAGGGCACCGGCACTCGCCTCACGCCCGACGCTGTGCTGCGTGCCCCGCACTCGGCCTATGCAAAGGAAATCCAGAACCTCGCCGAGCGGATCAGCGCAATGGTCGGCCCGCATCCCGGCGCAACGGTGATGGTCACCGGCATGGGCGGTGGACACGGGAGTCCGACACTGGCTGCCAATCTCGCACATGCCCTTGCGGGGCGCGGCCTCGATATCCTGCTTGTCGACGGAGCAGGCGGAGCCCACGCACTGACGGCTCAGCTCGGCAACAACGGTGCCACCGTCCAGGCTGAATTCGGCGGCAGTCTTCGCCCGGTCATTGCGCTTTCGTCGCGCCTAGCCTTCCTGCCTTTCGGCGGGGTGAAGGGCGCTCGACCAGCGATGCACGGCCAACGGCCTCGCCGAATCGGATTGACCCTCATCGACGGCCCGGCGATCGGTTCGGCCGCGCTCGACCAGATCGACATCGATCGACGCATTGACGGTGTGATCGCACTCGTGTCGCCGAATGCGGATGGCCGGATAGCCGCGGAACTCGGTCAACGGTTCGGCGACAGCCTTATCGGCGTTGTCAGGCAATCCGGGGGCGTCGGGCGTGCGGCATGAGGGCGACCACACCTTCCCGAACGCCGCGTCAGGACAAGGTGATCCACGCACTGGCGCTCACTGCCGTTGCGTTGATGATGTTCATTTCACCGATGATGCTGATGATGATCGGATGGAATTACGACGCGCCTGGCGGTTCCGGGCCGATGCGGTTCCATCCCGCGACCTACACCGTCTTCCTGCTCTACATTGTCATCGCGCTACGCGACGGCAACCCGCTCGCGAGCCTTCTCGGCGCCTTTAATAGCGACTCCCGCCTCTGGTTGTTTCTCGCCGCCTGGATCGTGCTCCTCTATCATGCCCTTGCGAACCAGAGTCTGCCCGCCGCCAGCCTCGTCGATACCTTCCTCTTGCCTTTGCTGATCCTGCAAATCGTGGTGCGGCTCTCGCCCGAGACACAAGCGAGCATGGTGCGTCTCATCCATATCGGCTTCGCGCTGAATGCACTGCTCGGCATTGCCGAATTCGGCTCAGGGTGGCGGCTGACACCCTATGTCGCAGGCGGCATCCTCATCACGGACGACTGGCGCTCGACCGCCTTCATCGGTCACCCGCTCGGCAATGCGCTGATGACGGGCTGCTACACGATGATTCTCCTCCTTGGTGGCGGCGCCCTCAAGGGATGGCATCGGCCGGCGATGATCGGTCTTCAGCTTGTCGGAATGGTCGCCTTCGGCGGCCGAGCGTCGCTGGTTCTCCTGATGCTGGCGGTGTTGGTCACGCTTGCACGCAGCGCCTTACAGTTTCTCGCCGGCGCCAAGCTTCAGCTCCGGCATGTCGTGCTTCTGGCTTTCCTGCTGCCGGCGCTGGTCGGCATCGCCGGTGCTCTTCTCGAACTGGGTTTCTTCGACAAGTTCATCCTCCGGTTCACGGAGGACAAGGGCAGTGCCAATGCCCGCATCGTGATGTTCGAACTGTTCCGCGGCTTCACGATCCCCGAGCTTCTATTCGGGCCGCAGCAGGAGAACCTTGCCCATTACGTGCATATCCACCGGCTTGAATTCGGCATCGAGAGCCTGTGGGTCGCGTTCATCCTGTTCTACGGCATTCTGCCCAGTCTGCTGTTCTTTACCGGATTGCTGTTCTATCTCTTCGCGCTCTCCGCCCGCTGTCAGGGGCGCGCCTGGCTAGTTATCGGTTACTTCTTCGTCGTCAACTCGACCTTCCTCGGCATTGCCGGGAAAACCATCGGCTTCGCCATGATGTGCCTGTTCCTGCTTCTCCTCCTGCCACGACGAGCACCGGCTCCCCTTGCCTTGCCTCTGGCCGCAGGCCGTGCGCGCTTCCCAGCCAGGACCGCCCAATGCTGATCCGGCAGACGATCGCCTACCTCCCCGCGCAACTGCTCGGGCCGCTGACACAATTCGCGACCGCAATCGTCCTGACGCATTATCTCGGTGCGGCGGACTACGGGCTGACGATGCTCATCTTCGCGAGCCAGGAGCTCGTGTTCCTGGTTTGCATGTCGTGGTGGACATTCTACATGCTGCGCTATGCTGGCGGGTTCTCCACCGACGAAGACCGGATTCGCTACGCGCACACCGAGCAGCACGTCCTCCTCGTCACGACCTTGTTACAGGGTTTCGTCACCACCGGAATCGTGTTCGCGACAAAGCCGGATGCCTCACTCGCCTTTCACCTCAGCGCCTGCGTCTTCACGATGACGCGGAGCTATCTCAATTTTCTTGCCGAATACGCGCGGAAGAACGCTGCCATCGGCGCCTATTCGCTGGTCCAGATCCTGCCGCCGATCGGCGGACTGGCCTTCACCGTGCTCGCGCTGGAACTCATGGCGACTGACCCCGCCATAGTGCTGCTGATTTATGCAGCGATCCAACTGGCGGTCGGTCTTGTGGCAAGCCGCCTCGTCGGCCTTCGCCCGCTCAACGGCTCAATGGATCGGCCCATCCTGCGCGCCGCGATGCAGTTCGGGCTGCCGATCACGCTTGCTGGCGGCTTCGGTTGGGTGGCCGCGCATGGCATCCGCTTCGTGGTACAGGTCGGCGACGGGGCCGTCGCGCTCGGTCTGCTTTCGGTTGGCTGGACCCTCGCGACGCGGCTCTCGAACGTCGCCGCGATGCTAGTGACCGCAGCCGCCTACCCGCTCGCCGTCCGGGCGATGGAATCCGGCGACGAGGAGGGCGCACGCCGCCAGCTTTCGAACAATTCCGCGCTGCTTCTCGGGGTGATTGCGCCGGCGACCCTCGGCGTCGCTGCGATCAACGAGCCGCTGGTACGATGGCTCATCGCGCCCGAATTCCAGAATGCAACGATCCAAATCCTGCCTTGGGCGCTACTCGGGGCCGCAATCCGCAATCTCAGAATGCACGGTTGGGACCAGATGTTCCTGCTGTTCGAAGCACCGAAAGCGATGCTAGTTCTCGAATTCACTGAAGCGATCATCACCGTACTGGCAGCCATGATCGGCCTTGTGATGTATGGGCTGGTCGGCGCTGTGATCGGCGCATCCCTTGCTGCAATTGCGACGGCCTTCTGCGACATGCTCTATCTGCGCTGGCGATTCAGCATGCCTGTGCCACTCTGGCAGTTCACCCGCGTGCTCCTCGCATCGAGCGCGATGTATGGTGCCATTGTGATGCTGCCGACCTTCGGCGTGACGGTCCGGCCACAATGGAATTCGATCCTCGTCATCGTCCTGTTCGGCATGGCAATCTATGCCGTGTTGATCCCGATCCTGTTTCCCTCACTTCTCGGTACTGTTCGTCGGTTCATCGCCGCAAGACGAACAGGCTGAGAGAGCCGGCTCAGGCCGCTACCGATTTCCGGCGGGGACTGAGGAGGTTCTTCGCGATCCGGCCAAGCGGCTTTTCGACCCACAAGTAGATCGCGCTTCCCGCAACCGCCGCAACAACGAAACCCGCGAAGCAGAACAGCGGGAACGAATTCGAGAGCGCCGGCGGAAGGAGTTTCATCCACACCCGCGTGAACGCCGAGAGCACCATACCGTGCGTCAGGTAGATCGAGTAGGACGCATCGCCGAGAAACCGGGCGAAGCGCGATACGAGGACACGGCCGTCTAGCTCGAGCATTACCGCGCCGAGTACAATCATCGCGCTCGGAACGCCGCGCAGGATCGCGCGCAGGTGCTCGGCCTCCCGAACCTCCGACAGGAGCACGACGAGGATTGCTCCAAGGACAACGAGGATCGCACCCGTCCGCGTCGAATACCGGCGACCGGCCGTGACAAGCGCGCCGATCATCACACCGAAGCCGAATTCAAGAATGATGTTCGAGGAATAGAACCAGATCGCGCCGAAGGGGCGCGGATCGAAAGCCCGCAGGGAAACAACCCCCAACAGCAGCGTCAGGACGGCATTAATCCGGAAGCGTTGCGGCAGGAAAAGCGCCAGCGCGAACAGGGTGTAGAACATCATCTCGAAATTGAGCGTCCAGCCGGCGGTGACAAGCGGCTGCGGCTCACCGAGCACGGGATGCACGGCCGGAATGAAGAGGAACGAGGCGAAGACATGTCCCCAATCCAGAGCTGCGCCCGGCATCAACCCTTTGTTGGTCAAGAGGACGGCGAGCGCCAGCGACGTCACCACCCAATAGAGCGGCGCGATACGGATGAGTCGATTGAGCAGGAACTGGCCTGGCGTTACCGTACGATCCGCCGTCGTCACCCACATGATGAAGCCGGAAATGACGAAGAAAATATCGACACCGGATGTCAGAAAATGGGGCCAGGCGCCGGTGAAACCCATCCGCCCGAGGTAGATTTCGAGATGGGCCAACACCACGCCGAGCGCCGCCAAGGCGCGCAACTGCTGGATCGACACATAGGTCGTGGGAAGGGCGGGGGTTACATGATCGTCGCTCAGGCGCATCGAGCTCTCACTCATCTTTGGCCGATCCAATCGGCTGATTGCCGCAGCCCTTCCGCGTAGCCGATGCTCGACGGCCCAAGGACGATATCCGCCCGCGCGGAATGATAGCGGGCTTCAAGATCGAACAGGCGCCCAAGGCTCGGCGAGATCATATCCGGCACGAGGTGCTGACCGAAACCGAGCTTGGCGGTGACGATCGCGGCGATCTTGAGCGGGATGGCGACGAGCTTCGTCTCGATCCGCAGGTTACGGCCCGGCACGCGGAAAACCGGCGTGAAGCCGAGCGAGCGGCTGAAATCCATCAGATACCGATTCCAGCTCGGCGCTTCCGCCATCGCGAGGTTGAAAGCCCTGTTGACCGCTTCCGGCCGGTCGAGCGCGGCAACCGCCGCAGCGACGACATCATCGACGTGGATGAGATTGCAGATTCCATCGCCGGCGGCACCGAGATCACCGAGCCGCCCCCAGCGCAGGAGCCGTGCGATTCGCGCCGTCCATTGTTCCGAGCCGGGCCCATAGATCAACGCCGGGCGGAGGATGACCGTCCGAAGACCCTCCTGTTGCGCCTTCCGGATGAGATGCTCGCAATCGATCTTTGCCTGCCCGTAGGCATCGACGTTCTGGCCAACGGGAAAATCATCGCCGATCTCGCCCTCGGCATTGCCGAAAACGGCGATCGAGGAGAAATGCACGAAACGCTGGACGCCAACCTTCACGGCAACTTCCGTGAGATTTCGGGTTGAGGCGACCATCTCGGCCGGACCGCCCATGATACAGTTAACAATGTGCGTCACGCCCTTAAGCGCAGGCGCGAGCGTTTCGGGGTTTCCGGCATCGAACACACGCTGCTCGACGCCCATGCGCTCAAAGCTCTCTCGCGGTTTGCGCACGCCGGCAATGACCGGGCGCCCCTCGGCCCGGAGTTTCTCAACGAAGCGACGCCCGACGAAGCCGCCTGCCCCGGCCACGAGAATGCTCATGCCGCCGCTCCCTTGATCGCCAAGGTGCGGATCTCGCTCCGCTTGGGCTGGAATTCCCGCTTGAGATGCGCCGCCAGCCGCAAAGAGAAAGCAACGATGGTCAGCGTCGGGTTGGCCTGGCTCGACGTCGGGAATATCGCGGAGCCGGACAGATAGAGATTGTTGGTGCCGAAGACGCGGCACTCTCGATCGACGACGCCCGTGTCCGGATTCGCGCCCATTCGCGCGGTGCCGATGTGATGGCCGCCATAGGCTCCGTCGCGCAGCATCGCCTCGGCGACACCGTCTGCGTCGAATTCAAGATTCGCCCTGCCGGTGGCGGTCGCATCACGACGGAGCACTTCGAGCGCCACACGCACCGTCTCGATATCCTTTGGCTTGTAGCGCCAGTCGACCCGTGCCTGCGGTTTGCCGAAAGCGTCGAGCCCGGTGCCCAAGGTCACGCGGCTGTCGAGGTTTGGGACCTGTTCGGCATGGATATCGAGCGTGAAGCGGTTATTGCGCGGCGCAACGATGAGCGAGGGAAACTTGCGCGCGGCAAGCGTGCGCACCTTCACCCAGTTGAGCAGGAATCCCGCCACGCCGAAGGGCTCACGCAGGATGTTGAAGCCATGCCGCAGGACATGGCCTACCGTCATGGCGTCCCCGCCGTGCAACCGCTTGGAATATTCGTAGGAGATGAAGGGTTTCGCGAGATAGATCGCCGAGAGGATACCGCGCCCGTGCGCCGGGTCCGGCAGACGCGGATGATGAAGGCGCATCACGACATTGCCGATGCCATGTTCGCGCTGCACTTCAGGCCGCAGGGCCATACGCCGACGACAATAGACTCCGTCCCACGCACGGTCATACCCGTGGAATACCGCCGTTCCCGGCGCGAAGCCAAGCTCGCCATAAGTGCCGGCGATGTGGCACAGATAGTTGCGTCCAACCTGATCGCCAGCATTGCCGACACCCGTGGGGTGCATCTCACTCCGCGAGGCGAGCAGCAGCCGTGCTGTCTCAATCCCGCCGGCTGCGATTACATGGCGCTCGGCCTCGACGGTCATTTCCTTGCCATCGAGCGTGCGCAGGACGATGGCTGCGATCCTTTCGCCGTCCGCGCGGATCTCGGTCGCGTGGGTGTCGAGCAACACGCGGATATTCGCGGCACGGGCGAGGCGATGGCGATAGCGGCCGCCGAAATCTGTCGGACAGGAAAAGCGCTCGATGCGGTCGCTGTCGAACGAAGCCGGATCGAACCCTTCGGCGATCGGGCGCATCCCGCCTTTGACGGCCTTTTTTGCGTCGTATTCGAAATCACCGGCCTCGGCGAGCGCATTCGCTTCGGGGTAGAACGGCGCGATTTCGTCGTGACCGATCGGCCAGCCGGAGCCGTCGATGAAATCACGACGTTCGAAATCAATCGGGTCGAACGGCATGCAACGCCCGCCCCAGGTGGCGGAGGAGCCGCCAAGCTGGCGATGGCGATATTCCGTCAGCGGGCTGTGAAGCGCCTCGTCCACGACCTCGCCGGTGTACAGCGCCTGCGCTGCCTCGTCATGTCCCACCTTGCCGCCGGCGACGAGGACGACGTCGATTCCCGAGCCGATGAACTGCAAGGCAAGCGAGACACCCGCCGGCCCTGCGCCGACGATGCAGAGCTGCGTCGAGAGAACGGTGCCGGACTGGAGCTGGCTGGCTTCGAGCATCATGCGAGTGCCCTCACGGCAGGAACCTCTTTCTTCATCGCGATTTCGACCGCAAACCGGCGGCGGTAGATCGCGAACAGACTCGCGAGAAAAACCTCGAGCGAGAACTGCTGACGGAATCGCGTCTGCCCCTGATCCGACAGCGATTGGCGCAGCGCCGCGCTCGCGAGAAGCTTAGCCATCGTCAAGCTCAAGGCGGTGCGATCGCCGGGGTCGACGAAGAGCACGTCGCGGCCATCCTCCAACACCTCGGGAATCGCGCCGATGGGCGTGCAAATCACCGGCGCACCGCACCCAAGCGCCTCGAGGATCACCAGCGGCAGACCCTCGTTGTAGGAGGGGAGGACCATCATCTCGACATCGCGCAACAGTGCGCGAACGCCCGCCTGATCGACCCAGCCAACGAATTCTGCCTTGTCGGCGAGCCCCAGTGCATCGGCCTTGGCCTTGTAACCTTCGATATCGCCGTTGCCTGCGATCACAGCCGTCCATGCAGGCGTGCTGGGAGGAATTCCGGCGAGGCCGTGCAGGAAATCCGAGATACCTTTCCGTTCGGTGAGAAGACCGAGGAAAAGAATGCGCAACGGCCCCCGCCGAGGCTGGAGGAAATCGCGCGGTTCGACCGGAACCGGCACGCCGTTATAGAGAATGTCGATCTTCGAAGCCTCGATGCCTAGTTCCATCACGAGCCAATCGCGCCAGAGGCGACCGAGCACGATCACGCTCGTCGCGGCATGGAAAGGTCGGCGGATCGCCCAGCGCACGACAGCGCCGGAACGGGCGTAGAGCCCGGTCAATTCGGCGGCGTGCAGGTGAAGGATGGTCCGGGCGCCGACGAGCCGTGCGGCGAGGATCACCAATCCCTTTCGGAAAGCACTGCCCTTGTCCCCGAAATTGACATGAACCAACGCGAGCCGGCCGGACAACCGGGCGACCCAGATCTTGAGAACCGCCAGAAACAGGAGGAGGAGCGAATGGGCGGCGCCTTTCTCATCGCGTGTGACGAGAACCTCGAATCGCGTCCGGGCGAGCGCATCGCCCCCGCTTTCGATGATGTAGTCTTTCACCCGTCCCATGCCGCCGCCGACGGCGCCGCTCGGCGAGACGATGTAGATGATCTTCTGCTGGCTCATACGCCGTAACCCGAACTGTCCCTTTGGCCGCAAACGACCGGCCCTGTCCTCACGACCGACCGATGCGCTTCAAAGGGTAAGATTTGGTGTTGAACCCTCCTTCAGACGGCAAAACCCGCAAACATGCTTGCGGATTTCTTAGCCCGCTTCCGGCTTCTAGCGCGCCGGCGCGTTGAGCAGGGCAGAACGGATCGCCCTTGCCATCGGCTTTTCGTGAAAGGCGTCGTCGAAGGGCAGCGGCCTGGCTGGAAAATCGCGAACGCGCGAGGTTGCCACGACCGGCTCGCGATACCAGGTGTATTTGTCGGCGAGGTGCCAGGTGATGAGGCATTCGATCGCCGGATTGCGCAGCACAGGGACAAGAAAACGCGTTGTCCATTCCGCGACCTTCTCATCGCGCAAGGTGATCTCGCGCGGGAAATGCTGGTCGTCGATATCGAATTCGGTGAGGTAAATCTTCAGCTTGCGTGCGGCGATATCGTCGAGGAAGCGCAGAAACGGGTCGATCGCGAAGGCGACGCCAGGCTTGATATGAGCCTGAAGGCCGATCGCATCGAGCTTCACGCCCTGATCGAGCAGTCGGTCGATGAGCGGGATCATCCGCTCGCGCACGCCGCGCCCCAGCGCGTCGTCCTGCTCGGTGAAGGCCTCGTTCAGCACGAGTTTCGCCGTCCGGTCAATGGCTGCGAGACGACGGAAGGCGCGCGGGATGTAGCGCTCGCCCATCGCATCAAACCACGGCCCGCGCCGGAACCCGCCCGACGCCCCGGAACCGGGCCAGAAAGGTTCGTTCACGACATCCCAGGAATGCATCGCGCCGGCATAGCGCGCGCCGACGATCTCGATATGGAGATCGAAGATCCGCTCCAGCTCGGCAGCGGACTTGCCCTTGAGCCAGGGCGGCGGAAAATCGTTCCAGAACAGGGTGTGGCCGCGAAACAGCATGCCGCTGTCACGGGCGAAGGCGAGCAGGGCATCGGCTTCCTCGAACGCAAAAACATCCTCGTGTGGTCGAAGGTAATCGAACTTCATCGCCTTGTCGGTGACGAGCAGGCGCGATTGCGCCGTATGAAGGTCGGCGTAGCCAGGATCGTTGATAACCTCCCATGAGGTCGAAGCACCGAAGGTCATCCCGTTGCGCTGTGCAGCCGCCCACAGCGGCAGGACCGGCGCCGCTGCCTCCGCGCTGGCGAGTGCCGTTCCGGCAGCGAGGCCGGCGAGCATCGCCCGACGGGTCAGGCTTGACGGGATCGGTTGGCTGGATGACGAAACGGGCCGGTGCATCGGTCTTTCCTGATGCGTGAAACTTCCACCGAGCCTTGCAGGAATTCTTTACCAACTTGCTCAGGATTTTCAGGAAACAGGCCGAAATCGAGCATCTCCGCAACGGGATTGCAACCATCGCGCGTTAGAGGATCGCCCCATACACGCTCACAGGACTTGAGGGATATGGGACAGGCAGCCTTTCCGGAACTCGCGCGCGTCGACGGCCAGATGATCAACCTGCCCACGCTCGCCACAGCCGTCGAGGCCGCGATCAGCCGTGCCGGCAAGGGCGAAGGCT
>DAORNC010000026.1:4926-5300 GCA_035440785.1 Rhabdaerophilum sp. | reverse complement strand
GACGCTTCCTTCCGCAAGGCTTATGATCGCGCCGAACTGGTCTCGGCCGACGGTGCGCCGGTTGCCGCCCTGGCCCGCCGGCAGGCGGAGCAGATCGAACGCACGACGGGCGCCGATCTTGTCATGCCGCTGTGCGCCGCCGGCGCCCGGGCGTGTATTCCGATCGCCTTATTCGGCTCGAATGATCAGACACTCGAAACCTCCGCGCGCGAACTGAAGGCACGTTTCCCCTCCTTGATCATCGCCCACAAGGAAAGCCCTCCCTACGGATTCGATCCGCAATCCAATGCTGCGATCGCCGCCGCGCGTCGCATCGAGGCTTCGGGAGCCAGAATCGTCTTCGTCGCGCTCGGTGCACCCAAGCAGGAGCTTTT
>DAORNC010000026.1:3254-4797 GCA_035440785.1 Rhabdaerophilum sp. | reverse complement strand
GCTAGGCACCAACCCGAAGCGCATGGCCAAACGCTATTGGCTCTGCGCGCTGGTGCTGGTTTCGCTGCTGGCCCGAGGACCGGCGGCCTCCGCTGGGCGAAACCCAGCATAAACATCCCGGCTCAGGCTTCCGCGATCACCGTCTCCGTCATCGCAAGATAGGCATCCGTCGCACGGTCAACCGCGAAGGCGGCGGCGTGGGCCATGCGCGGCGCTGGATCGCCTGGTTCCGCCAGAGCCTTGTCGATCGCCCGCGCGATCGCTCCGGCATCGCCGATCGGCACTATCGCGCCGAAGCGGCCGTGCTCGAGAATCTCGCTCGGTCCGTCAGTCGCGGTCGCCACCACCGGCAGACCGTGGTCCAGCGCCTCAGCGACGACATTGCCGAAACTCTCGCGCTTCGAAGTCAACACGAGGCACCGCGCCTGCCGATACGCGGTCGAGGGATCGCGGAGGTAACCCAGAAAGCGCACGCGACCGGAAATTCCCAGTCTGGCCGCCTCGCGTTCGAGATCGGCGCGCAGCGGGCCGTCACCGACGATCCCGAGCGTTGCGCCCTCGCGCTTTACTTTCGCGAAGGCTGCAAACAGGGTCGGCAGATCCTTGTCCACGTTGAGTCGGCCGACAAACAGAACGAGGGGCGCCCGTGCCGCCAGAGCTTTCACATCCGGCCGGGCCTGCTCGCTCTCGGCGCGGTAGACCGGATTGTAGATACGCATCAGGCGGTGGGAACTCGCGCCATGCTTCTCGATCAGCGCGTTGCGAAGACCATCGGAGACCGTCACCGCGCGTCCGCAAAGCCGCGTGAAGATCGGCGTCAGACGATTGCCGAGCCGGGACAGGAACTGGGGTTCCGAAGCAAAGAAGCCGTGATAGGAAATCACCGCGCGTCGATAGCGCCAAGTCATGAGCGCCGCGATCATATGCTTGAGGTTCGCGACGCCCAGTCCGGAGAGCGAAACGTCCGGCTTCAGCGCCAGCAAGAGTCTGGCGAGGCCCAGCGTCGCGCCGAAATGCCCGGCGGGCAGGGTGACCCGCTTGACGGCTGGATCAATGAAAGTCTCGTTTTCCGCCGCGTCGTAATCGACCGCGAAGGTCACGTCATGGCCGCGCCGGGCGAACTCCGAGGCGAGCAGCGCCCAGACCCTTTCGGCACCGCCGCCGATCAGCGCCGGCATATAAAAGAGATATTTACGTGACTGCATTAGACAGAGACCCATTCCACCCGGAATTTGCCGAGACTCGTGCCACAAATTTCAGAAGATTCTGTTGCTCCGGAAAGGATTGCCTTGGAAATTGTGATCGGTCTTGCGGAAACGGATTGCCGCGGGTGGCTCGCCGATTTCGCGCGCGACCTGGAGACTGCTGGCTATTCGCCGTTCTTCGATATTCGTCCGGCGCCAGCAGCGCAGGATCGGCTCGCATCAATCGCTCTCGCTATCGAGAATCGACTCTACGGCGCGCAGCGCGCATGCTGGCTTCCTCTCTCCCCCGATAACCTGCCCCGCATCGCGGCATTCGACATGAGCGGATGGACGCTCGA
>DAORNC010000026.1:0-3244 GCA_035440785.1 Rhabdaerophilum sp. | reverse complement strand
CTCTCCGGCATTGCAGGCGGGCAAGCGGCTCTGAGCCTTTCGCTGGGGCGAGACGGCACTTTGGCGAATCTTCCAGACTTCCTGTTCGCCTCGAACTGGCCTGCTATTTGGATTCAACGCGCCGACGGGAGCCTTGCGGCGCGCGGACTCCCTTCTGTCGAGGGACCGGAAATCGTACTCAACGGTTTGCGGGAGATCACGCGCCGGATTTCGACGCTTGTTCTGATGGCGCTCGACAATCGAGAGAGGCCAGCAATCGAACCGGTCGAGGCTGCGCGGTCGTCGGGCGCTTTCGCGCCGCTGATTTTTGTCGGTCGAAACTTCGTTCGCAAACTGGCGGAGAAGGCGATGCCGTCCCGTCTCCGCGCGGATCACTGGCGCACGGGCATCAGGGTGGCGCAGCCGCTCGATTCGGAACGACTGCAGACATCCGACGGGTTCCGCTGGCTTGCTGACGATGGCGCCCGGTTCTTCGCCGATCCGGTGCTTTGGGAAGAAAAGGGGCGGACATTCCTGTTCGTCGAGGAACTGCCCTATTCAACCGGGAGAGGGATCATCGCCTATACGGAGCTCGACGAGCACGGCATGCCGCGCTTCCCGCCCAAACCGATCGTCGAGCGCGCGACGCATCTTTCCTATCCCTATCTCTTCCTGCACGACGGGGCGATCTACATGATTCCCGAGAACGCGGCGGAGAAGCATCTTCCTCTCTACCGGGCCCGGCGGTTTCCGGATGACTGGGAGGAAATGTCACCGCTGATCACGGGGCAGGAGCTTCACGACGCCACGCTGTTTGAACACGATGGGCGATGGTGGTTGCTCGCGAATGCCGCCCCGCACGGCAGGGCGAGCTGGGATTGCCTTGTCGCCTTCCACGCACCCTCGCCCCTCGGCCCTTACTCCCCGCACGCGCTCAATCCGATCCTTGTCGATGCCCGGCATGCCCGATGCGGTGGCCCGTTGCTGCGGATCGATGAGAGGCTGATCCGGCCCGTTCAGAACTGCCTCGGCGGCTACGGCCGCAAGTTGCATTTTGTCGAGATCGAGGAACTGACACCCACCCGTTTCCGCCAGAAGCGGCTCGGCGAATTCGCGCCGTTGGCCGGGACTTGGATGCGCGGCATCCACACCTACGGACGAACGGAAAAGTTGGAGGTCATCGACGCCCTCTTCCCACGCGACCTCCGCTAGGGGCCACCGTCAAGGTTGCGCCTCGCGATGAACGGTAGTGCGGCGGCGATCATCACGAAACGCCCGACGTGGTGCGCGGTCACATAAAGCGGATCCAAACCCAGCGCTAGGCCAAGCAGCACCATCGCCTCAAGCCCGCCGGGCGCATAGGCAACAAGGACCATGCCGAGCGGCAGGCCGATCAGGAACGCGACGATCAGCGATCCCAGAGCCGCGATGGCGGATGTCACGAGAAAGACGGCGATACCCGGAAGCGCCAGCGCCCGGAGCGAGGCGCCATCAAGCGCGGAAAAACGTGACCCGGCGAAAATGCCGACAAGCAGCATCGCGAGGCCGGCCACGATATCAGGCGTCGTGCCGACTACGAAGCCGGCGACATGGAGACCACCCGTCGCGACCATACCGCCGAGCAGGAACGGCGCCATCACGCCGAAACGTTCGAACAGCAGCGCGATGACGACGCCGAGGCCGCAGACCCACGCAAAGGCGGGCGCTGAAAGAAGGGGTGCGGGCGCGACATCGACACGCGGCGCGGAGAGGATCACGACGCTCGGCAGCACGGCGATCAGCACGAAGAGACGGAAGGCCTGAATGGCCGCCACGCGCAACATGTCCACCTTCCGCGTCGCCGCCGTGGCGATAACAACCGAGAGCGCGCCAGGGACGGAGGCGAAGAATGCCGTTTCCCGATCCCAACCGAAGCCGCGCGTCAAGGTCGCGCGTCCGGCCTGCACGATGACCCATGTCGTCAGCGCCAGCCCAACCAGCGAGGCCGGATAGCGGGAGATAATGCCAATCATTTCCGGCGTGATCGCCGAACCGGTGACGATGCCGGCCAGCAGCATGCCGACATCGCGCAGGAACGAGGGAAGATAGGGTTCTACGCCAAAGCGGATGACTCCGACCATCCCCACCATGGCTCCGGAGAGCCAGGGTGCGGGCAGGCCAAGCAACCAGAAGACGGCACCGCCGAGAACCCCGCCGGCAAGCGTCGGCAGGATGCGCCGGAGGAAAATCTCCCGCGTTTCGTCCGTCACAGGGCGTTGACTGCGCGAACCAGACGTTCCGCCGCCTCCGCAATATCGTCGGAGCGGCGGAGATAGCACAGGCGGAGATAGCCCTGCCCCCCCGCGCCGAAGGCGGTGCCCGGCGCAAGCCCGACGTTCGCCTCGTCAATCAGATGGAAGGCAAGCCTGCGCGTGTCCTCGACGCCCTCGACCCCGAAAAAGAGGTAGAACGCGCCCTGCGGCGGCGCAAAACGGAAGCGCGATGCCCGGGAGAAGGCTTCGACAAGCAGGTCGCGGTTATGACGGGCCTGCGTGACCTGCTCGCGAATGAAGTCCTCCCCGCCCTGGATCGCCGCTTCCGCCGCGCGTTGCGAGAAGACGGCCGTACCGGAACTCGAATACTGGATGAGGTTGACGATGGTTTGCCCGAGTGCGGCCGGCGCTTCGAGCCAGCCGACGCGCCAGCCGGTCATCGCCCAGTTCTTCGACATGGTCTGCACGAAGAAGATGCGATCGTCAGCGCTCATCAGGTCGCGGAAGGATGGCGCACGCGCGCCCTCGTAATAGAATTGCCCATAGATCTCGTCGGCGATGATCCAGAGACCGTGCTTGCGGGCGATCTCCAGTATCGCGGCGAGTTCCTCGGTCGACGCCGTCCAGCCGGTCGGATTCGCCGGCGAATTGATGACGATCAGCCTCGTGCGCGGGGTCACGGCGGAGGCGATCGCCTCGATATCGATCTGCCAGCCGGCATTGCCGAAGCGCATCGGCACCTCGCACGGGCTCGCGCCGGACACCGTCACAGCGCCGATGAAATTCGGCCAGGCCGGCGTGGGAACGATAACCTCATCACCCGGCCCCACCGCCAAGGTCGTAGCGATCTGAAGCGCGTGCATGCCGCCCGACGTGACAAAGATCTGCTCAGCCGCGACCGGCTTGGCGTAAAGATCCGTCAGGTAAGCAGCGATCGCCTCGCGCAGGCTCGGGATACCCGCCTGATACGTATAAAAGGTCTCGCCTTCCGCGAGCGATTTCCGCGCGGCCTC
>DAORNC010000025.1:26148-29795 GCA_035440785.1 Rhabdaerophilum sp. | reverse complement strand
GACCATCTCGAAGACGCCGATCTCGTCCGTCGCGCCGAAGCGGTTCTTCACCGCGCGCAGAATGCGGAAATGATGCGCGGCGTCGCCCTCGAAACTCATGACCGCGTCGACCATGTGCTCGACAACGCGCGGTCCAGCGATCTGGCCGTCTTTCGTCACATGCCCGACGAGAATGATCGCCGCGCCGGTTCCCTTGGCAAAACGGATCAATCCCTGCGCCGCCGCACGCACCTGCGTGACGGTTCCTGGCGCGGCCTCAACCGCGTCGGTCCACATCGTCTGGATGGAATCGATGATGACGAGGCGCGGCGCGGCGCCGGCGGAGAGGGTGGTCAGGATATCCTCGATATGCGTCTCCGCCGCGAGTTCCACCGGCGCATCGCCGAGCCCGAGCCGCTGCGCCCGGAGCCGCACCTGCCCGGCGCTTTCCTCGCCCGAGATATAGACGACGCGCGCGCCGCCGCGGGCAATTGCGGCTGCCGCCTGAATGAGCAGGGTCGATTTGCCGATGCCCGGCTCGCCGCCCAGGAGGATCACCGAACCTTTGACGAAGCCGCCGCCGGTGACGCGGTCAAGTTCCGCGATCCGCGCGGGCAGGCGTGGGGCGTCCATTGGCGTGCCGGCAAGCCCTTCGAGCTGGATGACGCGCCCCTTCTTCAGCCGCGCGCCGCCCGAGGCCACCGGCGCCAAGCCGACCTCCGACGTTTCCTCGACAATGGAGTTCCATTCTCCGCAGGCCTCGCACTTTCCTTGCCAGCGCGAATGCACCGCGCCGCAGGCCTGACAGACGAAGGTGGTGGAACGCTTGGCCAAGATCGGACTCCCGTCACATCCGCCTCACGGACCTGTGATTCGGCTTTAAGGACTTGTTTCAGAGTTCCTAACAAGCTTCGCCCGAAAGCGTAAATGCCAGAAGGGGAGTTCCGCGTTCATGGCAATCCAGATGGTCAACGGCTATCCTTGTGCGAATTGTTCGGATGCGGCTCTCGCGAAGCAGGGCATTGATCCGACGAAGGCTTCGAGTTTGTCCGAAGGGCTCGCCAACGAGGTTCGGGAGAGGAATGGCAATTCGCTTTCTCCCGAAGCGGTGACGCAGGCCGGCGCAGGCGAGCACGTGCGCGCACCGCTCGATTACACCGCCGAACTCGATATTCTCGTCTAGCCCAGTTTTCGTCTAGCCTACGATCTGCCGACGATAGCGCCGGCCGAGATTGGTCAGAATCTCGTATCCATTGGTGCGGGCGCTGCCGGCGACCCGGTCGATATCGAGCGCGTCGCCGATCAGGGTGGCGAAATCGCCGGGCTTTACCTGCCCCTCGGGCGTGTCTGTGATGTCGAGGGTGATGAGGTCCATCGAGACATTGCCGGCAAAGGGACATTCGACCCCCGCAACCAGCGCCGAGCCACCCTTGTGCTGCGGATTGTTGCCGGCATTGCGCGGGTAGCCGTCGGCATAGCCGCAGGAAATGGTCGCAATCCGGCTCTCTCGCGCTGCAACCCAGTTGCCGTTGTAGCCCACAGCTTCGCCCTTCGGCACGTGCCGGATCTGGACGATCGGCGCTTCCAGCCGGATCACCGGACGCATCGGGTTGGGCCGGTCGGGCGTCGGGTTGCCGCCATAAAGCGCATATCCGGGGCGCGTAAGATCGTAAGTCTCGATCCCGTCGAGGAAATGACCGGAGGAATTGCACAGACTCATCGGCACCGCGCCATTGCCGGAGGCGGAAAGTTCGGCCTTGAGCCGCGCGAAGGCCGCGACCTGCGCCGCGGTATCCGCTGCACCCGGCACCTCGGACGAGCAGAAGTGCGTCATCACCAGACCAATGCCGAGATCATGGAGACGATGTGTGGGAAGCAGCGCGAGCGCCTCCTCCAACCGCAGGCCGAGCCGGTTCATGCCTGTGTCGACATGCAGGGCGGCCGACTCACATCCGTGGTTATGCTGCCGCCAGTATCCGACCTCGGGGATCGACCCCAGAACCGGGCGCAGACGGTGGACACGGTAGTCGTGCATCCGTGCCTGTGCGAGCCCATTGAGGACATAGATCGCCGCTTGCGGCGCAGCCGCCCGCGCGCGGATCCCTTCCGAGACATGTGCGACGAAGAAGGTGTGGCAACCGGCCCGCGCGAGCGCCGGTACGGCATGCTCGATCCCGAGCCCATAGGCATCCGCCTTGACGGCCGCACCGCATTCCGCCTTGCCGATACGCGAGCCCAGCCGCGCCCAGTTCTCGCACAGAGCGGAGAGGTTGATGGTCAGAACTGCGGCCATATCGTCCATACCGCCACCATGCCCTTATTCGCGCGATGTTTCCACCCGGATCTCGGCCCAGGCACCGGAGTTATCGCGGTTATTCGAGGCGTTCGGGCAGGTAGTCCTCGGAAGCAAGATCCGAGAAGCGCGTGACATTGGCGTCGAATTGGAGCTGCACTGTGCCGGTCGGGCCATGTCGCTGCTTGCCGATGATGACCTCGGCCTTGCCGTGCACCCGGTCCATTTCCATCTGCCATTTCAGATGGTCCTCGGTGCCGGGTTTCGGCTCCTTGTTCTGGAGGTAGTATTCCTCTCTGTAAACGAAGAGCACCACGTCCGCGTCCTGCTCGATGGAGCCGGATTCGCGTAGATCCGAGAGCTGAGGACGTTTGTCGTCGCGGCTCTCGACCTGACGCGAGAGCTGGGAGAGTGCAACGATGGGAATTTCGAGTTCCTTCGCCAGAGCCTTGAGGCCTGTGGTGATCTCGGTGAGTTCCTGTACGCGATTCTCGCCCTTCTTGGCGGAGCCCGCGAGCAGTTGGAGATAGTCGACCACCAGAAGATCAAGCCCGTGCTGGCGTTTGAGGCGGCGGGCGCGGGCAGCGAGTTGTGCGATCGAGATACCGCCCGACTGGTCGATATGCAGCGGCACGCTCTGCATTTCGGCGACAGCCTCATGCAGCTTGGCGAACTCGTCCTGAGTGATGTCGCCACGGCGGATCTTGAATGAGGGCACGCCTGATTGCTCGGCGATGATGCGGGTCGCGAGCTGCTCCGAACTCATTTCGAGGCTGAAGAAGCCGACGATGCCGCCATTGACCGTTTTAACCACACCGTCCGGCTGGCGTTCGCCGCGCCAGGCCTTGGCGATGTTGTAGGCGATATTGGTCGCGAGCGAGGTCTTGCCCATCGCCGGGCGGCCCGCGAGGATCACGAGGTCGGAGCGCTGGAGGCCACCGAGTTTCTGGTCGAAGTCGCGCAGGCCGGTCGCTGTGCCGGAAAGGCCACCGTCGCGGCGATACGCCTCGCTCGCCATGTGAATCGCGAGGCTGAGAGCGGTCGAGAAGGTCTGGAAGCCGCCTTCGAACCGTCCGGCTTCCGCAAGCCCGTAGAGCTTGCGTTCTGCATCCTCAATCTGCAGGCGCGGGCTTTCGTCCACCGGCGCGTCGAAAGCGCGGTTGACCATATCCTCGCCGATGGTGATCAGGTTCCGCCGGAGCGCGAGTTCGTAGATCGTGCGACCATATTCGGTGGCGTTGATGATCGTCGTCGCGCTTGTCGCGAGGCGGACGAGATATTGCGGCACCGTCATGCCGCCGAGGTCGAGATCGGGCAGGTAGGTCTTGAGCGTGATCGGCGTCGCAACCTTGCCGGCCGGCGGCAACTTGGTGAT
>DAORNC010000025.1:22913-26138 GCA_035440785.1 Rhabdaerophilum sp. | reverse complement strand
GACATCGAAGATGCGTCCGTGAAGCGCCTCGAAGAAGTGCTCCGGCCGCAGGAAATCCGAAACACGGTCATACGCTTCGTTGTTGACGAGGATTGCCCCCAGCAACGCCTGCTCCGCCTCGAGATTGTGCGGGGCGAGGCGTAGATTGGCTTCGGGTTGCGGCTCGATGCGGGCGAGACTGGTCATTAATCGGCACTTTCCTGCGGAACCGATTCGGGGACCGATTGTGCCCCGTCCGGGTCGCCATTAACAACAATAAGAACAGGAGAACGAAAAAGGCCCCCTGCGAGCAGGAGGCCTACTTTTCCGAAAGCTCTCCCCGATTCCCACAGGATGGAAAAAAGGGGAGAGTTTTCCCTTGACTGACTTCGAGCTCGATCAGAGCTCCGCCATCGGGCCGGCTTCGGCCAGCGCCGCGCCGATTTCGAGGCCGAGATCATCGAGGTTGTCCTCCTCGCGGGTGAGGACGTTTTCTCCGCGCGCCTGGCGCTCGGCTTCCTCGGCCGATCGGGCGACGTTGATCGTCACACCGGCTGAAACTTCCGGATGCAGCACGACCGAAACCTGATGCATGCCGAGGGTCTTGATCGGGGTGTTGAGCGCGATCTGGCCACGGCCCACGGTGAAGCCGCCCGCCGTCAAGGCGTCGGCGAGGTCGCGCGAGGAGACCGAACCGTAGAGCACACCCGATTCACCCGCCTGGCGGATCAGCACGAAGCTCTGGCCGTCGAGCTTGGCGGCGACGGCGTCGGCATCCTTGCGGCGCTCGAGGTTCTGCGCCTCAAGCTGGGCGCGCTGCTCGGCGAACTTCGCCTTGTTGGCGTCCGTCGCGCGCAGGGCCTTGCCGCGGGCGAGGAGGAAGTTGCGGGCATACCCGTCCTTGACGCGGACGACTTCGCCCATCTGGCCAAGCTTGGCGACGCGCTCGAGAAGGATGACTTCCATGATTTTTCTCCTTTGAGTTCAGAATGCTGGAAGCGGTTGAAGCGAGGGAGTCAAAGCCGCCCTCGCCGGAAATCGAACAAATGATCGGCCATGCCGGCCAGGATGAAGAGCACCGCCGGAACACCGAAGAAGATCAGCACGGCCCAGATGGCGGCGAGAATGAAGCCGCGCCCCTCCATACCGATCGTGCGGGCATGGACGACGGCAAGCCCCTGAAGCATGAAGGCAAAGGCAAGACCCAGCGCCACCATTTCGGCGAGCAGCCCGACATAGCCCTCGCGCATGCCGGCGATGAAGGCGATCCCAAACAGGATAAGCGCCCCACCCGGAAGGCGGAAGCGGTAGAGATCCGGCCGGATGAAGGCGATGCGGCCCGAGCGTTCGGCAATCATGGCGCCCATGGTCGCGCTGACGACGATGGTTGCCATCGCCAGAAGCCCCGAAAGCGGGAGCATGATGCCTGCCATCAGATCGAAAACCGGGCCGAGATCCTTCGATCCCGGAACGGTCACCTGCATGCCGACGATGTGATAGGCGGCCTCGACCGATTTGCGGATGCGCTGCTGGAGCAAGGCGAAATCCGGCTCGATGACCATCGCCGAAGCCGTTGCGATGATGGCGGTGTAGAGGATCAGCATGATCATCTGCCAGCCGAGTTCGATGCCATCGCGTGTCGGGCGCCCGTCGTATCGCCCGAACTGCCGTTCCGAAAGAAAGGTGATCGCAAACGCCGGCAGGCCAAGTGTCGCCACAACGGCGAGCGCTGCGGTTGCGCCCGCAAGGAGGTTGACCGCGAGCGCAGCGACAAGCCCGCCGAGCGCCGCGACCAGCGGATGCCAGCCAAACCCGGCAATGAACAGCGGCAGCGGCGCGATCAGCGAAAGGAAAACCACCGGCGCGACGCCGGGCGTCAGCAAGCCGGACATGAAAGCGGTGGCGAAACCGGCGGCGGTTCCGACCAATACGGCCTGCGACAGGGAAGGGGGCGCCGCAACGGGCTGTTCCATCGGTCGAGCTGTCCCGCGATCCAGCCGGAGTTCTCCGTCTGGCGGTTAGAAGCGGCTCGGCCCCAGGCTGGCGTCCCGCTTCAGCTTTACCACCGACGGTGGCCCGGCGGTGGCGACGTGTTTGCCTGAAAAATCCGGCGGCGCGAGCCGCCGGGTTATTTTCTGGTGCCGGGTCTAACGCCCGGTTTCCCTCGCATAAGCTCGGGCGCGCAGTCGCGCTTGCGGCGATAAAATCACCAAGCCCTTACTTGATGACGTAGGGCAGCAGGCCGAGCACGCGGGCGCGCTTGATGGCCTGGGCAAGCTCGCGCTGCTTCTTGGCCGAAACGGCCGTGATGCGCGAGGGAACGATCTTGCCACGCTCCGAGATATAGCGGGAGAGCAGCTTGACGTCCTTGTAATCGATCTTCGGAGCGCCGCTGCCCGAGAACGGGCAGGTCTTGCGGCGGCGGAAGAAGGGGCGGCGTGCGCCGGCAGCTTGGCTCATCAGACTTCCTCCTCGTTGCCTTCCACGGCATCGTCATCGCGCGAACGGCGCGGGCCACGGTCACCGCGATCGCCGCGGTCGCCCCGATCCCCACGCTCGCCGCGATCATCACGGTCACGGCGCTGGAGCATCGCGGACGGGCCTTCTTCCAGTTCCTCGACCTTGATGGTCATGAAACGAAGGATGTCTTCGTTGATCGCCATCTGGCGCTCCATCTCGGCCACTGCGGCCGGGGGAGCATCGAGATTGAAGAGCGCGTAGTGCGCCTTGCGATTCTTCTTGATGCGGTAGGCGAGGGTCTTCACGCCCCAGTATTCCACCTTGGCGACAGCGCCGCCATTGGCTTCGATCACAGCCTTGTAGGTCTCGGTCATCGCCTCAACCTGCTGAGCCGTTACATCCTGGCGAGCCAGGAAAACGTGTTCATAGAGTGCCATAAGAGCCTTCTTTCAAGTTTTACATCCACTGGCGCGAAGCCCTTCGAGCCCTTGGAAGGCCCAAACGAGAAATCACGAAGGCGTTGACACGGGAGAACAGGTCCGAGAACCCTACCGGAAGAAGCATCCAGCTCTCCGTTCAGCCACCGGCCAAGCGGAAGTGGCGCTCATAGCCCTGTTCGAATTGAAAAACAAGCCTATTTTGCGTTGCAATGCCAATCGAAACGCTTCTCGCCGAAATCCGCGCCTGCACCGCTTGCCAGGGAAAGGACAAGGATCTTCCCCTTGGGCCGCGCCCCATTCTCCAGGCCGGTTCGGGCGCGCGCATCCTGATCGCGGGGCAGGCGCC
>DAORNC010000025.1:22506-22902 GCA_035440785.1 Rhabdaerophilum sp. | reverse complement strand
GTCGGCAACACCACCGCCGCGATCGGCAAGGGCTTCGCGATTGGCTCGGCGTCGATCGTCGAACCTTCTATGATCCCACGCGCTTCGCCATCATCCCGATGGGTTTCTGCTTTCCCGGCACGGGGAAGGGCGGCGACATGCCGCCACGCACCGAATGCGCTCCACTCTGGCGTCTTAAGCTTCTACAACTGCTTCCCGACATCGAACTGACCATCCTTCTCGGGCAATACGCTCACGAGTGGCATATCGAAGGCGTGCGCGGAACCAGCCTCTCCGAGCGCGCCGCGCGTTGGCGCGAGCACTGGCCGAACCTCTTGCCGCTGCCACACCCGAGCCCGCGCAACATGGCGTGGTTCAAGCGCCACCCCTGGTTCGAGCACGAAGTCCTCCCTGCCC
>DAORNC010000025.1:20928-22376 GCA_035440785.1 Rhabdaerophilum sp. | reverse complement strand
CCGCGCTTGCCGTTCCAGAAACCTTCGGCACCATCGGGCTCGGTATCGACCATCGCGAAATAAAGCACCTTGCCGCGCCGCGCGTTGCTGATCTGGAACTGGTCCTTGGTCGCCGTGAAGTCGCACGGTCCCTTGATGTAAACCTTGCCATCAACCTGCAGCAGGCAACGCGCGGTGCGGGCTTGAGCGGATATCTGCAATGCAAACAGGGCCATGCCTGCTGTGAGAAACTTCAACATCATGCGTCAGATCCTCGCGCGAGGTGATAGGGTATTGTCGCACGCGCGCACCGGAATGCCAGTGGAATCGCGAATTTGCCCCTCTGGTGCTTGACATCGGGGCACGTGGACCGCCATTGCCGCGTCGAAACGGCATGATCCGCACGAAGGAGCCCCCGCATGAGCAAGACCGCCTTTCTCTTCCCCGGACAGGGCAGCCAGGCTGTCGGTATGGGTAAGGCGCTCGCGGAGAACTTCGCCGCTGCTCGTGCTGTGTTCGATGAGGTCGATACCGCCCTCGGACAGAAGCTCTCGACGATCCTGTGGGATGGGCCGGAAGACCAGCTCACGCTGACATCCAACGCACAGCCGGCACTGATGGCCCATTCACTCGCCGTCATTCGCGTGCTGGAAGCGGAGAAGGGGCTCGATCTCGCCAAGGCCGCATCCTACGTCGCCGGCCATTCGCTCGGCGAATACTCCGCGCTCTGCGCCGCCGGTGCCCTGACCATCACCGATACCGCCAAGCTCCTGCGCATCCGCGGCGACGCGATGCAGGCCGCCGTGCCTGTGGGCAAGGGCGCGATGGCCGCGCTGCTCGGCGCGGAATGGGATCTGGCGGCGGAAATTGCCAAGGAAGCCGCGCAGGGTGAATGCTGCGATGTCGCCAACGACAACGGCGGCGGGCAGGTGGTGCTCTCGGGCGACAAGGTTGCAATCGACCGTGCCTGCGAGATCGCCAAGGCCAAAGGTGTCAAGCGCGCGATCCTGCTGCCGGTCTCCGCGCCGTTCCATTCCGCGCTGATGGCCCCGGCCGCCGAGCGGATGCGCGAGGCGCTCGCCGGTGCGACGATCAAGGCACCTGTTGTCCCGGTGGTCGCCAATGTCACGGCGGATGCGGTCTCGGACCCGGAAGCGATCCGCGAGAACCTTGTCCGCCAAGTCTGCGGATCGGTGCGCTGGCGAGAGTCGATGCTCTGGCTTGGCAGCGCAGGCGTGACAAAATTCGTCGAATGCGGCTCGGGCAAGGTGCTGACCGGCATCGCCAAGCGGCTTGTGGCAGGGAGCGAGGCGAGCAATGTCTCTGGTCCCGACGAGATTTCGGCTTTCACGGCCTGAGAACAAGGAAAACCCCATGTTTGATCTTTCCGGCAAATTCGCCCTCGTCACCGGCGCCTCGGGCGGCATCGGTTCCGCCATTGCCGAGGCGCTGCACGCGCAGGGCGCGAC
>DAORNC010000025.1:11902-20893 GCA_035440785.1 Rhabdaerophilum sp. | reverse complement strand
TGAGGCGCTTGAGGCCGTGGCGGCGAAGCTCGGCGAGCGGACCCACGTCGTCACCGCCAACCTCTCGGACCGCACCTCGGTGGAGGCGCTGGTGCCGGAAGCCGAGAAGGCGATGGGCGGCCTCGATATCCTCGTCAACAACGCAGGTATCACCCGCGACAACATCTTCATGCGCATGAAGGACGAGGAGTGGGACAGCGTGCTCGCGGTCAACCTCACCTCGTCGTTCATTCTCGCGCGCGCAGCGGTGAAGGGCATGATGAAGCGCCGCTTCGGCCGCATCATCGGCGTCACCTCGGTTGTCGGCGTCACTGGCAATCCGGGACAGGCGAACTATTGCGCCGCCAAGGCCGGGATGATCGGCATGACCAAGAGCCTCGCGGCGGAAATCGCCAGCCGGGGCATTACTGTGAACTGCGTCGCACCGGGCTTCATCGAGAGTGCGATGACCGACGCCCTCAACGACAAGCAACGCGAGGCAATCATGGGTTCGATCCCCGCCGGGCGCATGGGCACCGGCGCGGAGATCGCCTCCGCCGTCGCCTATCTTGCGAGCGTCGAGGCGGCCTATGTCAACGGCCAGACGCTGCATGTGAATGGCGGCATGGCCCGCATCTGACGCCAGAAACGGTTAGTCCGGGACTAGTCCAGCGCTGTCCTGCCCGGCGGCGGGAGCGAGAAACGCTCCCAGTCCTTCGCCGTGATTTCGGCTCCAAGCCGGAACTCGAACCCGGCGACTTTTCCATCCGGTGCGAGTTCGCAGGTATAGCCGAGGCGCATCCAGCGGCCGCCGAGATCGACCGCTGCGCCCGGTGCGCGGATGAAGGACCGACGCACCTGCGGCATGCTTCGGGCATAGGCGACCACGCGCTGGGCATGGGTGCGATCTGTTCTCATCTGGTCGATCTGTGCCATCGCCTCGATGTTGCAGAGCTGGACAAGGCGTGTTTCGCCCTCCATCCGCCCGAGCTCGCGCTTCATTGCCGCGCCATAAGGTCCTGCCAGAAGCGCCTGCGAGAACATGCGCTCCGCTCGAACCTTACCACCGTCAGCGCCCCCTGGAGCCTGAGGCAACCGAGTAGGCGCGCGCGGCGGCTCGGTGGACGGCTGATCCCTCGTGAGGGAAGAGACAGAGGCCGGCGGGGCGGGAAACACCGACGGCAGCATCGTCATTTCCTGGTGCTCGTCCACGATTTCCACAGCCGACCACTCGGTTAAAGACATCGGCTTCGGCGACGCGCGCCATGTAAGGCCGAGCGACACCAGCAGAACGCCGTGCAGGAGAAGCGAGGCGGCGGTGCCGGGCCAACGCTCGCCGAAACCGGCGGACAACATTGCGAAATCGGCACGGGAAAGCATGGAGTCGTCCCGGTTGGACAGAGTTCGCGGCAGGCTCGCCCGCAATGTCGATCGATCACAAAAGGTCTCAATGCGGCTATTTTTTGATACCTCCGACCGCGCTGCACGTTGACATTCCCCTCCGGCTTTGGAAGGGAAGCAGCGGGTTGCGCCCGTTCCGGCATGGTGCCGGTGCGGAGCGTCTTGTCCTGAAGTGTCGTACCTCAAGAGAAGGGTTCACCATGAGCGATGTCGCTGAGCGCGTGAAAAAGATTGTCATCGAGCATCTCAGCGTCGATGCCGACAAGGTCGTCGAGAATGCCAATTTCATCGATGATCTGGGTGCCGACAGCCTCGACACGGTCGAGCTCGTCATGGCGTTCGAGGAAGAATTCGGCGTCGAAATCCCGGATGATGCCGCCGAAACGATCGTCACCGTTGGCGATGCGGTGAAGTTCCTCGAGAAGAACGCGGCCTGAGCGCTGCCGTTCGGCCAGGTATGCACGCATGCTCCGTCGGGTTGTCGTAACCGGTCTCGGCATGGTCTCGCCGCTTGGTTGCGGCGTGGAGCCCAGCTGGGCCGGTATTCTTGCCGGCAAGTCGGCAGCGCGGAAGATCGATACGTTCGAGACGTCCGATCTGCCGGCCAGGATCGCATGCCTGATCCCGCGCGGTGACGGTGCGGCCGATTTCCGGCCCGACGAATGGATGGACCCGAAAGACCAGCGCAAGGTCGACGAGTTCATCATTTTCGCGATGGCCGCCGCCCGACAGGCGCTGGCCGACGCCGGCTGGCAACCGACATCCTATGAGGATCAGACCCGCTCCGGCGTCGTCGTCGGCTCGGGCATCGGTGGCATCGGCGGCATTTCCGAAACCGCCGTGCTCCTTGCGGAACGCGGTCCGCGCCGCGTCTCGCCCTTCTTCATTCCCGGCCGGCTGATCAATCTCGCCTCGGGGTACATCTCCATCGAGCATGGCCTCAAAGGCCCCAACCACGCGGTCGTTACCGCCTGCTCGACCGGCGCGCATGCGATTGGCGACGGTGCCCGCATGATCGCTCTGGGCGATGCCGACGTCATGGTTGCCGGTGGTTCCGAATCGCCGGTCTCCCGCATCTCGATGGCGGGCTTCGCCGCCTGCCGCGCGCTTTCGACCAATTTCAACGATGACCCGACCCGCGCCTCGCGCCCCTACGACAAGGACCGTGACGGGTTCGTCATGGGCGAGGGCGCCGGGATCGTCGTGCTCGAGGAACTTGAGCATGCCAAGGCGCGCGGCGCGAAGATTTACGCCGAAATCGTGGGTTACGGCATGTCTGGCGACGCCTATCACATCACGTCGCCGGCCGAAGACGGCGATGGCGCATTCCGCTGCATGCAGGCAGCGATGAAGCGCGCCGGTATCACGCCCGCCGATATTGACTATATCAATGCTCACGGCACCTCGACGCCCGTCGGTGACGAGATTGAGCTTAATGCCGTACTGCGTCTGCTCGGGAACGAGACGCGCAATCTCTCGATGTCCTCCACCAAGTCGATGACGGGCCACCTCCTTGGCGCTGCCGGTGCGATCGAGGCCATCTTCTCGATCCTCGCGATCCGTGACCAGATCGCTCCGCCGACCATCAACCTCGACAATCCTTCGGTCGATTCGCCTGTCGATCTGGTGCCTCACAAGGCCCGACCGCGGAAGATCGACGTCGCGCTGTCGAATTCCTTTGGCTTCGGCGGCACCAACGCCTCGCTGGTCATAAGGCGTTACGTGTAAGAGCGACCGGGCCCAGCCCGTTTTCGCCATATTTGTCGGGAATACCGGCAGCCTGAAATCGCGGTCGAAAAGGGCCGCCAGCAAGAGACCGCCCTCAGGGCGGGAGAGGCGAGAGGATGGCGCTTAAGCCGGAAACACCGAGCGACCCGAATGAGGACACCGTCCGTCGCGGCTGGTTCAGCGGCCGCCGCCGTCCGGCGGTTGGCGAAGCGGTGAGCGCGACCGTCGCCCCGCCGCCGCCGACGAAACGCCGAAAGACCGGGCTGATCGGCCTGTTTTCGGGCCTGATGACCGGCGCATTGATCCTCGTGCTCGTCCTCGCCGGCGGCATTGCCGTGGGCCGCAAGCAGTTTGCCGCGGAAGGTCCGCTGACGGCCGATAAGTTCGTCATCATCGAGCGGGGATCGACATCTGACGACATCGCCGAGCAACTGGCCAACGAAGGCGTGATCGAAAAGTCCGGCTGGCTATGGCTTGCACTTTTCTGGCGCGATCTTCAGGCAAAGTTCTCCTCGTCCTCGGCCAACAACCGCGCCAAATCGGGCGAGTATCTTTTCAAGCGCCACGTGACGATGAACGAGGTGATCGAGATCATCACCTCCGGCCGTTCTGTCGAGCATACGATCACCATTCCCGAAGGGCTGACGAGCGAGCAGATCGTCCAGCGCCTCAAGGAGAATGACCTTCTCGTCGGCGAGATCGCGCAGGTGCCTGTCGAGGGCACGCTGCTGCCCGACACCTACAAGGTGAACCGCGGCACGCCGCGCGAGGCTCTGCTGGCACGCATGCAGCGCGAGCACAAGCGCGTGCTTCAGGAGGTCTGGAACCGGCGCGCCAAGGATCTACCGCTGAAATCGACGCGCGAACTCGTCACGCTCGCCTCGATCGTGGAACGCGAGACCGGGCGCGCGGACGAGCGCGGCCGCGTGGCGAGCGTGTTCTACAACCGCCTCGAAAAGAAGATGAAGCTGCAATCGGATCCGACCATCATCTACGGGCTGGTCGGCGGCAAGGCGACGCTGGGACGTGGCCTCACCCGCGCGGAGATCGACAAGGCAACCCCCTACAACACCTATGTCATCACCGGCTTGCCACCGGGGCCGATCGCCAATCCTGGCCGCGCCGCGCTCGAGGCGACCGCCAATCCCTCGCAGACCGGCGATCTCTATTTCGTCGCGGATGGCACCGGTGGCCACGCCTTCGCGGAATCGCTGGAGCAGCACAACCGCAACGTGGCTCGCTGGCGCCAGATCGAGGCGCTCCGCCTGCAATCCGGACAGAGCGGCGCCACGACGACACCCGCGCCGGGTGCGGTGCCGAATGCCGCGACGCGTCAGCCGCTGCAATCGCCGCCGACTGCGAATTCGGTACAGTGATCCATCGGTCGAACGGGCAGGGGCTCGACATGCAAAAGAACCGGCGCGGCATGATGTTCGTGATTTCCTCGCCTTCGGGCGCGGGGAAATCCGTGCTTTCGCGCCTCCTTCTCCAGGCTGATCCTTCCATCCGCCTGTCGGTGTCGGTCACAACGCGCCAGCGTCGACCCAGCGAGGTCGACGGCGTTCACTACCGCTTTATCGACGTGCCGACATTCCAGGCGATGCGGGAGCGCGGCGATTTGCTCGAATGGGCCGAGGTGCACGGCAATTTCTACGCAACTCCACGCAGCCCCGTTGAGCTGGCGCTTGCCGAAGGCAACGACATCCTGTTCGATATCGATGTCCAGGGCACGCTGCAGCTCTACCAACGGATGCGGCCCGATGTCGTGAGCGTCTTCATCCTCCCGCCCTCGATCGAGGAACTGCAGCGCCGCCTGAAACGCCGCGCCGAGGATGCGGATCATGTGATTTTCCGGCGGCTTCAGACCGCCGAGACCGAGATCGCGCACTGGAATGATTACGACTACGTGCTGGTCAACGAGGATATCGATCGCTGTTTCGGCGAATTGAAGCAGATTCTCACCGCCGAGCGAATGAAGCGGCATCGGCAAGCGCATCTCGTGGATGATGTCCGCGTCCTGTTGCAGGATCTGACCAAGGTTCTCGCCAAGGGCGGTTGATCGGCCGAGCGAGCTAGCGCGCGTCGAGTGCCCGCGCCATCGCGTAGAAAGCCGCCCCAGGCAGCGTTTCAGGCCTTTCTGACCCGTCCAGCCCCGCGGCAGCGAGCAGCCCGAAAACATCGCCCAGCGGCTTGAGGCTCTGACGCAACATCTTCCGGCGTTGGGCGAAGGCGGCGGCTGTGACTTTTTCCAGCGCTGTGAGCGAGACCGGCTCTGGCGACAGGTGCGGCACGAGATGCACGACGCTCGACGTGACCTTGGGTGGTGGCGTGAAAGCGGCCGGAGGCAGATCGAACAGGATCTTCGTTGCGCAGCGCCAATTCGCGAGGATGCCGAGACGGCCGTAATCGTCGGTGTGCTCCGGCGTCGCGACGATCCGCCTCGCCACCTCGCGCTGGAACATCAGCGTCAGCGAATCATAGAATGGCGGCCAAGGCTCGGCGCGCAGCCAGCCAATCAGCAGCTGCGTCCCGATATTATAAGGTAGGTTCGCGACGATGCGCGCGCGCCTGCCTTCAAGCAACGGCACGGGATCGAAAGCCATCGCATCCGCTTCGATGACCGTCAGTCGGCCGGGATAAGCTTGGGATATTTCCGCCAGCGCACCCATGCAGCGATGGTCGCGCTCGATGGCGATCACATGGGCGGCGCCATGCGCCAGCAGCGCGCGGGTCAGGCCGCCGGGCCCTGGGCCGACCTCGATGACGACATGATCTTCGAGCGATCCGGCCGCGCGGGCGATCTTCGAGGTGATATTGAGGTCAAGCAGGAAATTCTGGCCAAGCGATTTCCGCGCATCGAGCCCATGCGTCCGGATGACTTCACGCAGCGGCGGAAGCAAATCCAGCATCGTTGCCGCCTAGCGGCGATAGACGATGTTGTATTTCTTGCGCAGGGACTCGAGGTAGCCCTTCGCGCCTTCCTGGAACTTCTTTTGGGTCAGCTCGTTGGCGATCGCCGAGCGCTCAAGTTCAGGATTGTCGCGTTGTTTCTTGGCACAGACGGCGATGACCTCGTAGCCCTGTTGGGTCGCGCTGGGCGGGGTCATCTTGCCGGCAGGCGTCTGGTCCAGCAGTTTGCGGAGCGCCGGGTTGAGATCACTGCTCGTCCGCGTCACGCGGTCCTTCACGGCCACATCGGTCATGGTGCGGAACTTCTCGATGCCATCCTCGCACGAAGAGAAACCAGCGCGTGCGGAAGCTGCAGCCCGCTGCTGGGCGCCAGCCTTTCCGCTGCCCTGCGGCACGATGAAAAGCACCTGAACCAACTCATATTCCGTGATGGTGCCTTCGCCAGCCTTCTTCTTGCTGATCTCGGCATCGATCTCTTCACGCGTGACATGGGACCCCATCCGCGCCCGGTCGCGCAGCAGCGCTTCCCAGGCGAGATTGGCGCGCATGCTTTCGCGCAGAAGTTCCGGCTCCAACCCCGCTCGGCGAAGTGTATCGGCGAATTGACTCGCCGATTGATTGTAGCCCTTCGCGAGGCGGGTGAACTCGAAGTCGACGCCATCCTCCGTGACGCGGTAGCCGATGCGCCGGGCTTCCAGGATCTTGACCTGATCGTCGATCAGTTCCTGAAGCGCGATCTTGCCGTTGACTGCCCGCTTCTGCGTCATCGATCCGAGCTTGATGCGCTGCTGGACATCAAAAGACGTGATCGCCTTGCCGTTGACGGTCGCGACGACATTCTGCGCCAGCGCGATACCGGCAGGTGCCGAGAAAGCGAGCGCGGCGGCTGTCCATCCGGTCAACGCGAGACGGCGGAGGAAGCGGATACAGGCGGGCGTGGAGAAATGCATTAGCGTGACGTCCTTCGGGCGAGGGTTGAATCGCCGAGATCCTTCAGCTCAAGCTTCATCAGGTACGTCGTCGTCCGGAGATTCGTGCCGCTGATATAGTCGTTATAGGTGCGCGAATAGAGCAGCGAGAAATCCGTGCACTCGTCCTTATAGCCGAAGCCGAGCGTCGTGCCGGCGACACTCCAGCGTTCCTTGTCGATGCCCACCGCCCGCAGCGTCAGGTAGCGATCAAGGTCGAACAGCACCGAGCCGGTGACGTAGAAATTACGCGGCAGATCGATCCGGCTCTTGAGATGCACGCCCTCTCGACGCAGGCTGTAACCCAGTTCCGGCTGTGGCGCGATGCGCGAATAGAGCGCAGCCAGCTCGACACTCTTGCCGATCTTCGTCGACCCCTCGATGTCGAGGCGCTTGAGCGCCAGCGTCCGCTCGTCGAAGCGGCCGCGCGCCGTAAAGGTCGAGGTCACGTTCGGCTGGAAGGTCGCGGCGGTCACGAAATCGGACTGGCGGCTTTCAAGGCCCGAATTGCGCCCCGTATTGGCCAGGTCGAACTGGGAAAAGGAATTGCGGCCAGCGATATGGATGGACTGACCGAACAGCAGGCTGACATAGGCGCCGTTATTGGCGGTGAAGCTGTAGCGACCGCCGTAGTTGAGGCGCGTGCCGCCCTCGACGCGGTCATAGCCGGAGAATTTGTTGAGCGCGAAAATTGAGTTCTCATCGAACACGAGGCTCTGGGCGTCCTCGTTCGGCAGCTTACCGATGCGCTGCTCGTTGGGGCGGGCGATGAACTGCACGATCGGTTCGAAATGATGCGTGCCGAAACCCGAGGCGGCGAAGAACGGATAGCGATATTCGATGCCGATAGTCGGCATGCCGCGGAACAGGAAATTGTCCGCGTTGCCGCCGAAGAAGGCACTCTGGTTATCGTTGCCGTAGCGGCCGGTCGGAAAGACATTGGCCGGGCTGTTGTAACCCGATTGCTTGACCTGCAGCCAGGCAAGATCGCCCCGCAGGCTCGCGAACGGCGTCCAGACCTGTCCGACAGGATCGATGAACTGCTTGCGCCAAGAAACCTCGAAGCTGGTGCGCATGTAGTCGCCGGCGAAGCCGCGCAGGAGGCACTGACCCGGCGTGTAGGAGCCGCCGGTTGCCGTCGCGCAAGCGAGGTATTTACCCGTCGTGCCGGAGTAGTTGAGCAGCGTCAGATTGCCGCTCTGCAGCGGCTGGTAGAAGGCCGCGTCACGGTGGATCGCCGCCGCGTTGGCGCTGATGGTCAGCTCGCCGCCGATGCCGGCCGGCGTGAAGCGGCGCTCGAAATCGAAGGTCGGGGCGGCCGAACCGATCTGCTGCTGCCAATCCGAGGTCGAAAGGCCGAGGAAGTGATAGGCGGAGAGATCGAACCAGCTGCGCGTGCCCTGGCCGCGCAGGTAAACCGACGAGATCGATTCCTGATAGAAAGCCGCCGAGAGCGAGGTCGGCTTGACCTTGTAATCGTTGAAATAGAACCGGTCGGTCGCAATGGCGCCGTTCCAGCCAAAGGTCCATTTCTCGTTGAGATGGAACTTGCCGGCCGAGGAGATCGAGCCGCGGAACAGCCGGTCGGCCTGCCCGAAATAGGCTGGGTCGCGGAACTGGCCGCGATCCTGCTGGAAAATCCCGTTGGCGCGGATGTTGTAGGAACCGTTTTCCAGTCGATGACGCCACAGCACGTCGCCGTGGAAACCCTGCTTCGAGAAATAGGTCGGCGTGAAGGTGACGTCGTAGTTCTTTCCGGCGGCCCAGTAGACCGGGATCGAAGCGCCGTAGCCGAGCTTGGTCTTCGAGACGAAGCGCGGCGAAAGCACACCCGAAAGGCGGTTCACGGTGGGGTCCGGCGCGGCAAAGAACGGGAACCACGCCAACGGCACACCCCAGAACTCGATCGTGGCATTCTCGTAGTAGATGCGCTGCTCGGTATTGTTGTGAATGATCCGCTTGGCCTTGACCTGCCATAGCGGCGGCTTCGACGGATCGTCCTTGC
>DAORNC010000025.1:5035-11782 GCA_035440785.1 Rhabdaerophilum sp. | reverse complement strand
CAATGAAGCCGTTCTTGAAATCGTCGGTGAGGTCGAAGCGGTCGCCGTAGGACTTGGTGCCGTCGGCTTCGGTCATGCGGGCGTTGCCCTCGGCGTAGACGCGCTTGTTTTTCCGGTCGTAGGTCACGCGGTCGGCTTCGAGGACGCGGCCCTGATAATAAATCTGCACATCGCCGACCGCGCTGACGAGGTCGCGATCGCGGTCGTAGACGACCTCCTTCGCATCAACGAGCATCCGCGATTTCTTGTAGTTCTGCGCGCGTGCCGCGAGGCGGTCATTCAGCGTCTGCGCCGCGACCGGCGCGGGCATCGAAAGGCCAAGAACGGCCAACGCAACGGACCCGAGAAGGGCCTTGCGAAGCGTTAACCATTCCATGCGATTCTTGGCAAACGGGGCGCTCATCAGCCGTCTTCCTTGTGAAGAAGCGTCAGAACGCCGAAAGCGGAGGCGAGCGAAGGCGCAACCCAGGCTGCGAATCCGGCCGAGACGACCCCCGCATTTCCCAGGTCTTCGGCGACTTGCGTCGCGACAAAGAGGGCAAAACCCGCGCTCACACCACCCAACACCATTCGAGCCAGACCACCTGATCGTAAAAACTTTAACGAAAAACAAGCGGCGAGCAAAACCATCGCAACCAGGAGCCCCGGTCGCGCCAGCAGAGTCTGGTATATGAGGCGATAGCGGGTCGCGTCCAGTCCGGCAAGTTCGAGGCGCGAAACAATGCCCGGCAGCGACCAGAATGACACAGCCTGTCCCGGCCCCAGCGACGAGCGGATTTCGTCCACGGTGAGGTTGGTCGCGATCAGGTAGGCCTCGTGCGATTCCGGTTCAACGTCGACGGAAACGACCCTTGCCTTGACGAACCGCCAGAACCCTTTCCGCAATTGCGCCTCCGGCGCCTCGATGCGTTCGAGGAACTGGTTCGAGCCGTCCATGACATATGCCGTCACGCCGAGCAGCGTGCCGTTGTCCATGTCGAAGCTTGTTGCCCGCAGGATCGCCTCGCCGTCGACGGAACGCTGGCGCAGCCACACCTCCTTGCCGAGCGCGACACCACCGCGCCGGAAAATCTGGGCTTCGAGCGCATTCGCGCGATCCTTCAGCGCGGAAGCAACCGGGTTGTAGGCCGCGACGATGAAAAGCCCGGTCACCAGCGCGACGAGCAGGGCCGGCGTGATGAATTGCCAGGCGGAAATACCGGCAGCCCGCGCTACCACCAGTTCGAGCCGGCGCGAAAGGCCGATAAAGGCGACCATGCCGCCGAACAGCATGCCGAAGGGCACGACACGCTCCGCCGTTGCCGGCGTCCGGAACAGTGCGAGCTTCGCCATTGTCCCGGTGCCGGCGCCGACCGCATCGCCCGCGCGCCGCATCAGTTCGACAAAATCAATGGTGTAGATCAGCACGAACACTGTCGCGAAGACGATGAACATCGCGCTCGCGAAACGTTTCGCGAAATAGAGCCCGAGCGTGCGGCCGATCATGGTGAAGAGCCGGTCATGTGCTTGGTCTCAACCGCGCCGGCAGGAGGGCGAGGAGCCGTGTCGTGACATCGTTCCAGTCGATGGTCCGCTTCCGGCGGATCGGCCAGAACGCGCGCATGCCGTAAACCGCGCCGCCGATGGTGAAGCCGACCGGAACGGCATACATCATCACCGCACCGGCAACCGAGCGGACGGAAAGACTTGCCGCCGCAAAGCCGAGAATGCGCATCAGCACCAGCGCCACCACCGCACCGAGAATGGCCGCGCCTCGGCTCTGGCGCGTGGTGCGTGCGCTGCCGAGCGCGGCGAAGGCGATGGCGAGCGTCGCCAGCGGATAGAGCGGATTGGTCAACCGGTCATGCAGTTCGGCACGGAATCGACCGTAGATCGACTTCACGAAATCGTCGTTCCGATTAATGAAGAACAGCTCCCAGGTGGTGCGTTCGCGTGGCTTGAGATTGTATTTGCCGGTCGCCTGTTCAAATTGGTCGAGATCGAACACATAGCGTTCGAAGGCGATGATCGCGCTGTCGCGCTGCTGCGGGCTCTGGCGCTGCATCGAGCCCTTGTCGAGGATCAGGTAGGTCCGGCCCTCGATCTCGGTGACGAGGCCACGCGAGGCGAGATAGGTCGCGGTCGATTTCGGATCGCGCGAATCGTTGATCATCACCCCGCCCATCGCGCCGCCCGGCAGCCGCTGGTGATAGTGGAACATGATTCCCTGATCGAGCTGGATGAACTTCCCATCCTGCACGATCCGCGTCACCACATCGGCGCGGATCTTGGTGACTAGCGTCCGCAGGGCACGAAAGCTCTCGGGCATGACGTAAATCGAAATCGTGCCGACCAACACCGAGACGAACAACGTCAGCGCGAGGAGCGGGCGCAGCAGTGTGCGCGGCGCGATGCCGGCGGCATTCATCACGATGAGTTCGCTGTCGCCATTGAGGCGGTTGAGGGTATAGAGGATCGCAATGAAGAGCGCGAGCGGCGCAATCACCATGATCAGCGCCGGCAACGAGAACAGCGTGACCTTGAGGAAGATGAGGAAGGTCTGCCCCTTGCCGGTAACGAGGTTCAACTCGCGCAGCGCCTGCGTCAACCAGATGACGGCCGTCAGCGCCCCGATGCACACGAGAAACGCGCTCGCGGCGATCCTGAGAATGTAGCGCTCGATCAACGGCATGCGAAACGTTTTCTCCCCGGCGCCTGTTTGGCCCGAAATTGCGGCAACAGCAAGCCGCTCAAGATCGAAAGCCGCCGCACGATACTCTTGCGGCAACCACAAAAGCGCTCCACCTTCAGCCGCGATCGTTCATGATTCCGCCTGTTTCGCACGCCACTTCCGGCACGAAAGGCGCCGAAAGGAAACTCGATGTCCAATCCCCTGAAAATCGCCGTCGCCGGGCTCGACGAGGCCTTCGGCTCCGCGGTAGCCGTGTTCGTCGGCAAGGAAGGCGCGCTTGCGCCATCCGTTGCCAAGCGCCTCGGCAAGGCATTGAGCACGCGCATCGCTGCTGCTGCCGCCGCCGACAGCTTTCAAGCGAAATCCGGCTCGGCGCTTATCCTGCCGGCGGAAACCGGTCTCGGCGACAAGCCGGCGACGCTCGTGCTGATCGGTGCGGAGAAGGGCGAGGGACCGCGCGATCTTCTCAAGCTCGGCGGGCAGATCCGGGCGAAGCTTCCTGCGAACCGCGACGTGACGCTCATCGCTGCCTTGCCGGAAGGCGACATGGTCCCGGCCGATATCGCGGAGATGGCGCTCGGGATGCGCCTTGCCGCATACAGGTTCGATCGCTACCAGACCAAGAAGAAGCCGGACGAGCCTGAGCAGAAGAACACGACCGTGACGCTGCTCACCGCCAATGCTGCGGCCGCTCGTAAGGAACTCAAGACGCGCGACGCGGTCTACGCCGGCGTCGAACTTGCGCGCGATCTCGTCAACGAGCCGCCGAACGTGCTCACGCCGGGCGAATTCGCCAAGCGCGCCGCCGCACTCGAAAAGCTCGGGGTTGAGATCGATGTGCTGGGTGAGAAGGAACTGAAGAAGCTCGGCATGCGCGCACTGCTCGGTGTCGGGCAGGGCTCTGCCGAGGAGAGCCATGTCGTCATCATGAAATGGCTCGGCTCCAAGAACGAGAAGGACGCCCCGATCGCCTTCGTCGGCAAGGGTGTGGTGTTCGATACAGGCGGCATCTCGATCAAGCCGGCGCAGGGCATGGAGGACATGAAGGGCGACATGGGCGGTGCGGCCGCGGTCGTCGGCCTCATGCACACGCTCGCAGCCCGCAAGGCTCGCGCCAATGTCATCGGTGTCATTGGCCTCGTCGAGAACATGCCGGATGGAAAGGCGCAGCGGCCCGGCGATATCGTCACCTCGATGTCCGGCCAGACGATCGAGATCATCAACACCGACGCCGAAGGCCGCCTCGTGCTGGCGGACATCCTCTGGCACACCAAGCAGAAGTTCAATCCGAAGTTCATGGTCAACCTCGCGACCCTCACCGGCGCGATCATGGTTGCGCTTGGACAGGAGATGGCGGGCCTGTTCTCGAACAACGACGAGCTCGCAGCCAATCTCGCCAAGGCCGGAACGACGACCGGCGAGAAGCTGTGGCGGATGCCGCTGGGCCCGGAATACGACAAGATCATCGATTCGAAGTTTGCCGATGTGAAGAATTCCGGCGGCCGCTTCGGCGGTTCGATCACGGCCGCGCAATTCCTCCAGCGCTTCGTCGATGGCTGCCCGTGGGCGCACCTCGATATCGCCGGCACGGCGATGGGCTCGCCGCAGACAGACATCAACAAGTCGTGGGGCTCTGGATTCGGCGTGCGCCTGCTCGACCGCCTCGTGGCGGATAATTACGAAGCCTGAAATGGCCGAGGTCCTCTTCTATCACCTTCAGGGACAGCGCCTTGAAAAGGCGCTGCCGCAACTTGTCGAGAAGGCTGTCGAGAAGGGCTGGAACGCTGTCATCCGTTCCGGCACCGAGGAGCGTCTCGCCGTGATCGACGAGGCGCTGTGGAGTTACAAGGAAGACAGCTTCCTGCCGCACGGCCGCGAGGAGGAGGGCGATGCCGAGCATCAGCCGATCCTGCTCACCACGAAAGACACGCGCATCAATGGCGCCGAGGTGCTGTTCCTGATCGATCGAGCGCCGCTTCCTGCGGCCTACGAGTTCGAACGCATTGTTCTGATGTTCGATGGTGAGGACGGCGAGGCGCTCGACGAAGCGCGCGCGGCCTGGAAAACCATCAAGGGCCTCGGCCATCCCGCGACCTACTGGCAGCAGGACGGCGGCCGCTGGGTGAAGAAGGCTTAATCACGCGGACCATCGCCCCATGAACGTTCAGGAACTCATCCAGCAATTTCTGTTGTCCGGCACGCCGATCGATACGGCATGGAACATGTTCATCTTCGTGCATATCACGCTGGTCGGCGGCATCTACGCGATGAAGCGCAAGATGACGACACTCGAACGCCTGTTCGTGACGCTGTTCTATTCCGTGTTTGGCTGGCTGAACTGGAGCGCACTGACGGCAGGTTATCGGCTGTACAACGCGTTCCTTACCGACATCCGTGCAGCGGGGAAGGGCGGTTCGCTCTACAACGCGACCTATGATGTGCTGGCGAATTATGGCACCGGTGACCGCACGATGCTGGTCTCGATGATTCACATCACCGCTTGGGTGCTGGTCGTGCTTTTCATCATCACCGAGAGCCGGATCCCGCACAAGAAGGTCGAGACACCGACCTGATTACTGAAGAACCAGTTCGACGCGCCGGTTCTTCGCCCGCCCGGCCTCGTCCGCATTGGAGGCCAACGGAACCATCAGCCCGGCGCCGGCCGGCTTGAGCCGCTCTGGCGCGATGCCGTAACGCTGAACCAGATCCTGCGCGACGGACGTTGCCCGTGCAACCGAAAGCCGGAGGTTTGAATCGAAGCCGCCAACACTGTCGGTATGACCGACGACATAGAGCTTCCGGTTTGAGTTGGCCCTGAGATAACGCCCGATTTCATCGAGCGCCGGGCGCGAATCCGGCTTGATATCCGCCCTGTTGAAATCAAAGAGGATTCCGTAGATCGCGATCTTGCCGTCCCGTTCCAGCGCGCGACTGATTTCATCCGCCTTGACGAGTTGCATGCGCTCGGAGAGATCACCGCTTTCAAGCGTATCGATCTGCACAAGCACACGCCCCGGCTCGATCTGGATACGAGGATGATAACCGCCGGCGTATTCGACGACATAGAGGAGGAGATGGGTTTTCCGGCCATCGGTTTCCTTCACTGCCGCCATGACATGCGATTTCTGCGGCGAATAGGCCATCAACTGCCCGCCGATCCGCGAGACATTCTCGAAATAGCGTCCCTGATCGCTCCCGAAAGCGAGGCCGGAAGCCTGATAGAGAGAGGTATAGCCTTTGGCCTCGAGTTCGAGGCGATAGTTCTCGAAAACCTCGCTGGAGGAAGGCCCAACCGGCGCGCGATAGATCCGCTGCCGGAGGCGGCCGGAAAGGTCGAGCTTGGCGGCGAATTCCGGCTTCTGGGTCGTGTAGTTCCATGCGTCCAGTTTACCCGTCGGCAGAAGGTAGGGCGCAAAGTCCCGCTCGCCGCACACGATCAGTTCAGATCGCTCGAACCGACGCAGATCGGCGGGATCCTTGCAGCCAGGCGCATCGGCTGCGTAGGCGGCGAATGGCGCCACCCAAAACGCAAGGGCAAGAAGAAGAGGTTTCAAGGAAATGCTCCGTGTGCAGGAAGGGCCTGACCAAAACTAGCATAACTTCTATCGTCGTTTGTGCCGGACAGCACGAACGCGCGTATCACGCCCCCTCCAGCTCTCCCATCACCAAGAGCCATTCCCCTTCGGTTTCCGCGATCCGTTCGGCGAGAATCGCCCGGTCTCTGGCGATCTGCGCCGCGCGTTCGGGCGATTTGGCGAAAGTATCGGGGTTGGCGAGCGCCTCGTCGGCACGGGCGAGGAGGGTGCTGAACTTCTCAAGCTGGCTTTCGAGCGCTTTCGCTTTCTCGCGCAGTGGTTTGAGGTTGGCGCGCTTCTCCGCCGCCTCGCGGCGCGCCGACGGGGCCGGGCCGGTGCCGGGGCCCTCGCGCTTGCCTGTCTCGGCGCCGCGGGACGAGACGACCATCGCTTCATAATCGTCGAGATCGCCCTCGAAGGTCTTCACCACACCCTCCGCGACCAGCCAGAGACGGTCGCAGGAAGCATCGAGGATCGCGCGGTCATGGCTGACGATGATGA
>DAORNC010000025.1:0-5025 GCA_035440785.1 Rhabdaerophilum sp. | reverse complement strand
TGTACTCCGCAAGTGCCTCGACGAGCGCCTCGCGCATCGGGATATCGAGATGGTTGGTCGGCTCGTCGAGGATCAGGAGGTGCGGGCCATCGAAAGCCGCGAGACCGAGCAGCAGCCGCGCCTTCTCGCCGCCGGAGAGCTGCGCGACCTCTGTATCGGCCTTGTCGGCGCCGAAACCGAGCTGCGCTGTCTTCGCCCGAACCTGCGCTTCGCCTGCCTGCGGCATGCGGCGCCGGACCAGCAGATAGGGGGTGTCGCTTTCGGAAAGTTCGTCGAGCTGGTGCTGCGCGAAATAGGCGACGTCGAGCTTGGTCGCGCGTGTGACCTTGCCGGACATGGCTTGGAGCCGCCCGGCGATCAGCTTTACCAGCGTCGACTTGCCGTTTCCGTTCTGACCAAGCAGGCCGATGCGATCGTCATCCGAGATGAAGAGGTTAAGGTTCCTCAGGACCACCCGTTCGCCGTAACCGACGGACGCCCCATCCATCGCCACAATCGGCGGGGCGAGAGGTTTTTCCGGGTTCGGCAGATGAAGTCGCGCCGCCTCCTCGGCGGAGAAGGTCGCAACCGGCCCGAGCTTTTCGAGTTGCTTCACACGGCTCTGGGCCTGCTTGGCTTTGGAGGCTTTGGCCTTGAACCGGTCGATAAACGCCTGGAGATGCGCGCGCTGCGCCGCGACCTTGTCGGCCTCCTTTTCGGCGAGCATCGCCTTCTCGGCGCGTTGGCGGGCGAAATTCGCGTAGTTCCCGCGGTAAAGCACCATCTTGCCGCGGTCGAGGTGGAGAATATGGTCGCAAACCTCGTCGAGGAAGTCCTTGTCGTGGCTGACGACGAGTAGCGTGTGCGGATAGCGCTTCAGATGCGCCTTGAGCCAGATCGCCCCCTCGATATCGAGGTAGTTGGTCGGCTCGTCGAGCAGCAGCATGTCGGGTTCGAGGAACAGCATCGCCGCGAGGGAAACGCGCATCCGCCAGCCCCCGGAGAAATCGGAGCAAGGCCGCGCCTGCGCCTCGGTATCGAAGCCTAAGCCGGCGAGAATGCCGGCCGCCCGCGCCGGCGCGGCATGGGCACCGATATCGGCGAGCCGGGTCTGGATCTCGGCAATGCGATGCGGATCGATTGCGGTTTCGGCCTCGGCGAGAAGCGAGGCGCGCTCGGTATCCGCCGCGAGAACATAGTCGAGGAGCGAAACGGGACCGCCCGGCGCCTCCTGTGCCACATGGCCCATCCGTGCCCCGCGCGGCAGCGAGAACGAACCCGATTCCGCCGCGATCTCTCCGAGCAACAGCCGGAACAGCGTCGACTTGCCGCAACCGTTGCGCCCGACGAGGCCGCATCGCGCGCCGTTGGGCAGCGAGACGGAGGCATGATCGATCAGGAGGCGCGGGCCGAGGCGGTAGGTGAATTCGGAGAGCGAAAGCATGGCTCGCCATAAACCATGCGGACGGAGGAGAAAACGGCCTCGATGCGCTTTTTCGCGCCGCCCCCTTGTCATCAGCGAGGCCGGCGGGTATGGCCCGCACACCGAATTCCCAACCGATTTCCAACGAGTGAGCCTGAAAAGAATGAGCATCCAGCGCACCTTCTCGATCATCAAGCCAGACGCGACCGAGCGAAATCTCACCGGCGCGGTCAACGCCGTCATCGAATCCGCCGGGCTCCGCATCGTCGCACAGAAGCGCATCCTGATGTCGCGCCGCGAGGCCGAGACCTTCTACGGTGTCCACAAGGAGCGCCCGTTCTTCGGCGAGCTGGTCGATTTCATGACCTCAGGCCCGGTGGTCGTGCAGGTTCTCGAAGGCGAGAATGCCGTGATGCGCTATCGCGACGTCATGGGCGCCACCAACCCGGCGAATGCCGCCGAGGGCACCATCCGCAAGAAATTCGCCCGCTCGATCGGCGAGAACTCGGTTCACGGTTCGGATTCGCCGGAAAACGCTGCGATCGAAATCGCGCAGTTCTTCTCGGGCAATGAGATCGTCGGCTGATCGCCGTTCTGCCGTTCCATCTTGCGTTTTGAGGCCGGGCATTGTCCCGGCCTTTTTGTTGATGAATCAGTGCAAAACTTTGATTGGTCTTGCCGGCATCCGGCGTGCTCTAAGAGTGCTGCTGCCCCCACCGCTGGAGCCTTCCGTGCCGATCCGCGATATTTTGCTCGCCCTCTTGGTGGTGTTCGTCTGGGGCACGTCCTTCATTGCCATCAAGGTCGGTGTCCAGGAAATGCCGCCGATCCTCCTGACGGCGCTGCGCTTCCTGTTTTCCGCGATTCCGGCGGTCTTCTTCCTGCCCCGCCCAAAAATTCCGGTATGGATTCTGGTGGCCTATGGCTTCGCGCTGGGCGTCATCATGTTCAGCCTGATGTTCATCGCCATCCGGCTCGGGATGCCGATCAGCCTTGCCTCGATCCTGGCGCAGATGCAGGTCTTCTTCACGATCATGCTGGCCTTCTTCGTCTTTGGCGAGGCACCGACGCGGATGCAGATGCTCGGCGCCGGCATCGCCTTTGTCGGAATCGCGATTTTCGGCTACGAGCGGGCGCAGAGCGCGCCGCTCTTGCCATTCATGCTGGTATTGTGTTCCGCATTCTTCTGGGGCGTCGCCAATGTCATCGGCAAGAAGGCAGGCAAGGTTGATATGCTGGCCTTCATCGTCTGGGCCAGTCTTTCGGCGCCGGCACCGCTGATGGCGATCTCATGGGTTTTCGAGGGGCGCGAGGCGTTCACCGCCGCCTTCACCCATCCGACATGGGCCGGTGTGCTTTCCGTCGCCTATCTCGCGCTCGCGGCAACCATCCTTGCCTTCGGTTTGTGGAGCAGCCTCCTTTCCCGTCATCCGGTCGGCCTCGTGACACCGTTTGCGTTGCTGATTCCGATCGTCGGCTTCGCGTGCGGCGTGATCTTTTTCGGCGAGCACCTGACGCCGCTGATCCTCGTCGGCAGCCTTGTCGTCTTCGCCGGCTTGCTGATCAATGTTTTCGGCGACAGAGTGATGCGCCGCTATCGCTGAGACTAGGGAAGGTTCAAACGTGAACGCGCCTGTCACATCGCTCTTCCGACCTTCCGTCTGCCCGCACGATTGTCCAAGTGCCTGCTCGCTTGATGTGGAGGTGCTGGGCAACAACCGCATCGGACGGGTGAGGGGGCTCGCGGCGCAGAGCTACACCGCGGGGGTCATCTGCGCCAAAGTTGCACGCTACGCCGAACGCATCCACCACCCGGACCGCTTGACCAAGCCGCTGCTGCGCTCCGGACCCAAGGGTTCGGGCCAATTCCGCGAGATCGGCTGGGACGAGGCCCTCGACCGCACGGCAGACGCCTTCCGCACGGCGGAGGCGAAGCATGGGCCGGAAACCGTCTGGCCCTATTACTACGCCGGCACGATGGGCCTCGTGATGCGCGACGGCATCCATCGCCTGCGCCACGTCAAGCGCTACTCCGGCATGTACGATACCATCTGCACCAACCCCGCCTGGACCGGCTTCGTCGCCGGAACCGGACGCCTCGCCGGCGTCGATCCGCGCGAAATGGCGAAATCCGATTGTATCATCATCTGGGGCACCAACCCGGTTCACACGCAGGTCAACGTGATGACTCACGCGATCCGCGCCCGGAAGGAACGCGGCGCACCGATCGTCGCGGTCGATATCTACATGAACGAAACGATGAAGCAGGCAGATTTCGCACTGCTTGTGAAGCCCGGCACGGACGGCGCGCTGGCCTGTGGTATCATGCACGTTCTCCTGCGCGAGAAGTTGGCGGATCGCGCCTTTCTCGCAAGCCACACCGATTTCTCGGCTGAGTTCGAGGCGCACCTTGAAACCCGCTCGCCGGAATGGGCAGCGGCAATCTGTGGCGTTCCGGCCCACGAGATCGAAGCAGCCGCACGTCTGTTCGGCGAGAAGAAACGTTGCTACTTCCGCCTCGGCTACGGGTTCTCTCGCCAGCGCAACGGCGCGGTGAACATGCACGCGGCACTGTCGATCCCGACCATGCTTGGTGCCTGGCAGCATGAGGGTGGGGGCGCGTTCCACTCGAATTCGGGCACCTACGGCATCTCCAAGCGCCTGATCGAGGGGTTGGACGCCTACGATCCATCCGTGCGGCTGCTTGACCAGTCGCGCATCGGCGCAGTGCTGACGGGCGAGGCAACCGCCCTGAAGAACGGCCCGCCGGTCACCGCAATGCTGATCCAGAACACCAATCCGGCGAATGTCGCACCGGAGCAGCGCAAGGTGCGAGCCGGATTTGCCCGTGAGGATCTGTTCACAGTCGTCCACGAACAGTTCATGACCGAGACAGCAGCGATGGCGGATGTCGTCCTGCCGGCAACGATGTTCATGGAGCACGACGATCTCTATCAGGGCGGCGGCCATACCCACATCATGCTCGGTCCGAAGCTCGTGGAGCCGCCGGGCGAATGCCGCTCGAATCACGAGGTCATCTGTGCGCTCGCGAAACGGCTTGGCGCCGAGCATCCTGGTTTCGCGATGACGCCGCGCGAGCACATCGACTGGGCACTGCGCCAATCCAATCGGGGTTCGCTCGAAGAGCTGGAAAAGCAGGGTTTTCTCGATACCGATCCGCCGTTCGAGAAGGCGCATTACACCGCCGGGTTCGGCCACCGCGACGGAAAGTTCCGGTTCGCGCCGGACTGGCTCAAGGTGCCGCTCAAGAACGACGGCCCGATGGGGCCGGCAGCCACCATGCCGCGTTTCCCCGACCATTGGGAGGTGATCGAGGCAAACGATCCTTCGCTGCCGTTCCGGCTCGCGACCTCGCCCGCGCGCCAGTTCCTGAACTCGACCTTCACCGAAACGCCCGGCTCGATGACGCGCGAAATCGCTCCCTCGCTGCTGATCCACCCCGAGGATGCCGATACGCTCGGCCTCGCCGAGGGAGAGGTGGCGGAGGTTTACAACGCGCGTGGCAGCGTCGAACTCGCCATCAGGCGGTTCGAGGGTCTGCGGCGCGGTGTGGTGATCGCGGAAGGCATCTTCCCCAACAAAGCGCATCGGCGCGGCGAGGG
>DAORNC010000024.1:19870-30422 GCA_035440785.1 Rhabdaerophilum sp. | reverse complement strand
ATCCGTCAGGTAAGCAGCGATCGCCTCGCGCAGGCTCGGGATACCCGCCTGATAGGTATAAAAGGTCTCGCCTTCCGCGAGCGATTTCCGCGCGGCCTCGGCGATGAAAGCGGGCGTCGGCCGATCGCCCTCGCCCACCCAGAGCGGCAGGAGACCCGGCTTGTTGCGGCCGTAATCGAAGACCTCGACGATGCCGCTTGAGGGAGCGGCCAGCGCGTTGGGGCGGATGGAAAAGTGATCGAGAGAGGGTAGATTCGTCATTGGTTCGGTTATGGGCCAGCCCCGAGCGCCATGCAATCCGGTCCGGTCGACAAAATAGGGCCGCGCTTGTGACGCGGCCCGGCATGACGGAAGAAAATGCGTCGGTCACTTCTTGAGAAGATCGCGGATTTCCATGAGCAGTTTTTCCTGGGCCGGAGGCTCCGTCAGGGCGGTGGGCGCTTCTTCCTCCTTCTTCTTGAGGTTATTCATGCCCTTGACGACCATGAACAGAACCCACGCGATGATGACGAAGTTGATCACAACCGTCAGGAAGTTGCCCCAGCCGAGAACGACGGCCGTCTTCTTCGCGTCGGCGAGACCCGCGCCTTGCGCCGCCGCGCCCTTGAGCACGAGGTACAGGTTCGAGAAATCGACGTTTCCAATGACCGCCGAGATCAGCGGCATGAAGACATCGCCCACCATCGAGTCGACGATCTTGCCGAACGCGGCGCCGATAATAACGCCAATCGCCAGATCAACCACATTGCCCTTGAGAGCAAACTCCTTGAACTCTTTCAACATTCCCGTTTGGCCCTTCCCTGCCAAAAAGCCGGATTCCGCAAGGACATCCGGCTGCTACCCTGGCGCATCCCGACTTTCCGCCGGTTATCGCTCGCGCCGCTTCCGACGTTATACGAAGGTCTGAAACGCGGCAATCGACAGCGGCTTCCGACTCACAACCTCCTTATGTCAGCTTGCAGAGCCCCTCACGCCATGAAACATTCTCCTCCCCGCAAGAAGGGACAGGACAGGGAATGCTCACAGGCTGGGTCGCGCTCGTTTCGGCGATGCTCTATCTGCTCGCCCTGTTCGGAATCGCCTATTATGGCGACACGCGGGGAGGCTTCCTGCTGCAGGGCAGGGCGCGCTCGACGATCTACGCGCTCACGCTCGCTGTTTATTGCACATCCTGGACCTTCCTTGGTTCGGTTGGGCTGGCCTCGCACGCCGGACTCGACTTCCTGCCGATCTATCTCGGCCCGCTGATCGGCATCCTGCTGGGCCTGCCACTGATCGCCCGGATCACCCATATCGTGAAATCGCAGCGGATCACCTCGGTGGCCGACTTCATCGGCGCGCGCTACGGCAAGAGCGGCAAGGTGGCAGCGCTCGTCGCGGTCATCGCGGTTGTCGGCACCGTTCCGTATATCGCGCTGCAATTGAAGGCGATTTCCGCCGCGCTCGAAATCATCGTCTTCCGTCAGTTCGGCTATGTGCCGCATTTTGGCGGCCTTGCGGCTCTTGGTGACGTATCGCTGTTCGTCACCATCGTCCTCGCCGCCTTCGCCATCGCTTTCGGCACCCGCCACATCGACGCGACCGAGCACCAGAACGGTTTGATGCTTGCGGTCGCGGCGGAATCGCTCGTGAAGCTCGTCGCTTTCCTCGCCGTCGGCATTTTTGTCGCATACTTCATGTTCGACGGCTTCTACGACCTCTTCACCAAAGCCAAGGAAGTGCCAGCCGCCGCCGCGACGCTGTCGACGCCGCCCAACCCCTGGGTCTGGACGACGACGACACTGCTCGCGGCCTGTGCGATCTTCCTCCTGCCCCGACAATTCCACGTGATGGTGGTCGAGAACCGGGATGCCCGCGATCTCCGCCAGGTCGCCTGGCAGTTTCCGGCCTATCTTGTGGCGATCAACATCTTCGTCATCCCCATCGCACTCGCGGGCCTCATCACCTTTCCGCAGACCGGGATCGACCGCGACTTCATGGTGCTTTCGCTACCACTGCACGCGGAAGCGGGCACCATAGCACTCATTGCCTTTATCGGCGCGCTCTCCGCCGCGACGGCGATGGTGATCGTCGAATCCGTCGCCTGCGGCATCATGATCTCGAACGATCTGGCGATGCCTTTCCTTCTGCGGCGGACCGACCTGCGCCCGAAGGATCTGATGAGCGAGAACCCGGCGGATCGCATCGTCAGCCCGAACATGGTGCAGACCGTGCTAACGATCCGGCGCATCGCGGTTGTCGTCATTCTCTTCCTCGGCTTCCTTTATTACCGGAGTTCGGAGAAGGCGGCGCTAGCCTCGATCGGCCTTCTTTCCTTCGCCGCCATCGCCCAGCTCGTTCCTGCCTTCTTTCTCGGACTCTTCTGGCAGCGGGTGAATGCCGCCGGTGCGGTCGCGGGGCTCAGCATCGGCTTCCTGAGCTGGCTCTACCTCCTGTTCCTGCCCACCCTTGCGGGCGAAGGCGGCTACCTTGCCCATTTCGTTCGCGAAGGACCGATGGGGATCACCTTCCTCGCCCCGCACCAACTGATGTGGGCTGAGGTTCCGCATCTCGTCCAGGGCGTGGTGATCTCTCTTGCGCTCAACACGATGGCGCTTATTGGCTTCTCCTTCCTGCGGGAAGCAAGCCCGATCGAGCGCCTTCAGGCGAGCCTGTTCACGGGCCCGGAAGCCACGGCCACCGGCCCCGGGTTCAAACTCTGGCGAAGCTCGGTCAGCGTCGACGATCTTCGCGCCACCGTCGCGCGCTATCTTGGTGACGAGCGGACCGAGCGGGCGTTCCACTCATTCGAGAAGCAGCAAGGCAGCATCTTCACGCCCGGTCAGGAAGCGGACGCGCATACCATTCGTTTCGCCGAACAACTGCTTGCGTCGGCCATCGGAGCGGCCTCCTCGCGCCTCGTTCTCTCGCTGATGCTCCGACGGCGCAACGTTTCGACCGAAGCCGCGCTGAAGCTGCTCGACGATGCCTCGGCGGCAATCCAGTATTCCCGCACGCTTCTTCAGCACGGGCTCGACCACACCCGGCAGGGCGTGACGGTTTTCGATCAGGAATTGCGGCTGATGTGCTGGAACCGGGCGTTTCAGGACCTCTTCAATCTGCCGCCCCATCTCGTGCGCTTCGGCGTGGGCATGGACGAGATCATCGCCTACAATGCCCGTCGCGGTCTCTACGGCAAATCCACCTCGGCAGATGTCATCGCGCAGCGAATTCTCGCATTGGTGCGGGAAACGGTTCCCCAGCGCCTTCGGCTCACCCCCTCGGGCCGCGTGATCGAGATCCGCTCCAACCACCTCCCCGATGGCGGCCTTGTCACGACCTATTCGGACATTACCGACGCGGTCGCGGCCGAGAAGGCACTCGAGGATGCGAACGCCACGCTCGAACGCCGCGTGAAGAAGCGTACCGAAGAGTTGATGCAGGCGAACAAGGAACTCGCCCGAGCCAAGCTCGAAGCGGAGGAAGCGAATGCCTCGAAGACGCGCTTTCTCGCGGCCGCAAGCCACGACATCATCCAGCCGCTCAATGCCGCCCGTCTTTATTCGACGGCACTGAGCGAAGCTCTGCGCGGTAGCGCCCAGACCGAACTCGCCGGCAATGTCGAGATTTCGCTGAACGCCGTGGAGGACGTGCTCTCCGCGCTGCTCGAGATCTCGCGCCTCGATGCCGGCAAGCTTCAGCCCGAACTTTCGACCTTCTCCATCGGCGAGCTTTTGAGCCAGCTTCAGATCGAATTCGAACCGGTCGCAGCGGCAAAGGGGATTCAGCTCACGGTGATGCCTTGCTCGATGATGGTGAATTCCGACCGCCGCCTGTTGCGCCGTGTCCTGCAAAATCTCATTTCCAACGCGATCAAGTATACGGTGAACGGGCGCGTGCTCGTCGGCATCCGCAGAGGACCGACCACACTCAAGGTTCTTGTCTACGATACCGGCATCGGCATTCCGGCCAACAAGCAGAAGGCCGTGTTCAAGGAATTCCAGCGACTTGAGCAGGGTGCGCGCATCGAACGCGGATTGGGGCTTGGCCTGTCGATTGTGGAGCGCATCATCAAGGTGCTGGGCCTCAAGCTTGATCTGGCGTCGCGCCCGGGCAAGGGCACGGTGTTCGCCGTATCGGTTCCCCATGCCGGCGTTCGCAGCGTGCCGGCGAAGAAAGACCCTGATCAGCCTGCGCCGGCTGCAGCCTATTCACCCCTGTCCGGGCTCAATGTCATCGTGATCGACAACGAGCCGACGATCCTCGACGGCATGAACAGGATGCTCTCGGGGTGGGGTTGCGTGGTTGTGACTGCCACCGATGCGGAAGATGCGATCTGGCGGCTCAAGACAGCGCATGTCTGGCCGGATATCGCGCTTGTCGACTACCAGCTCGACACCGGCAACGGGATCGATGCGGTCAAGGCGCTTCGCCGGCAATTCGCCTCGACTTTGTCGGCGGTGCTCATCACGGCGGATCGTTCGCCCGAGATCCGCGAGAAGGCGCAGAACGAGCGGCTCGAATTCCTCAACAAGCCCGTCCGGCCGCCGGCGTTGCGCGCCCTGCTCGCACAACTGCGGCTCCGCTCCGGGCAGGCTGCGGAATAACCGCGCCTTGCGGGCGGAGCCCGACCGGGCTAGAGAACGGGCATGCGCGCGAACTCTTCCGGCACCGGCCTGTTGCGGATCATCCTGATCCCGCTGGCTTGCGCGCTGTTCGCCCTTTCGGGGATCGCCGCCTCGCGCGCCGGCGCTGCGCGGCTCGCCGATCCGGACGGCCTTGCAAAAGTCGCGCTCTGCTTGCCTTCCGGTCTGCCGACGGATAGGTCACCGCACGATCACGATTGCGACGCCTGTTGTCTCGTCGTTCCGGTCGCGCTCGTGCCGCCGCAGCCCGTCCCCGTCGCTGTGCCGGCGATCGAATGCGCCGTGCTTCTGCGCGAGGGGACCGTTCCACGGGTTGCCGGGAACCATCTCCTGCCCTGGTCGAGAGGACCGCCCGCAACGGCCTGAGCCGTTACGTTCTCCCTCTCAACTTTCAGGAATAAGCCATGACCAGGATCCGTATCCCCGTGCGCGCCGAACTGCGCGCGAGCGCTGTTGCGCTTCTCGCCGTTTTCGCCGTGCCCTCCTTCGCCCACGACTACAGGGCCGGCGACCTTCTCATCGACCATCCGTGGTCGCGCGCAACCCCCGGCGGCGCCAAGGTGGCGGGCGGTTTCATGACCATCCGCAACAACGGCAAGGATGTCGATCGCCTTGTCGGCGGCACGTTCGACGCTTCCGGCATCGTCGAGATCCACGAGATGAAGATGGACGGCGGCGTGATGAAGATGCGAGCGCTCGAGATCGGTCTCGAAATCAAACCCGGCCAGTCGGTCGAGCTCAAGCCGGGCGGGTACCACGTCATGTTCATCGACCTGAAGCGGCCGCTCAAGGAGGGCGAGAGCGTCAAGGGCGAACTCGTCTTTGAAAAGGCCGGTCGAATTCCGGTGGAATACAAGATCGAGAACCGGGGCGCAAAAACAGGCGCCGACGATCATGGCGGCCACAAAGGCCATGGAGCGCCGAAGTCATGAATACGCTGAAGCTTGTCCGCATCGCCGCCTGGAGCAGCATCGCCGTTCTGACGGCGGCGATGCTCTATCTCCTTCTCGCGCCGAAGCCGGACGGCGGAAGCGGGGTCGCCAGCATCGGCGGCCCCTTCCGGCTAGCCGCCGCCGACGGAAGCACCATCGACAGCGAACAGTTGAAGGGACGCCCCTTCGCGCTGTTCTTCGGCTTCACTCACTGCCCGGATGTCTGCCCGACATCAATGCTCGAGATCTCCAACGATCTCAACGCACTCGGCGATCTCACGAAGGCGTTCCGGGTCTATTTCGTGACGGTCGATCCCCAGCGGGATACGGCAGCGCTGCTCAAGGAATATACCGGCTCGTTCGATCCGCGTATCATCGGCCTGGTGCCGAAAGACGAGCAGGAACTTGCCACGTTGGCCCGGTCCTACCGCGCGATCTACCGCAAGGTCGAAACGCCGTCCGGCTACACGATGGACCATACCGCCACCATCTATCTGATGGACGGGAAGGGCCAGTTCTTCGGCACGCTCGACAGCAAGGAAACACCGGAGGTCCGGCAATCAAAGCTCAAACGCCTCATCACGAAAGGCTGAGACCTTCAGGCGTCACCGTCAGTGCGGTAGGGTGGGCGGCCAGTCGCAAGCGCGAAATCGAGCAGGTCGAGCCGGTCCTGCCCCCAGAAAACCTCGCCGTCGAGTACGTAACTCGGCGCGCCGAAGACACCGGCCGCGAGCGCCCGATCACGATTGGCCTCGTAGACCGTGCGCACCGCGTCACCCGAAGCTGCGGCCACGATCAACGGGCATCCTCGCCCGCAGCTTCAAGCACCTTGCCGACCTCATCAGCGCCCGTAAGATTTCGATTTTCCACCCAGACCGCCCGATGGGCTGCGGCGAGATAGGCCTCCGGCGAGCGACCGGCTTCCTGAAGGGAGATGACCGCACAATCCGCAAGGGTGGCGTCGAACGGAAACCCTTTCGGCCTCAGATTGAGCGGCGCCTTCCGGAACGCGCGCCAGCGCTGAAGCTCGACGAAGCGATACGCTTGCCGAACCGGGTGACGCTTTGCGAGCGGCAGGCCGCCGGTTTCATTGAACACATTGAGCAGCAGCACGGGGCGGTAGCGGATTGCGACGCCATGCCGCTTCGCCAGGACATGAAACGGGGCCGAGCCGAGATAGGCCCAAGGGCTCTGAAGCGTAAAAAAGTAGTCGATGGTCCTGGCCACGGGGAAACCTTCCAGAAGGCGAGCGTTGCTCCAGTAGATCCTGCCGGCCTCGTTCGGGTCAATCCCGCACGCAGTCAGCGATCCTTGAGCCCCTGTTCGACCGCCAGAAAGGCCTCGATCTCCGGCGCGAATTCCGGCGAAGGCCCATCATAGCCGGCCATCTCCATCAACCGGGCGGCGGGTACGAACTGTCGCAGCTTCTTGCCGTAGAGCCCGCCACGCACCAGCGCGATCGCCGCCGTGACCGGCTCGCCATCTGCATTCCGCGTGACAAACCGATGCTCCATGACGAAGGAAGTCGCCCGCCAGCAGACGATGCGGGATTCGAGGGTGAAAGCCTGAAAGGGGCGCAGTTCCCGCCTGTAACGGATCGCGCTGCCGGAGAGCATCGGCAGCAGGCCCTCCTTCAGCACGGCCTTCCAAAGGCCGGAGCGCAGCAGAAGATCCGCCCGGCCCAGATCGGCGATGGTGAGATAGCGGCCGTTGTTGAGGTGCAGATTGGTATCGAGATCGAGCGGCCAGACACGGAAGGTCAACCGTGAAACCCCGAAAGGTGCCTCGATCCGCGCCCGGAAGGGCGCGGTGAGGAACAGCCATAGAACCCGGAACCACAGATTCATTCTTCTTTCCCCTTGACCCTGCCTGTGCGGGTCAATGAGATCTCCTCGCACTGGCTCGGGCGCGCTGTCGCGCTTGCGGACACCGGCCGTTGCCGATGTCCGGGCGGCTTTAAGCCGCCGTCTTGTGCGGATTGAACCGACCGTAGAAGCTCTCGCCCTTGCGAGCCATCGAGCGCAAGAGCTTGTTGGGTTTGAAGCGCTCGCCGTGCTTCGCGGCCAGCTTCTCGCAGAGCGCCACGAAAGCCTTCGTGCCCATCCGGTCAATGTAGGAGAGCGGCCCGCCGGTATAGGGCGCGAAGCCGAAGCCGAGGATCGCACCGACATCCGCCTCGCGTACATCGGTGATGACCTTCTCTTCGACCGTCCGCGCAGCTTCGAGCGCCTGCACCGCAAGCAAGCGATCGACAAGCTCCTGCCGGTCGATGCCGTCGGCATTGAGCTTCACCTTCTGGAGATCGGCGAGGCCCGGCCAGAGCGTCTTGCCGCCCGGAGCGTAGTCATAAAAGCCCTTGGCGTTCTTGCGGCCGAGACGGTCGAGATCGACGACCATCTTCTTCAGGAGCGCTTCCTGGCGCGGATCGATCGCGGCCTCGCCGAGGTCCTTCTTTGTCGCCTGCAGGATCTTCCAGCCGAGATCGAGCGCGACCTCGTCGTTGAGCGAGAGCGGACCGACAGGCATGCCCGCCTTCTTGGCCATGTTCTCGATCATCGCAGCGGGAACACCCTCGGCGAGCATCAAATGCCCTTCGCGGATGTAGTTGAGCACGCAACGGTTAGCGAAGAAGCCACGGCAATCGTTGACCACGATCGGCGTCTTCTTGATTGCGCGCACGAAATCAAGCGCGGTTGCCAATGCGCGGTCGCCGGTGCGGCGGCCCATGATCACTTCAACCAGCAGCATCTTCTCGACGGGGGAGAAGAAATGCACGCCGATGAACTGGCTCGGTCGCGCGAAGTTCTCGGCAAGCGAGGAAATCGGCAGGGTCGAGGTGTTGGAGGCGAAAATGGTCCGCCGACCGATCACTTCCTGAACCTTCCTGATGACTTCGGCCTTGACGGCGCGATCCTCGAACACCGCCTCGACCACGAGGTCACAGCCTTTGAGGGCGTTGTAATCCGGTGTCGCGTGGATGCGGGCGAGCAGCGCGTCGCGGTCCGCGGTCTTGGCGCGCCCCTTCATGATCTGGTCGCTCATCAGCTTGTGCGAATAGGCCTTGCCCTTGTCCGCCGCTTCCTGATCGCGGTCGACCAGCACCACGTTGAGCCCGGCCTGCGCCGAGACATAGGCGATACCGGCGCCCATAAAGCCGGCGCCGATAATGCCGACACGGCGGATCTTGGTCGGCGGAACATCGGCAGGGCGGCGCGCGCCCTTCTCCAGTTCGCCCTTCGAGATGAAAAGCGAGCGGATCATCGCCGCTGCTTCCGGCGTCCTAAGGATATGGGCAAAATAGCGGCTCTCGACACGGAGCGCGAGATCCATCGGCAGTTGCAGACCTTCGTAGACCGCCTGAAGAATTGCCTTCGCAGCCGGATAATTGTCCTGCGTCTCGCGGCGATAGATCGCGTTGGCCGGGGGCCATATCATCATGCCGGCCGGCGAATGAACCTTGTTCGAAGGGTTCTTGAAGCCCTCGATATCCCACGGCGCCTTGGCCGAACCGCCGGCCTTGATCCATTCCTTGGCCTTGGCGACGATTTCCTCGCGCGGGGCTACGGCATGAACGAGGTTCATCGCCTTGGCTTGCGCCGGCTTGATCTGATCGCCCTTGAACAGCATCTGCAAGGCATCGCCGGTCTGCATCAGGCGGGCGACCCGCTGTGTGCCGCCGGCGCCGGGGAACAGGCCAACCTTGATTTCCGGCAGGCCGACGCGCGTCTTGTCGCTGTCGGAGATCACGCGGAAATGACAGGAAAGCGCGAGTTCGAACGCACCGCCGAGGCACGTGCCATGCACCGCAGCGGCGAAGGGCTTGCCGCAGGTTTCCAGCTTTCGATAAAGCTGGCTCAGGCTGGCGGACGCGTCGAAGAAGAAGCGCATCGCCGCTTCCTCGCCTTCCGATTTCACGCGCTTCTTGTATTCGGGGCCGAGGCTCGACAGCATCGTCAGATCGGCACCGCCAGAGAAAGCTTCCTTGCCGGAGGTGATGACGCAGCCCTTGATCGCCTCTGTGCCGGCGACATGCTCGACGACCTTGGCCAGCTCCTTCATCACGTCCTGCGTGATGACGTTCATCGACCGCTCCGGCATGTCCCAGGTGAGGAGGGCAATACCGTCGATGTCGGTTTCAAAGCGGAAGTTGTTGAGTTTCATGATCTTTCTCCTCACTTCGCTCAGACGCGTTCGACGATCATCGCGGTGCCCATGCCGTGGGCGACGCACAGGGTGACAAGGCCGGTCGAGAGGTCGCGGCGCTCGAGTTCGTCGATCACCGTGCCGAGGATCATCGCGCCGGTCGCGCCGAGCGGGTGGCCCATCGCGATCGCGCCGCCGTTGACGTTGACCTTGGCGGGGTCGACATCGAAGGCCTGCATGTAGCGCAGCACGACCGAGGCGAAGGCCTCGTTGATCTCGATGAGATCGATATCCTTGATCGACATCTTCGTGCGGGCGAGCAGCTTCTCGGTGACATCAACCGGGCCGGTCAGCACCAGCGCGAGATCGGAGCCGAGCGTCGCGAAACCTTTAATGCGGGCACGCGGCCTCAAACCGCCCTTGCGGCCTGCCGCCTTCGAGCCAACGAGCACCGCCGCCGCGCCATCGACGATGCCGGAGGAATTGCCGGCGTGATGGACGTGGTTGATCTTCTCGACCTCCGGGTGACCCTGGATCGCCACTGCATCGAAGCCGCCCTGCTCGCCCATCATCACGAAGGAGGGCTTGAGGCCGCCGAGCGCCTGCATATTGGCTTCGGGGCGAATGGTCTCGTCCTTGCCGAGGATCGTCAGGCCGTTGATATCCTTGACCGGGATGACGGACCTGGAGAACCGCCCCTCCTCCCAGGCCTTGGCTGCGCGCTTGTGGCTCTCGACCGCGAAGGCATCGACGTCATCGCGCGAGAAGCCGTATTTGGTGGCGATCAGGTCCGCCGCCACGCCCTGCGGCGAGAAATAAGAAGGGATCGCGACGGAGGGATCGACCGCCGGC
>DAORNC010000024.1:12288-19788 GCA_035440785.1 Rhabdaerophilum sp. | reverse complement strand
ATCACCTGCGCCGCCGCTGCCGCGACCGCATCGAGGCCGGACGCGCAGAAGCGGTTGATCTGGAGACCCGGCACGCTCTCGCCGTAGCCAGCTGCGATCGCCGCCGAGCGGGCGATATCAGCGGAAGCTTCGCCGACCGGATCGACGCAGCCGAGGATGACGTCGTCGACGCTTTTCACATCAAGATCGTTGCGCTTCTGGATGGCTCGAAGCGCCGTTTCGGCGAGGCGGACCGCGGTCACCTCATGGAGCGAGCCATCGGCCTTGCCCTTGCCGCGCGGGGTGCGCACGTGATCGTAGATAAAGGCGTCCGTCATCGAACTCTCCTGTTGTAAGGCCAAGCCGGCGGATTCACCGCCATGTGGGATATATGCCTGCCGGAAATCGGCGGGGCGTTTACTCAGAACCGGTCGGCCGGAAGACCCATGATGGTCGTGGAGCCGGACGAAATTCGCGCGAGATGAGCGCCAGTTTCCGGCAGCATCCGCTCCGCAAAGAACTTGGCCAGGACGAGCTTGGTTTCGAGGCGTTCCGCGTCGCCGTTGGCGCCTCCCGCAAGCTTCGCCTGCGCGGCCTTGGCCTGAAGGCCCCACATGTAACCCAGCGCGACAAGGCCGAAGAGGTGCATATAATCTACCGAACCGGCGCCGGCGTTATCAGGATTCGCCATCGCGTTCTGCATGAACCACATCGTTGCCTGCTGGAGATGGCCGAGCGACTTGCCGAGCGGGCCAAGCAGCGGCTTCAGGCTCTCGTCTGCCTCGTTGGCCTTGATGAAGCCCTGAACCTCGTTGAAGAAGCTCATCACGGCGCGGCCACCGTCACGCGGCAGCTTGCGGCCAACGAGATCGAGCGCCTGAATGCCGTTCGCGCCCTCATAGATCATGGCGATGCGAGCATCGCGCACGAACTGGCTCATGCCCCATTCCTCGATGTAGCCGTGACCGCCGAACATCTGCTGCGCCTTGACGGCATTGTCGAAGCCGCAATCGGTCAGCACGCCCTTGAGCACAGGCGTCATCAGGCCGAGATGATCGTCCGCCTCCTGCCGAGCTTTCTCGTCTCCCGAGCGATGAGCGACATCACTCTTCAGCGCAGTCCAGAGAACAAGCGCGCGCGCCGCCTCGTTGAAGGCGCGGATCGACATCAGCGTGCGGCGGACATCCGGGTGGACGATGATCGGATCCGCCGCCTTCGTCGGCTCCTTGGTGCCGGTGAGCGCGCGACCCTGGATGCGGTCCCTCGCGTAAGCAACCGCGTTCTGGTAGGCGGCTTCCGACTGCGCGAGCCCCTGGATCGCGACGCCGAGGCGAGCCTCGTTCATCATCACGAACATGGCGTTGAGGCCCTTGTTCTCGGCGCCAACGAGCCAGCCGGTCGCACCGTCATAGTTCATCACGCAGGTCGAATTGCCGTGGATGCCCATCTTGTGCTCGATCGAGCCGCAGGAAACGGCATTACGCGCGCCGACCGAACCATCCGCCTTCGGCATGAACTTCGGCACGACGAACAGCGAGATGCCCTTCACCCCCTCGGGCGCGCCTTCGATGCGGGCGAGCACGAGATGGATGATGTTCTCGGTGAGATCCTGTTCGCCGGCAGAGATGAAGATCTTGGTGCCGGAGATCTTGTAGGAACCATCATCCTGCGGCGCGGCCTTGGTCTTGATGAGGCCAAGATCGGTGCCGCAATGCGGCTCGGTGAGGTTCATGGTGCCGGACCACGTTCCCTCGATCATCTTCGGCAGATAGGTTTGCTTGATCTCGTCGTTTGCGTGCGTGTCGAGCGCCGCGATCGCACCCATCGTCAGCCCTGGATACATGGAGAACGCCATGTTGGCCGAGGAGGAAAACTCATTGATGATTGCGCCGATCGTGTAGGGAAGCCCTTGCCCGCCATATTCCGGGTCGGCCGAAAGCCCCACCCAGCCCCCGGTGGTATAGGCATCATAAGCTTCCTTGAAGCCTTTGGGCGTCGTCACGCGGCCATCGTCATGCCGCTTGCAGCCCTCGAGATCACCAGAGCGGTTGAGCGGCTGGAGCATCTCTTCGCAGAGCTTCGCGCCTTCGGAGAGGATGGCTTCCAGCATGTCCGGCGTCAGATCGGAGAAACCTGGAAGGTTGCCGTATTTTTCGATCCCGAACACATCGTTAAGCAGGAAGCTGACATCCGCGGTTGGGGCGCGATAACTCGGCATGGCGTTTCTCCTTAGGACGATCGTTCGGGGCGGTTATGCACCACCTATTGTTTACATATAAACTATCTCGGTTCTTGGCAAGCGCAATTTCACGCAGGTTCGCAAAAATGTGGTCAAACTCAACCGCATTCTACTCGCATCACATAAAAATGAGGGCGACGCGATGCGCCGCCCTCCGTTTTCTGCCGATTTTTGCCAGGCTTAGAAGAGGCGCAGCACGCTCTGCTCGGACTGCGTCGCCAAGCTGAGAGCCGTGGAGGCAAGCTGCTGACGGGTGTTGAGCGTGACAAGCTTTGCGGCTTCCTCGTTCTGGTCGGCGAGGACCAGAAGGTCGGAGCCGGTCTCGAGCGTATCGATCAGATCCTTGGTGAAGTCCTCGCGGGCCTGGACGACCGAGAGGTTCGAGCCGAAGGTCGAGGCCTGATCGCGGAGCTTGGTCAGCGCGGTGGTCAGATCGTCGAGCGCATCGTTGATGTCCTTGTCCGACTGCCAGGTGTTGGTCGAGGCGTCGATCTTGAGGCCGGCCGCGTTGAACTTGACACCCGAGACCGTAACGGAGGCCGTGTTCTTCTCGTTGAACTGGACCTTGAGGTTGCCGGAATCGAGCAGGTTCGTGCCATTGTAGCCGGAATCCGCAGCGAGCTGGTCGATCTGGGTGCGAAGGGCATCGAACTGCGCCGCGAGATCCTTGCGTGTCGTGTTCGTTGTCGCCGCACCATAGGACAGCGTCGTCCCGGTGCCGAACAGGCCGGTGAGGGTCGAAGCGGCGTCATCGGTGGTCACGGCAAGCGAAGCGCCGTCGAGCCCCTCGATCTTGAGGTTGCCGCCTTCGATCGAGGCCTTGACCTTCTGCGGGCCCGTGGTGGGGTTCAGGGTCGTGTTGTTATTGATGCCATCGGCGAGATCCTGGATCGTCGAGGTGCCGGAGACCGTCAGCACCGCCGTACCGTTGACCTTGATGACTTTGCCGCTGGTGAAGGTGCCTGCGGCAGCCGAAGTCAGCAGGGTTGACGAGGTCAGGTCACCTTCCGTTCCAACGATCTTGTTTGTGGTCGAGGTCGACTGGAGGGCCTGCCGGGCGGAACCTTGCGCGGATTCGACCAACTTGGTGAGGGCCTTGATGCCCTTATCAGCCGCTTCGATCACCTTGGTGGCCTGACCGATCGAGTCCAGCAGGCTCGTCAGGTCACGGGCACGGTTCGAGAGACCGGAGGCCTGGAAGAAATTGACGGGGTTGTCGATCGCGGAATTCACCCGCTTGCCGGTCGCCAGCTTGAGCTGCTGCTGTTGCTGGGCAGCGGTGGTCGACTTGATGGCGGAGAGCGACTGGCGGACACCAACCGAGAGAGCGATATTGGCCATATGAGGCACCTTTCTGGCTAACACTCAAGCGCGGAATGCACTTGGTATTACCACTTCTAGTTGCAATTCCCTAACTAAACGTTTCGATTGCGTAGGTACAAAATTACACGCTATGATTGCATATTGATTCGAACCCATCACTCGAGATGCCTCACATAAATCAAAACATTCTGCATTAATTCACTGAATTTGTGCAGAAAAATCACGTAAATGTCTCTGGAATTGGAGATCTCTGATGAATGAACGTGAGATATGTAAACAGATAATTGATTTTGCATTCATCGCGAAGGCGCAACTTCAATCGAAAGAGACTGAACTTATCAGATCTATACTTACAGTTCTTATTATTGAATCCGAAGACGTTGTCGAAGAACTCGATCTAGGCAAGATTCAACATCACCAATCCAAACGAGCACGTTCCGCTGGCTGAGGCCGAGGATCGCCGAACCGAGCGGGTCCGGAGCGGCCGAGTAGTTAACTCATGATTGTATCGTGGCCTTGATGCGGCAGTTTGTTCCCATCCGTACCAAAGCCGGTCAATTTCCGCCCAGCGGTTAACCCCAAATTTACCATAACAGGAAATGCTCGCCGCCAAGGGAAGAACCGCGCGCTGCCTGCAGTGATTCGGCGCTTCCGTCACAGGACTGGCCGCGGAAATCGCGGTAACGGGAGCGGGGCCAAAAAATGGCGAATGCAATGCCGTGGAGCGTTCGGGGAATCGATCCGGATATCCGGGAACAGGCGGTCGAGGCTGCCCATCGCTCCGGCCTTTCCGTGGGGCAATGGCTCAATCAGGTGCTCGCTGGAAGCCTTGACGATGAGGACGAAGGCGAGGATTACGCTCCCTCCCGCCACGCCGGGCGTACGCCCCGCCGCCGTCATTCGCGCATTGCCAATCTCGGCGAGCGCCTCGATCGTCTTGGCGGCCGCAATGCGATGACGGCTCTTTCCCGTTTTGCCGAGGAGGGTGACGATGCCCCCGTCCTCGACCTCATTGAGCGTGCGGTGAAAGCTATCGAACGGCTGGAAGCCGTTCGCGCCGTGCCCGGCGCCCCGCGCGATGCGGGTGCGGATGTGCTGCGTGCTCTCGAGCAGAGGATCGAATCGCTTTCCCAACCACGCGCTCCGGCTGCCGCCCCAACGCAGGATCCGCGCCTCGACGCCTTAATTGCCGCGCTCAATCGCAATGCGAGTGCGGCGCATCCCGCCACCACCCGCACCGGCATGGAGGATGACCCAGCCTTCAGCCGCACGCTGGCTGAGGTGGAAGCCCGCCAGCGCGACCTCGATCTGCCGGGAGGCGCAATGAGGGGCCCTGCGCCCGCACGCGCCCCTGCCGAGACACCGGCCCATATCGATTCGATCCGACAGCAACTTGATCTCCTGCTGAACCGGATCGACGACATGCGTTCCGAGCCCCGCCCGGAGGCCACACGCCTCCAGGAACGGCTGACGGAACTTTCGAACCGCATCCAGGAATGGGGTGAGCGCCCGCAGGATTCGATCGCGCAGTTGCGGCGAGACCTCGCTTCCCTCTCGTCCAGCATTGAGGAGCTGTCACCGCAGCGACTCGTGCGCATGGTCGAGGATGCTGTTGGCCGCATGGCGGACCGCATGAGTCGCAACGGAGCGGATTCGCTACCCGATCGCCTTGCCGAACCGCTCGAGCGCCTGCACGAGGACGTGCGGGCGGTGATGCGCGAGATGGCGGGTGCGCGGAACAACGATCGCCTCGCGCAGGAGGTAGGCAATATCTCGCGTCGCCTTGACCTGATGTCAGAAGCGGCCGATCCGGCGCGCATCGAGGAGCTTCAGCGTGAGACGGCGTCCATCAAAACGCTCGTCAGCCAAGCTGCACGATCGCAGCCTCTGGAAGGGCTCGCAAAACAGATCGAGACAATCTCCGGTCAGATCGAGAAATTCCAACGTTCGCCGTTGCCCGGCGATGACCGCCAGATCCTCGATGCGATCCGCGATGTGGGCGAACGGCTCGACCGACTCGACCCCTCGGCGATGATGGCGAAGGTCGAATCCAAGCTGACCGAGATTGCCCAGAGCATGAAGAAGTTGGCGAAGGAGGCCCAGCCCCTTCCCCAGCTGGAAAATATCGCAGATCGGCTGGAGCGCATCGACCGGGCACTCGACAAATCGAGTGGCTCCCCGCTGGCCGGGCTCGACACGCTCACCGGGCGGCTGGAGAAGATCGGTTCGTCGCTGGATCGCATGGTCGACCAACCGACCCGCGACGACAACGCCCCGCTTGTCGCCATGCTGGAACAGCTTTCGAGACGCATGGACGAGGTGCACAATACCCGTGCGGACTCGAGTGCGCTCGACAGTCTCCAGGGCGAGATCGCCGGGCTCGCACGGCGCATCGACAGTGCTTCGAACGCATCCGCAGGCTTCGACGGGCTTGAACGGAACTTCTCGGACCTGCTCAGCCAGATCGACATGGCGCGGCGGGATATGCGCGATGCCGCCGAATCGGCCGCGCTGAAGGCGGCTCAGGAAACCCTGCGCAACGCCCCGCGCGACGAAACCGGTGAAACGCTGGCGGCGGAAGGCCTACTGCTGATCAAGCGCGATCTCAACGAATTCAAGAGCGCTCAGAGCGAGGCCGAGAAGCGCACTCGCACGACCCTCGAAGCGCTGCACGCAACGCTCGAGACCATGGTTTCCCGGCTCGGCGAGATCGAGAACCGGCCGCGGATGTCTGCGGCATCTGCCGGCGCTTCGGTTGTTCCTCCCGCCATGCCCAAGGCCGATCCGATCCTGCCTCGGGCGGCCGCAACTGCCCAACCTGCCGCCCGCCAGGAGCCGCCGCTCTCGGCAAGCCGCCCGATGCCGCCTTCTGCTCTCGACGAAGCGGCCGATCCAGGAGACCTGCCACTCGAACCGGGTATGCAGCCCGGCTCTGCCAGCGCGCCACAGGAAAGTGGCGATCCGCGCACCAACTTCATCGCCGCTGCGCGCCGCGCCGCGCAGGTCGCCGCCGAAAAGGGCCAGGCCGCCCTCGATGAGGACAAGACCGTCAAGGGCAAGCCGCGCTCGAAACTGATGGCGGGCGACGGCAACTTCATCGCGCGCGCCCGGAAGCCGATCCTGCTCGGTCTTGCGGCACTGGTCTTCTCGCTCGGCGCGCTCAAGGTGCTGACCCTCCGCAACGCGTCAGCACCAGAACCCAAGGCGCCGATCAGCCAGCCGACCATTCCCCTGCCGAAGGTGCAGCCGACAGCACCCGAAAAATCCGGCGAGGCCGAAACGCCCGCGCCGGCCAAGGATGCACCGCAGACGACCGGCAGCAGCGGAAAGCCGTCTACCAGCGACGAACACCAGCCGCTCCCGTTCGGCGAAGGCTTGATGAAACGCACGCAGCGGCTTTCGGACAGCAACGCCATCACCCAGGCCGATCCGGTTACGGTGGGTAGTGTGTCGGGCAACGGCGAGACGAAGCCGATCGAAACCGGCAAGAATGCGCTCGCCCAGCTCGTCGCCGACAGCAATCTCAAGGGCAACGACAAACTCCGGCAGGCCGCGCTCGACGGGCGCACCGAAGCGATCTTCGAGATCGGTGCCCGCCTTGCTGACGGGCGCGGGGTCGCGAGGGACGCCAAGTTGGCCGCACGCTGGTTCGAACAGGCCGCCGCCAGCGGACATGGACCTTCGCAATACCGGCTTGCCAGCCTCTATCGCGAGGGCAAGGGCATCGCCAAGGACTCCGCGCTCGCTTTCCAGTGGTTCGATCGCGCCGCCGCGCAGGGGCATGTACTGGCCATGCACAATGCAGCGGTGCTGCTGGCCGAAGGTGTTCACGGCACACCGGACTACGCCGGCGCCGCCCTCTGGTTCAAGCGCGCCGCCGAACATGGCGTGAAGGACAGCCAGTTCAACATCGCCATCCTCTTCGCGCGTGGGCTGGGCGTGAACCAGAACCTCGCCGA
>DAORNC010000024.1:10931-12273 GCA_035440785.1 Rhabdaerophilum sp. | reverse complement strand
TGGTTCGCGATCGCCGCGACGCAGGGCGACCCGGATGCGGCCAAGAAGCGTGACGATATCGGCGCCCGGTTGACAAAGGACCAGCTCGCGAAGGCCGTGGCACGGGCGAAGGCCTTCAAGATCACCCCCTCGAACCCGGCGGCGAACGATGTCTTGCCGTGGGACAGGGCCGAAAAACGCGGGGCGTAAAGCCACGCCTCGTGTTTCCGAAGGTTGACGGGGCCGAAAGCGGGGGTCAAAACAAAAATTATGCCGGTTTCACGAGGGGAAGCCGGTTCCCCGCGGTGAAAAATGCAACTTTACCTGCCCATCGCCGAGTTACCGCTCAACCTGTTCCTGCTTTTGGGAATGGGTGGGGCGATCGGGTTCATTTCCGGTCTTTTCGGTGTGGGTGGCGGCTTTCTGCTCACACCGCTGCTGATCTTCGTCGGCGTCCCCGCGCCGGTCGCGGTCGCCACCTCCTCGGTTCACATCGCGGCGTCATCCGTCACCGGCTCGCTGACCTACTGGCGTCGACGGGCTCTTGATCTGAAGCTCGGCACGGTGCTCGTCGCCGGCGGTCTTGTCGGGACCGTCGCCGGCGTTCTGTTCTTCAACCAGATGCGCAAGCTCGGCCACCTCGATCTCGTGATCACCGTTTCCTATGTGACGTTGCTGATGTCGGTCGGCTGCCTGATGTTTGTCGAGAGCATCGGCGCGCTTCTGGAGCGCCGCAAGGGCAAGCCTGCCATTCTGCGGCAGGCCGGCGAGCATCGCTGGTACGAGCGCCTGCCATTCCCGATGCGCTTCCATCGGTCAAAGATGTCCACGAGCGTCATTCCACTCGTCGCGCTCGGCGCGATCATCGGCTTCATTGGCACGGTTCTCGGCATCGGCGGCGGGTTCCTCGTGGTGCCGGCACTGATTTACCTTTTCCGCGTCCCGACCTCCATTGTCGTAGGCACATCCCTGTTCCAGATCCTTTTGACGATGATCGTCGCGACCCTGCTGCACGCCGTGTTTTCACAGGCGGTCGACGTGCTTCTTGCGATGACGCTGGTGGTTGGCGGCGTCATCGGAGCGCAGTTCGGCGCGCGCACCGGGCAAGCGCTCAAGGGCGAGCAGTTCAGGCTGCTCCTCGCACTGTTGATCCTGATCGTCGGTATCCGCTTCGCGCTCGATATCGTTGGCGCGCCGCAGGATCTCTATTCGATCAATTCGACGGCGCTCGACCGATGAGGGCGGGCAATGCGATCCTCGCACGTTTCGGCGGTCTCCTTGTCCTCGCCATGCTGGTGCTTGCCGGGCCCGCACGCAGCGAGGATCTGACCCTCGCCCTTTCCACGCGTGAGGTCGCCATCAC
>DAORNC010000024.1:0-10912 GCA_035440785.1 Rhabdaerophilum sp. | reverse complement strand
GACCTACACGGGCGCGGAGATCACCGTCTTCGGCCTGATCGAGCGGGATGCGCGCACCATCGCGCGAACGGGCAATTACGACATCGTCGCGCTTGTCCAGGGCCCGACGGGGGAAGTCACCGTCCAGCGCAAGGGCAAGTTCGGCCCTATCTGGCTGACGGACGACCGCAAGAAATACGCGAAGGTGCCGCTGTTCTTCTCGATCCTCTCGTCGCGACCGCTCAGCGCCGTCGTTGATGAGACCGTGCGCGAGAAACTGATGCTGGGCCTGGAATATTTCCTGCCGAAGCCCGAGATGCAGCCAGAAAAAAGGGATCTGGATGACTTTGGTTTCCGCAACGCCCTGTTACGCCTGCGGCGCGACGAGGGCGGACTTGTCGAGGATCCGAAATCGATCACCATGATCCGTCCGAACCTGTTCACGGCACGGGTGGTCCTGCCGGCAACGGCCCCTACCGGGCTTTACCTCGTCAATCTCACGATCCTGGCGGAAGGCGTTCCGCTGAAGACGGCGCAGGCCGGGTTCGTGGTGCGCAAGGTCGGGTTCGACGCCTTCGTCGCCAACGCCGCGCGCACCGAGGCGTGGGGGTATGGACTCTTCACCGTACTGATGGCGGTGATGATGGGCTGGATCGCCAATCTCGTCTTCCGCAAGGATTGATCAGCGCAGACAGGCCGATGCCGGCACTTCGGCAAGGCCCTTCCGGCACATCAGGAAAACGCGCGTCTCCTGAGCCGGGACAAGGCGTCGGATCCCCGGATCGGAAAGATCGACCATGCCGGTCAGGGTGCCGAAAGCCGGCATGAGGAGCCGCTTGCCCGACACCGCGAAGCAGCGTCGTCGCTGACCGCCAGCCCGCGTCTCGATCCGGGCGGCCGGATGCAGATGCCCGACAATCTCGTTGCGCCCGTCCTCCACCGGCACATGGCGCAAGACGCATCCGCCGAGCACGATTTCCTCGAGCCACCGACCGGGCAACCGCAGCGGCGGAAGCGGATCGTGGTTGCCCGCAATCCAGATCATCTCCGAAGTCGCGGCGAGATGTTCAATCAATGTTCGCGCCGGGCCACCTTCGCCGATCGTCTCGACGGCCGAGTGAAAACTGTCACCGAGAAGAACGAGCTGCTCCGGCCGTATCGACGCAACCAGTCGTGCAAGACGATGCAACGTCTCCAGCGTCTCGTAGGGCGGGAGCATCTGCCCCCGCGCGGCAAAGGACGCGGCCTTTTCGAGATGCAGGTCGGCGACGACCATGAGGCGGCGTTCCGGAAAGATCGCCACGCCTTCGGGGTGAAGATCGAGCGTCTCTCCCGCGAACGAGATCCGAGCCATACCCAACTGGTGGGACGTCAGGCTGCCGTTCGATCTTGCCAATGCGCCCGGCACAATCAGTCTTCTCCCCTCGCTTCGGCCATGAGCCGCTCCGCTTCTTCCGCGATCATCGCATCCCCTGCCTCGCCGTAGACCGGCTCGCGGCCGATTTCCAGCAAGATCGGCACCGCAAGCGGCGACACGCGTTCGAGCGCATGGTGCACGATTCGTCCGCGAATGCGTGTCAGGAGATCGGAAAGGCGACGCAGATCCATGAGTCCCGTCGCCGCATCGGCCCGAGCGGCCTGAAGCAGGATATGATCCGGCTCGTGACGGCGCAGCACGTCATAGATGAGGTCGGTCGAGATCGTCACGGCGCGAGACTTCTTCTCCATGCCGGGAAAGCGCCGTTCGATCAGCCCGGCGATAATGGCGCATTGCCGGAAGGAGCGTTTCATCAGCGCACTCTCGGCGAGCCAGTCCTCAAGATCGTCGCCGAGCATGTCGGCATCCCAGAGCGTGCCGAGAAAGCTCGTTTCCCGCGCGATACGGAAGGGAAGATCGCCGGTCATCCAGATCGCGATGGCGTAGTCGTTGGCGACGAACCCCAGGGGTTGCAGCCCCGCGCGTTCGAGACGGCGCGTCAGCAGCATCCCCAAGGTCTGGTGCGCGAGGCGCCCTTCGAAGGGGTAGGCCACGAGATAATGCCGCCCAGCCCGCGGAAAGGTCTCGACAAGGAGATCTTCCGCGCCTGGCAGACCGGAGGCGAACGACTGGATCGACAGCCATTCCGCGACCTGCGGCGGCAGTGCTTTCCACGATTCAGGATCGGCCAGCGTCGCCCGGACACGGCGGGCGAGATGGGTCGAGAGCGGAAACTTTCCCCCCGCGTAGGAAGGAATCATCGGGTCACGACCGATGGCTCGCGAGACAACCACCTTGTCCTCGACTAACCCTTCGAACCGCAACACTTCGCCGGCAAACACGAAGGTATCGCCTGGGGTCAGGCCTTCCGCGAAATATTCCTCGATCTCGCCGAGGAGCCTTCCGGCGCGCAAGCTACCGCTTCGAGCGCTGCCGAGGTGCACCTTGAGCATGGTGGATTCGACGATCGTGCCGACGTTCATTCGATAGGCCTGCGCCAGCCGCGCGTTGGCGATGCGCAAACGTCCTTCCTTGTCGGCGCGGATTTTCGCGAACCGCTCATAGGCCTTGAGCGCATAACCGCCATCGCGCACGAAATCGACGAGGCGGTCGAAAGTCTCGCGCGGGAGCGAGCCAAAAGGCGCGGCATCGCGGACCTCCTCGAAGAGTTCGTCCGGCGAAACCGGCTCGGCGACACACATGCCGAGGATATGCTGGGCGAGCACATCGATCGCACCGGAACGCTTCGTCACCGCGTCCTGCTCGCCGGCATAGGCCGCATCCACCGCCGCGAGACATTCGAGGACCTCGAAGCGGTTGGAGGGGACCAGCAATGCCTTCGAAGGTTCGTCGAGCCGATGGTTGGCGCGGCCGATGCGTTGGAGCAGCCGGCTTGCCCCTTTCGGTGCGCCGATGTTGACGACGAGATCGACATCGCCCCAATCGATACCGAGATCGAGCGTCGAGGTGCAGACGACGGCATCGATCCGGCCTGCCGCCATTGCCGCCTCGACCTTGCGTCGCTGCCCGACATCGAGCGATCCGTGATGGAGTGCGATTCTACGGCCCTCATCATTGATCGACCAAAGGAGTTGGAACACCATTTCGGCCTGCATCCGGGTGTTGACGAACAGCAGGCTGAGACGATGTCGGCCAATCTCCTCATAAATCTCGCGGATAGCATGGCGGGCGGAGTGCCCGGCCCAGGGCAGACGTTCGGCCGTGTCGAGAATACGAAGATCGGGTTTCGCCGCGATCGCCGCCGGAGCTTCTACAAGGTCGGCCAACAGCCCATCGCGGCCGTCGACGAGCCACCGCCGCAGATCGTCGGGCTCAGCGACGGTCGCCGACAGGCCGAAGCTGATTGCTGCCGGCGCAAGCCTTCTCAACCGCGCAAGATCAAGCGAGAGAAGATCGCCGCGCTTGCCTGGCGCGAGCGCGTGCAGTTCATCGACAACGACGGCTCGAAGATCGGAGAAGAAGCGTCGCGCCTCGGCGTGGCTGAGCATCAGCGCAAGCTGTTCCGGCGTCGTCAGCAGGATGTCAGGCGGCAGGCGCATCTGCCGCTGACGGCGCGAGGCAGGCGTGTCGCCGGTCCGCGTCTCGATTCGAATGTCAAGCCCCATCTCCGAGACCGGGACTTCGAGATTGCGGCTGATATCGACCGCGAGTGCCTTGAGCGGCGATATGTAAAGCGTATGAGTTCCGCGCGGCGCAGTCTTGCTCTCGCTGCCGGCGAGATCAATCAGCGAAGGCAGGAAACCTGCCAGCGTCTTGCCCGCGCCAGTGGGAGCGATCAGCAGGGCCGAACGCCGCGCATTTGCCTTGGCGATCATCGCCGCCTGATGCCTGCGCAGTTCCCACCCCCGATCCGCGAACCAGCGGGCGATCCGGGGCGGCAGTTTCGCGATGAGGTTTTCGGGCGCATCCATGCCCTGTGAAGGCGTGGCCTTGCTCACGACTTCGCAAGAAGGAACGCGGCGCCGGGCACCGGAACCCCGCGATCCTTCCGGGTCGATACGCTTTCGGCGTGAAGCACCCGGAACCCCACTGTCGCCGCCAGCGTCCGGACAAGCTCTGGTGCATGATGAACGCGGGCATCAGCGCCGATAATCGCCCCTTCACCTTCGTGCGTCTGCACGGTGAAGGCGAGCAGCCCCTCCCGCTTCAGAACCCGCGCTGTTCCGGCGAAAACCGGTTCGAGTTCAGGGACGTAACAGAAGACATCTGCCGCGGCGGCGAGGTCGAACGCCTCTCGGGTCGTCCGATCCAGAAACGTGGCAAGCGAAGCACATTCCAGCCGGTCATAGAGCCCAGTCGCCTCGGCTTCGCGCAGCATCCCGGCCGAAATATCCACTCCGACAGCACGCGCGAACCGGCCAGCAAGCGCCCGCGCCATCAATCCGGATCCGCATCCGAGATCGAGAAACATTTCATATTGCCGACTACCTTTCCCGTGCCGATCGAGAACGTCGCGCAAAACACCCGGGGCCCGGTATTCCAGCGTCCGTGTCAGATGATCGTCGAAACGCGGCGCATATTCGTCGAAGAGCGCGGCGACATAGGCGTCAGGCATCGCCGAGGCAGCTGGTAAACCTCCGGCATGTTGCGCCAACAGCAAGCCGGCGCCTAGGCGATCTGTTGGATCCAGTCTAAGGCATGCGTCAAGTGCGGCACAGGCGGCAGCTCTATCGCCGAGCGCTGCCTCCGCCTTCGCCAATTGAAAGTGTGCAGGCGGCCAGCCGGGCACGACCTCGATGACCTGCGTGAAAAGATCACGTGCCGCAACAAGGTCGCCCTCGGCCATCGCACCCTCAGCATAGGCAAAACGGCGGTCGGCGATCAGATCGCCCGAGGTACGGACCGAATAATCAGCAGGCACGGGATTGCACCTCGCCTTCATCGGAAATCTGTGCCCTTCGCCGATTCCGGACAGCCCGGATGAAGCGAATGAGCCAGCCCGCCATCATGGCGGCAAGGCCAAGAAAGCTTGTGCCCAGCATCAGCCAGCGGACATGCCGCGCGTCGGGCCGATAGCCGATTTCGCCTGCGATCAAAGCGAGGAGAGAAACGCCGAGGATCGCAAGGCGCACGCGCGCCAGACGCGCAGAGCGCAGCGCAGAAAGGCGACCAAACAAGACCTCGGCGCATCCTGTCGCGACGACGAGCAGCAGCAGGCCACAGGCAGTGAGAACCAGCGTCAGCGGCAGAAGAGCCCACAGGAATCCGAGGATCACCGGCAGGCCTGTTGACGCCGCAAGCGCGGGCATCGCAAGGCCATTGTCGAAGCGAAGCGCGCCAGCAGGCAGAGGAACGCGGAGATCGACCGCCCCGCAGGCCCGCACCGCCTGCCGCGCATCGTCGGGCCAGGAGCCGCAGGCGGAGAGCCAGCCGCGCAGTACATCGTCATAAACGAAAACCGGCCATTGCGCGGGCGGCGCTTCCGCAAGGCCGGTCGCCAACGATTGCATCCGCATGCCGTTGAACTCAATGAAAGCGGCGATCGTTGCGGCCAGCACACCGGCCGTAACCGTGGCAACCAATCGCGCTGGGATTGCAAAAACGGCGCCGGAAGGTTGCAGAGCTGCAAGACCGATGAGGAAACCCGCGATCGCCGCACCGCTGTCGAGGGCGGGGAGCACACCTTCGCCTCGTATCCTGATCCGGCTCACCACATCCGTCGAGAGCAGGCGGATCGCATCGGCGTCGAGAACGTCCGGAAGCCCGGCCCGTAGCCACTCCGGCATGACGGGCAAAATGAACAAGAGCGCGGCGAAGGCAAGACAGACCATGGTCGCCCTGCGGACCGAAACCAGACCACCGACAAGCGCCAAGGCACAAACCAGGCCAAGCATGGTCCTGAAAACGATCTGGAAGGGCCATCCGCTTGCCTCGACGAGACGATCGGCGAGCGTGGGCAATAGGGTCGCGAGCAGAACAACAGCGCCAAGCGATGTCGCCAACATGACGACTGCGACCGACCCGCGCAAACTTTCTCCCGGCGCGAGGCCGGCGGCAGGGCCGACCTCGGAGGCCGGACAGAAGGAGGACCACGGATTGACCGGCAGGAAGAACTGGCTCGCGACAAATCCAGCCGTCAGCCAGAGGAATGCCGGGAGCACCTCGTGACCGCGCGTCATCAGATGAAACTGGCCCAGGATCAACAACAGGGCCGAAATGCCGGCAAAGGAGACCGTCGCTCCCTTTTTCTCTCCGATCACGAAATTCCCGAGCCGGCTCGTTGCGCTGACGATCGCCGAGGCTGCCAGCACGGCGCCGAGAACGCCGGCAACGCCAAACGCGGCAAGCCCGGCGGGCAATCCCATCCGCTCCCCGAACACGAGGAGGCCGATGGTAGCCATCGCCAGCGAGAAAATCAGGGCGCCGGCCATTGAATCCAGTCCTCTCCCGCTCTCGGATCAACCATTTTGTGCAGATACTTCCCTCCACATGTCTAATAGACGAGCACCGGCGCTTGCCAATAGGCATGATTGCCGTTCATCATCTGAAGCCGGGCCAGAACGTCCCGGCTGCCTTATTCGGCTGGCGGCTTCGCGAGGGGTGGGGAAATGACAGATACTGGCCTTGGTCCGGATCGGGGCACGATACTGATCGCCGACGATCATCCTCTTTTCCGCGGTGCCCTAAAGCAGGCACTGGCCGGCATCTTCAAGGAGCTTCAGTTCATCGAATCCGGCACGTTGGAAGAAACGACCGCCGCACTGTCCAGCGGAGCAGATATCGACCTCATCCTGCTCGATCTGAAGATGCCCGGCGTCAGCGGGTTCTCGGGTCTCACCTTCCTGCGCTCCCAATTCCCGGCGGTGCCCGTCGTCATCGTATCGGGCGTTGATGATGCCGCGACCATCCGTACCTGCATCGAGTTCGGTGCATCGGGATACATTCCGAAAACGACGCCCATCGACAAGATGAATGCCGCCGTCCGCACCGTTCTCGCGGGAGGAAGCTGGACGCCGCCGGAAATTCCGCTCGGCGAGAACGCCGACAAGGAAACGGGCGATCTCGTCCGCCGTCTCGCGAGCCTCACGCCGCAGCAGATGCGTGTGCTGACCATGTTATCCGAGGGTCTTCTCAACAAGCAGATTGCCTATGAGCTCTCTGTCTCGGAAGCGACCGTGAAGGCGCATGTTTCGGCCATCCTGATGAAACTCGGCGTCGAGAGCCGCACCCAAGCCGTAATCGCGGCGGCGAAGATCGATCTTCCGAGCTGATCCCGCCGCGCCTTTCAGGCGCCCGCCCAGACCTTGGCGCCGCGCCCGACCAGTTCGGCAACAGACGAGGCCTTCTCGCGAACCATCGCGCGGAGAATAGCCTCCTTGATTTCCGCGATGAGCGCCGGTCCGCGGAACACCAGCGCCGAGTAGAGCTGCACGAGATGCGCGCCGGCCGCGATTTTGGTTACAGCATCCTCTCCGCTCGAAATCCCGCCGACACCGATGAGCGGGAACTGGTGTTCCACACGCTGGTAAGCCTTGGCGAGCATGATCGTCGAAGGCCGGAACAGCGGCTTGCCGGAAAGCCCGCCGATCTCCGTCGCGAGGGTCTTCTCGGCAAGACTTTCCGGCCGGGCGATCGTCGTATTCGAGACGATCATGCCGTCGATCCCTCGCGACCGCGCGACGGAGACGATATCGTCGAGCTGAACATCGTCGATATCCGGTGCGATCTTCAGGAGGATGCGGGCATCGCCACCACTCGACGCGCGACAGTCGAGGACGCGCGCCAGCAATTCATCGAGAAAGTCCCTGCCCTGAAGGTCACGCAGGCCGGGCGTGTTCGGCGACGAAACGTTCAACGTGACGAATTCAGCGAGCCCACCGAGGCGCCTGTAGAGTTCGACATAATCGGCAATGCGATCGGCACTGTCCTTGTTCGCGCCGAGATTGATACCGAGGATGCCTTTGCGTTCGCGTGCGGCGAGGCGGAGGCCAACCTTCTCCGCGCCATCGCTGTTGAGGCCGTAGCGGTTGATGACCGCCTGATCGGACGCCAAGCGGAAAACGCGCGGCTTCGGGTTGCCGGGCTGCGGCCTCAGCGTCACGCCGCCGATCTCCACGAAGCCAAAGCCAAGCCGCATCAGAGCATCTGGCACGCGCGCGTTCTTGTCGAACCCCGCCGCGATGCCGACCGGATTGGCGAAATCGACACCGAAAGCCGAGACGGCGAGCCTTGCATCGTCATCGCCGCAGGCCGGTAAAGGCGCCCGTTCCAACGCCGCGATAGCGAGGTCATGCGCGATTTCCGGGTCCACGAAGCGCAAGGCAGGGGAAAACAGCGAAAAAAGTGAAGCGATCATGACGTCTCGTCGGGAAAGGACAGGATGGGAACGCCTGCGGCATCGGTTGCTACCGGTCTATTCCAGAGGACCGCATCCAGCGCAAGCGCGGCATAAAGATGCGGAAACAGCGCACCCCCGCGCGATGCTTCATAACGCAGGCCTTTTCCAAGGCGATCCGCCGTCACTGCGACCAGCACGAGATCATGCCTCCCCGAAAAGTGCTTTCTCGCCGTCTCCTCAACCTGTGCGCGATCGGAGAGATGAATGAAGCCGTCGCGGCGATCGTCTGCGGAGCCAAAATAGCGACCGGCGCGTTCCAGATCCCGCCACTCTGTCGCCGTCATGATCTTGTAGACGATAGCCACCTGACAATTTCTCCCCTCGCACCGCTGAATGGTGCAGATCGACGGTTATCCGCAATTTTCTCAGTATTTTCCATCAGTTGCTCGCGATCTTCAACTTTGATAGTCGGAACCTTAACATAGGGACAAGTTAACAACTTCATGCTGACTCACGCACAGATCTGGGCAGCGATCGACGCCTTGGCGGAACGGGAAGGAACTTCGGCATCCGGTCTGGCGCGACGCGCCGGGCTTGATGCGACGACGTTCAACCGCTCCAAGCGACAGAACGACAAGGGACAGTTGCGCTGGCCCTCGACCGAGTCGATCGCCAAAGTCCTCGCCGCGACCGGAATCGATATCGACGAATTTCTTGCGCTTCGGAAGCCTGCCGATCAGGGACTCCTGCCCTGTCGTGTCCTGAAAGGATCGGCGCTTGGTTGGTTCACGCCGGAGGGGAAGCCGCAGGGGCAGGGCTGGGACGAGGTTGGCTTTCCGGGGTTCGAGAACGACGATAACTTCGGGCTGGAAATCAGCGGCAAGAAGTTCCTGCCCTTCTATCGCGAAGGCGACATCCTGATCCTTGAGCCCTCGATCCAGCCGCGTCGCGGCGATCGCATGCTGCTCATCCTCAGGGATGGCGCCGTCCGGGTCGAGACCTTCATCCGCCAGGCCGGCAGCCAGTTCCATTTCACCGCGATTGATCGGGACGAGGAAACGCGCCTGAGCCGGGGCGAGATTGCGCATCTCTTCCGGATTCGCTGGGCCAGCCAATAAGCCTTCAGGCGCGGGCCGCGAGGAAGCGCCCATGATTCTCGATCAGCACGCCGTCGAGTGCGTCGCGGATCAGCCTGCGGGTGTTATCGAGGCCGTAGATCGCCGCGAAGGAGCCGAAGCGTGGCCCTCGTTCCTCGCCCAGCAGAACCTGATAGAGCGCCGTGAACCACGCGTTCGAGACGCCGGGCCGCACCGGTGTCGCTCCTTTGGCGTTGAAATCCTGATACCGGGGCACGGCGCGGGCGACATCGTAGACCGTTTCCTGCACAGCTTCCGGCGTTGCATCCGCCGGCAACCGCGCGAACGCCGCGTCGAGGGATGCCAGCGCTTCGCGCTCGACTTCGTCTGCGGCGCGGTAGTTCTTCTTTGGCTTCACGAAATCCTGGAAATACCGGATCGCATAGCCGACGAGCTTGTCGAGCCGGGGATGGGTTTCGGGCGAAGCGCCGGGAGCGTAGCGCTGGAGGAAACCCCAGAGCACGCCCTTCTCCTCGGCATTGGCAACCGCAACGAGATTGAACAGCAGCGCGAAGCTGATCTGCGTGCCGGCGCTGCCTTCGGCATTGCCGATCCGCTCCGGCGCGGGGGGCGATCCGCCGTGAATGTGCCAGACCGGGTTGGCGAGACGCGCCTTCTCATCTTGCCGGGTGAACCCGTCGAGGAACGAGAGGTAATCATCGACAGCACGCGGGATCACATCGAAATGCAACCGCTTCGCCTCGCGCGGCTTGTGATACATGAACAGGGCGAGACTCTCGGGCGAGGCGTAATCGAGCCACTCGTCGATCGTCAGGCCGTTGCCCTTCGACTTCGAGATCTTCTGGCCGTTCTCGTCGAGAAAGAGCTCGTAATTGAACCCCTCCGGTGGAGTGCCGCCGAGCGCCTTCGCGATCTCGCCAGAGAGCTTGACCGAGTCGATGAGGTCCTTGCCCGCCATCTCATAATCGACATCGAGCGCCACCCAGCGCATCGCCCAATCCGGCTTCCACTGAAGCTTGGCATGGCCACCGGTCACCGGTGTCTCGTAGACCTTGCCCGTGTCCGGATCGCGCCAGACGATCGAACCGCTGTCGAGCTTGCTCTCATCGACCGGCACCTGCATCACGATGCCGGTTTCCGGGTGGACCGGCAGGAAGGGCGAATAGGTCGAGGCGCGTTCGGCCCGCAGCGAGGGCAACATAATCGCCTGCACGGCCTCATAACGTTCCAGCATGAGGAGAAGGGTCTTGTCGAACATGCCCGACCGGTAGCACTCAGTCGAGGATAGGAACTCGTATTCGAAGCCGAAGGCATCGAGGAAGGCCTTCAACCGCGCATTGTTGTGCGCACCGAAACTCTCGTGCGTGCCGAACGGATCCGGCACCTTCGTCAACGGCAGACCGAGCGCCTTCGTGAGAAGCTCCTTGTTCGGCACGTTCTCCGGCACCTTGCGCAACCCGTCCATGTCATCCGAGAAGGCGACAAGCCGTGTCGGGATCTCACCGCTCGTCAGAACCTCGAAGGCGCGGCGCACCATCGAGGTCCGGGCCACCTCGCCGA
>DAORNC010000023.1:28226-30698 GCA_035440785.1 Rhabdaerophilum sp. | reverse complement strand
GACAAGGTCAACGCGTCCGCCGTTGCCTCGAACGGTTCGGTTGCCAATGTGAACGCCATCGTCGGCGGGGCATCCGAATCCGGTTTCAGCCAGGCGGATGTCGCGACCTGGGCTTATACCGGAACGGGCATTTACGAGGGCAAGGGCAAGGTCGAGGATCTGCGCGCCATCGCCAATCTCTATCCCGAGACGGTGCATATCGTCGTCAAGAAGGGCTTGGGCGTGAAATCGCCGGCGGACATCAAGGGCAAGCGCTTCTCGGTCGACGAGCCAGGCTCTGGTTCGCTCGTCAACGCCCGCGCGATCCTCGCCGCCTATGGCGTGACGGACAAGGACTACAAGCCGGAATTCATCAAGCCGGGCCCTGCGATCGAGAAGATGAAGGATGGCTCGCTCGACGGTTTCTTCTTCACCGGTGGCTACCCGTTCGGCGCGCTGACCGAACTCGGCGCAACGCACGGTTTCGAACTCGTGCCGGTTGATGGACCGCAGGCGGCCGAACTCAAGAAGAAGTTCACCTTCTTCTCGGACGACACCATTCCCGACGGCGCCTACAAGGATACCAAGGGTGTCAAATCCCTCGCCGTGGGTGCGCAATGGGTGACGAGTGCCAAGATCGATGCCGATCTCGTCTACGAGGTGACGAAGGGCCTCTGGTCGGACAAGGCGCGCGCTGCGCTGGACGCGGGTCACGCCAAGGGCAAGGCCGTCGTGAAGGCGAATGCGCTCGCGGGCATCGGTATTCCGCTGCATCCTGGAGCCGAACGCTTCTACAAGGAAGCTGGGCTTCTGAAAAAGTAAGCCGCTGATCGGGAAAAAGAACGGCCCGCACGGCATCCGCCGCGCGGGCTTTGATGCTTTGCAGGGCGGGCTGAGGGCAGGGGGCTGGGATGACGGACGCGAAATCGCCGATCGGTGATCTCGATCTCAAGAAGGCGCAGGAGCTGGAAGAGAGCCTCGATCACGAGATCCGCTTCCGGCCCTTGCTGCCGCGCACCGCATGGTTGGTTGCCGCCCTCCTGCTGGCGCTGTCGTTGTTCCACTACTACACCGCCGGTTTTGGTCTCCTCCCGGAGGTGACACATCGCGGTATCCATCTCGCGTTTGTCATCGGCCTGATTTTTCTTGTTTTCCCGGCCTTCAAATCGAAGGTGGCCTATATGCCGGAGGCTTCGCTCCTGCGGCCGATGGGCATCCATGTTCTCGATTGGGCGTTGTTCCTGGCGGCGGTTGCCTCGAGCCTCTACGTGCCGTGGATCTTCCACGATCTGGTTTTCCGCGTTGGCAATCCCGGCACGGTGGATGTCATCATGGGATCGCTCGCCATCCTCGTGCTGATCGAGGCGACGCGCCGTGCGATCGGCTGGCCGCTGCCGATCATCGCCATCCTGCTGATGCTGTACGCGATGGCTGGCCCGTCGCTGCCGGGTATTTTCGCGCATCCCGGCAATAGCTGGAAGTCGATCGTCAACCACCTCTATCTCACCTCGCAGGGCGTTTACGGCATCGCGCTCGGTGTGGTGGCGACCTACGTATTCCACTACGTGCTGTTCGGCGTGCTGGCGACGCGCGTTGGGCTCGGCAAGCTTTTCATCGACCTCGCGATGGCGCTGGCGGGGCGTTTCTCGGGCGGTCCGGCCAAGGTCTCGATCTTCGCTTCCGGCCTGTTCGGGATGATTTCCGGCTCCTCGATCGCCAATACCGTGACCGTCGGCTCTCTGACGATCCCGATGATGATCCGGATCGGCTATCCGCGTCATTTCGCCGGTGCGGTCGAATCCACCGCCGCGACCGGCGGGCAGATCACGCCGCCGATCATGGGCGCGGCAGCGTTCCTGATGGTCGAATTCCTGAACCTGCCGTATCAGACGATCATCATTGCCGCCATCGTGCCAGCGGCGATGCATTTCTTCGGCGTGTTCTGCCAGGTGCATTTCGAGGCGAAGAAACTCGGCCTCAAGGGCGTGGCCCAAGCCGATCTGCCGCGCGCCTGGGATGTTATCCGCGAGGGTTGGCCCTCAATAACGCCGCTGGTGGTGCTGCTCGCCGTGCTGCTTTCGGGCTATACGCCCTATCTCGCCGCTTTCTGGGGCATCACCGCATGCATGGTGGTTGGGTTGACCGACCGGAACAAGCTGGTCTCCGTCGCGCTGCTCCTGATCATGGTCGCCCTGATATCGACTGGCTTGATCGTGACGGCTGGGGGAACGGCGGTCGGTTTCGGTTTTTCCGCGCTCGCTTCGGCCTATTTCGTGCTGAAGGACGGCAAGGCCAATGGCCTCCTGCGCGTCGCCGGGCTTACGGACGCCTTCGTCACCGGCGCGAAATACGCCATCGGCGTCGGCGCGGCGGCGGCGACGGTGGGCATCATCATCGGCGTCGTGACGCTCACCGGCGTCGGCTTCAAGCTGTCGATCGTCATCACCGGCGCGGCGCAGGCGGTGGCCGGCGGCGTGGGCGCGCTGCTGCCGG
>DAORNC010000023.1:26778-28216 GCA_035440785.1 Rhabdaerophilum sp. | reverse complement strand
TGGTTACGGCAGGTGCCTGGCGCAGCAATGCCTCACGCTCGTCATGACCGGCATCGTCTGCATCCTGCTCGGCTGCGGCATCCCGACGACGGCGAGCTATATCATCATGGTGACGATCGCCCAGCCGGCGCTCGGAAAACTCGGTATCGAGCCGATCGTCTCGCACTTCTTCGTGTTTTATTACGGGCTTCTGGCGGACATCACGCCCCCCGTCGCGCTCGCCGCCTACGCAGGTGCGAGCATGGCCGGCGCAGATCCGTTCAAGACCGGCAACACCGCGTTCCGGCTCGGCCTCGCAAAGGTCATGGTGCCGTTCGTCTTCACCTTCTCGCCCGCGATGCTGCTGGTGACCAAGGGTTTCACCTGGGGCGAATTCGCGCTCACGGTTTCCGGCTGCGTCGTCGGGATCGTGATGCTCGCAGCGGCCGTGACCGGCTTCGGTCTCACGAGGATGCGGCGCTGGGAGCAGTTGCTGCTCTTCGCGGGCTCCGTGCTGGTGATCTCGCCGAACACGATCGCGACCCTCATCGGGCTCGCGTTCGCAGTGCCGGTGATCCTGCGGCAGGTGGCGGCCTCACGGACGGCGATGGTCTGAGCGGCGCGCCGCGGGCAGCCTTACCGTCCGTTCTTCTTGCGCCAGACCTCGAAATCGAGCTTCGCCTGCGGGTCGGTCGGCGGGTAGAGGCCGAGGATGGACCGGCCTTTCTGAACTTCCTCCGTGACGAAATCCTCGAACGCCGTCATCTCGACGGCTTCAACGGCAACCTCGTCTGCGATATCTGCAGGGATAACAAAAACGCCCTCGCCATCGCCGACGATGACATCGCCGGGAAACACGGCAACGTCGCCGCAGCCGATCGGTCCGTTGATCTCGATTGCCTGATGAAGCGTGAGGTTCGTTGGCGCCGACGGGCGGTTGTGATAGGCGCCGATCTCGAGTTCGGCGATCTCGGGGCTGTCGCGGAAGCCGCCATCGGTGACGATTCCGGCGACACCGCGCACCATCAGCCGCGTCACGAGGATCGAGCCGGCAGAGGCCGCGCGCGCGTCCTTGCGGCTGTCGATCACCATCACGGCACCCGGCGGGCAATCCTCGACCGCCTTGCGCTGGGGATGCGCGCGGTTCTGGAATACCGTGATCGGGTTGAGGTCCTCGCGCGCGGGGATGTAGCGCAGCGTGAACGCCTCGCCGACCATGTTGCGGCCTTTGAACTTCAGCGGCCGGACATCCTGAATGAACTGGTTGCGCAATCCACGCTTGAAGAGGGCCGTGCAGAGCGTTGCGGTGGAAACACCCATCAGCCTGTCACGGGTTTCGGGTTTGAGCGCCATCGGAGTTCCTTTTGTTCAGTAGATCGAGGGCTCGCCCACGGGCGCGCCGAAGGCGGTTTCGAGAAAGTCGAAGTCGCAGCCTTCGTTGGCCTGCCTGATGTGTCTG
>DAORNC010000023.1:26204-26603 GCA_035440785.1 Rhabdaerophilum sp. | reverse complement strand
GACGTGGAGAATGCAGGCGCCATAGGAGGTACCGCTCATGCGCGCATCCGAGATGCGGACCATGTCGCGCACACCCTGCTTCACGAGCTTCCGTGGGATCGGCAGCATCCCCCATTCCGGCATTCCCGGCCCGCCGAGCGGCCCGGCGTTGCGCAGCACGAGAACAGTATCCTCGGTGACGTCGAGATCGTCGCGGTCAATGTTCTTTTTCAGCTCCGCGTAATCGTCGAACACCAGCGCGGGGCCGGAATGCTTCTGGAATTTCGCTCCGGCTGCCGAAGGCTTGATGACGCAGCCGTTGGGTGCGAGGTTGCCGCGCAGCACCGCGAGCGCGCCTTCGTTGTAGATCGCGTTGTCGAGCGGCCGGATCACGTCATCGTTGTAGATCGCGGCGTCCTT
>DAORNC010000023.1:3689-26145 GCA_035440785.1 Rhabdaerophilum sp. | reverse complement strand
CCGCTTCATCAGTGCGAGCAGGCCGCCGGCGTAGTAGCAATCCTCCATAAGGTATTTCTCGCCGGAAGGCCGGATATTGGCGATGACGGGCACCTTGCGGCTTGCCGCGTCGAAATCGTCGAGCGTGATCGCATGGCCTGCGCGCCGCGCCATCGCGAGAATGTGGATCACGGCGTTGGTCGAGCAACCCATCGCCATCGCAACCGTGATGGCATTGTGGAACGCACCGGCGGTCATGATGCGCGTCGGCGTAAGGTCATCCCAAACCATCTCGACGATACGCCGCCCGCAGGCCGAGGCCATGCGGATATGGTTCGCATCCGCCGCCGGGATCGAGGAGGTGCCGGGCAGGCACATGCCGAGCACATCGGCGAGGGCCGTCATGGTCGCGGCGGTGCCCATCGTCATGCAGACGCCGTAGGAGCGGGCGATGCCGGTCTGCATCTCGTTCCACTGCTTTTCGGAGATATTGCCGGCGCGGCGCTCGTCCCAGAACTTCCAGGCATCCGAACCGGAGCCGAGCGCCTTGCCCTGGAAATTGCCGCGCAGCATCGGCCCGGCGGGCATGAAGATCGCCGGCACGCCGGCCGAGGTCGCGCCGAGAATAAGGCCCGGAGTCGTCTTGTCGCAGCCGCCCATGAGGACCACCCCGTCCACCGGCTGCGAGCGGATCAGCTCTTCGGTCTCCATCGCGAGGAAGTTGCGGTAGAGCATCGTCGTCGGCTTGACGGTGCTCTCGGAGAGCGAGATCGCCGGGAGTTCGACCGGAAAGCCGCCCGCCATCAGCACGCCGCGCTTCACGTCCTCGACGCGGCTTTTGAAGTGGGCATGGCACTGTGCGAAGTCCGACCAGGTGTTGATGATGCCGATCACCGGCTTGCCGCGGAATTCGGCGTCCTCGTAGCCCATCTGGTTCATGCGGCTGCGATGGCCGAACGAGCGCAGATCGTCCGGCGCGAACCAGCGTGCGGATCGAAGGTCTTCGGGCTTCTTGCGGGTCATCGTGCCACCCTGATCATTATTGTTGCAGGCCCCAGCGCTGCACGGTGCGGCGCTCGATGGTGCGGAAGATAAGATTCTCGACGATCAACCCAATCAGGATCACGGTAAGAAGGCCAGCGAAGACGGATGGAATTTCGAGAAGGTTCCTGTTCTCGAAAATGAACCAGCCGAGTCCGCCTTGCCCGGAGGAGACGCCGAACACGAGTTCCGCCGCGACCAGCGTGCGCCAGGCAAAGGCCCAGCCAATCTTGAGGCCGGCCAGGATCGAGGGGAACGCCGCCGGGATCAGGATCTTGCGGATGAAGGCGAACCCCCTGAGGCCGTAATTGCGACCCACCATCCTGAGCGTAGTCGAGACGGCACGGAAGCCGGAATGGGTGTTGAGTGCCACGGGCCAGAGCACGGAATGGATCAGGATGAAAACGAGCGACCCGCTACCGAGCCCGAACCAGAGCAGCGCCAGCGGCAGCAATGCTATGGCGGGCAGGGGCGAGAGCATCGCCGTCATCGTTTCGAGGAAATCCGAGCCGAGCCGGGTATTGATGGCCGCGACGGTGAGGATGCCGGCCATGACGATGCCCGCTGCATAACCCATCAGCAGGATCTTGAGCGAGGTCCAGGCACGGGCGGGCAGCACGCCGGAGCGGATATTGTCCATCAGCGCGGCGAAGGTATCGGAAAGGGGCGGGAAAAGAAGCGGATTGTCCGTCCAGCGGCCGTAAAATTCCCAGATCAACGCGAGCGCGAGGATAATTGCCACCTTGCGCACGCCGCTGTTGTCCCAGGCCTTCTCGAGGAAGGACAACTCCTGTTCCACCTCTCCGGTGGTCGCGCCTTCGAGCGGGCGCATCACGATGCGGGCCTTGCTGCTCATCCGTGCGCCTCCTCTTCGTGGGAGAAAAGCATGTCGTGGATTTCCTTTTCCAGCCGGCCGGCCGAACCGTCCGTCGGGTTCGCGGTATCGACATCGACGACCTCGGCCTTGACGCGCCCCGGATGCGGCGAGAGCAGCAGGATGCGGTTGCCGATCTTGATCGCCTCGTTGATCGAATGCGTCACGAACATCACGGTGAAGCGCGTCTCTTCCCAGAGTTGCAGGAGCTCATCCTGGCAGGTGCGGCGGGTGAGCGCGTCTAGCGCCGCGAAGGGCTCGTCCATCGCCATGCCGCGCGCAATGGCGACACGCTGCTTCATGCCGCCCGAGAGCGTGTGCGGATAGCTGTGCAAGGCGCGCGTGAGGCTCACCTTGTCGATGTAGTGTCGCGCCTTCTCCTCCGCTTCCTTGCGGGAGAGGTTGCGCGCATCGAGGAGCGGGAACATCACGTTTTCCAGCACGGTCTTCCACGGCAGGAGTTGGTCGAACTCCTGAAAGACCATCATCCGGTCCGGCCCCGGCTCCGTCACCTTGCGGCCGAGGATGGTGATCGAACCTTCCGACGGCTTGAGATAGCCGCCGACCGCCTTAAGCAGGGTCGATTTGCCGCAGCCCGAGGGTCCGAGCAGCACGAACCGGTCGGAGCGGTTGACGGCGAAGCTCACGCGCTCGGTCGCGGTGATGACCGCGCCGGGCGTCTTGTAGCGCAGGGTCACGCCGCTCACGTCGAGGAGCGGCGAACCGGAATCTCTGGCCATGTCAGCTACCGGGCATGTCGTGGGCGATCGGGAGGTAGTAATCCTTCCACGAGGTGGGCTTGGTCTTCAATGTGCCGATGGTGTTGAGGTGGCTCGCGAACTTCATCGTCCCTTGCGGGAACGTGTTCCACTCCATCATGCCGGGTTCCTTGAGCAGTGCGAGGATCGCATCCGTCTCGGTCTTGTCGCCGGTGACCGCGCGATACATCTCGACTGCCTCGCGCGTGTTGCTCTGGATGAAGACCTTGGCCTCCTCCGCCGCCGCGCGGACAGCCTTGATGAAAAGCGGATTGGCCTCGGCGAATTTCGTCGTTACCATGAACTGGCCCTGGCTCAGCGGGCTGCCGATGATGTCCGGCGAATTCAGGATCACATGCGCGCCGGCAACCTGCTTCAGTTCGTAGAACTGGAACGGCGGCGCTGCGAAATGGCTCTTCACCTCATGCGTCGGATTCTTGAGCGCGATGAAGGCATCGGGGTGGCCCATCTGCACGGTATTGGCGTCGAGTTTGCCGTAGTTGGCGGCTCCGAACTGCTTTGCGACCGCCATCTGCAGCAGGATTGCCTGCGTCGAAACCTTGACTGTCGGCACTGCGATCTTGTCGCCGGCGCCGAAATCGGCCAGCGACTTGATGCGCGGATCACGCGAGACCAGCGTCAGCGGCTGCGCGGAGGAGGCGACGACGCCTTTCACGCCGCCCTTGGTGCGATCCCACAGGAGCAGCAGCGGCCCGGTGCCGGTGTTGATCATATCGACGCCGCCGGAAAGCAGCGCATCCTGCTGGGCGGAGGAGGACGAGAAGCTCATCCATTTGACGCTCACGCCCTTGAGGCCGAGTTTCTCGGCATGCTTCTCGAATAGCTTGAGCTTCTCCATCACATGCGTCGGCATGTAGAGGATGCCCAGCTGGCGTGAGATCGAGAATTCGGTCTTTTGCTGGGCGAGTGCGGATTGGGTGAGCGCGGGTCCGGCCAAAACGGCCGCGAGAGCCGCGCCGGCCATCAGGCCCCGGCGCGTGTGCATCAGTTGTCCTCCCATCGTTCTTCGGCACGAACGGCCGAGCGATCGCTTCGGGTGCGATAGGCTGACTAAAACACTAATATATTAGTTCGTCAAGCGTTGGATTTTGTGCTAATGCTTCAGTGGCGATCAGGGGAAAACGTGAATGGAAAAATCGCTTGAGCCGCAAAGATTGCCCCGCGGCCGGGGCGTGCCGACGATCTTCGAGACCCTGCGCGAGGAGATCATCGGCCTCGTGCTGCCGCCAGGGACGGTGCTTTCGCGTCACGAACTGCAGGCGCGTTTCGGCCTTTCCGCGACGCCGATCCGCGATGCGTTGCTGCGCCTCCAGCTCGAGGGGTTGGTCGATGTGTTTCCCCAACACGCGACGATGGTCAGCCCTATCGATCTCGAACGCGCGCGGGCGGCGCAGTTCCTGCGTCGCTCCATCGAACTCGAACTGGTGCGTGCGCTGGCGCTCGAACCCGCGTCGGCGCCCGTTACGAAACTGCGAAGCCTGATACGGCAGATGGAGACCCTGGCGGAACTTCAGGAGTATGCGGCGTTCAACCTCGCCGATCAGGCGTTCCACCGCACGATGTATGAAGCGGGGCGCGTTGGCGATCTCCACGATCTCGTCAAGCAACAGGGCGCGCATATCGACCGCCTGCGCCGGCTTCACCTGCCAGTCGCCGGCAAGATGGGGGAAATCCTTTCCGAGCACGCGGCCATCGTCGACGCCATCGAAGCTGGCAATCCGGATGCCGCGCAACGGGCGTTGCGGGCACACCTGTCGCGTTCGCTCCAGTTCGTCGAGACGCTGAAGGAGCGGTTCCCGCAGTATTTCACGCGCTGACGTGTGCGACCGCCACCCTTCGGTTGTGCTTCGGTCAGATGATGCGCTTCCGTATCGTGCTCGTGAAGATCTCGACGAGAATCACCACCGCGAAGATGACCGCGAGGATAAGACCGACCTGATCCCAGTAGAGGTTGGAGAGCGCAGCTTCGAGCGCGACGCCGATGCCGCCGGCGCCGACAAGGCCGAGCACGGCGCTCTCGCGGATGTTGATATCCCAGCGGAACAGCGCGACGGCCCAGAAACTCGGCTCGATCTGTGGCCAGTACCCCTTGATAAGCAAGCTCGCCGGGGAGGCGCCGGTCGCCTTGAGCGCCTCGATCGGTCCTTCGCGCGCCTCCTCGATGGCCTCGGCCAGCAGTTTGCCGACGAAGCCGATCGAGCGGAAGGCGATGGCGAGGACGCCCGCGAGCGCACCGGGGCCGAAGATCGCCACGAACAGCAGCGCCCAGATCAACGAGTTTACCGACCGCGACGAGACGAGAATGAAGGTCGCGAAGAGGTTGAGCGCACGCGAGCGGGTTATGTTGCGCGCCGCCATCAGCGCCACCGGCGCGGCGAGTACCAGCGCAAGCAAGGTACCGAGCGTCGCGATGTGGAAGGTCTCGATCAACGCCGCATGGACTGCCTTTGGGTAATGCGACCAGTCGAACGGCCACATCCGGCGGAAGAGGTCGACGGTCTGCTGGGGGGCGTCATAGAGGAATTCCGGGATGATCTCGATGAAGCGCGCCGACCAGACAACAGCCGCCACAGTGACGAGATAGACCGCGAAACGGGCGAGTCGCTCGCTCCGGCTATGCGCCTCCCACTTGCGGCCCGTGACGGGCAGGGCGGTGTTCTCGATGGTCATTGGAACACCTTCCTCAGCCAGCCCGAGGCGATTTCGCTCACCATGATGATGGCGACGATGGCCATCAGGATCGTCAGCACGAAATCGTAGTCGAAGCGCTGGTAGGCGGTGAACAGCGTCGCGCCGATGCCTCCACCTCCGACGATGCCGACCATCGTCGAGTTCCGGAGGTTGGAGTCGAGCTGGTAGGCGGCAAAACCGATGAATCGCGCCATCACCTGCGGGAGAACACCCATGACGAGCACGCCCCAGAACGAGGCCCCGGTCGCCCGAACGGCTTCGACCTGCTTGAGGCTCATCTCCTCGATCGCTTCCGCGAAAAGCTTCGAGATGAAGCCCATCGAGGCGACGATCAGCGCGAGAATGCCCGCCAATGCACCGAAACCCACGGCCTTTACGAACAGGATGGCGACCACGATTGGGTGAAACGAGCGGCAGAGCGCGATGACGCCCCGCGCGGCCCACGACACCCATTCCGGCATGAGGTTCCGCGCCGCGAGCAGACCGAGGGGGAGGGAGAGCAGCACGCCGACGAAGGTTGCGAGGATCGCGATCTGGATCGACTCGATCATGCCGGTCTTCAGGAGGTCGAGTTTCGTCGCTTCGAAGTTCGGCGGCCACATCCGTCCGAAGAACTCGTCGGCATGGCCAAGCCCGGTGACGAAGCGCTCCCAGGTGATCTCCAGCGTGGACATCGCATAAAGTACGTAAAGGAACAGCAGCGCAAAGCCGACGCGCTTGGGCCAGTTTGCCGGGAAGGCCTCGGCCCGGCTGTGGGAAAGCGTTGTCGGGCTCATGCGGCGAGCCAGCTTTCGCCGCCGTAGATCGCGGCCAGGTCCTGATCTGTGAGGTTCTCCGGCGAGCCGTCGAACACCACCGAACCTTGCGACATGCCGATCACGCGGCTCGCGAAGCGCTTGCCGAGTTCGACGTCGTGAATGTTGATGATGACGGGAATGCCGCGCTCGGCGGCGAGCCTCTGCATCAGCTCGACGATTTCAACCGAGGTTTTGGGATCAAGTGAGGAGGTCGGTTCGTCGGCAAGCAGTAGCTCCGGGTCCTGCATCAGCGCGCGGGCGATGCCGACCCGCTGGCGCTGGCCGCCGGAAAGCTGGTCCGCCCGCCGGGTGGCGAAATCGGCGAGGCCCACCGCATCGAGCAGGCCAAACGCCCGATCGATATCCTCCTGCGGGAAACGCCGCAGGAAAGCCCGCCACGCCGAGACATAGCCCAGCCGCCCCGTGAGCACGTTCTCCATCACGGAGAGGCGCTCGACGAGGTTGTACTCCTGATGCACCATGCCGATCCGGCGCCGCGCCATCCGCAAGGCCTTTCCAGACAGTTGTGTCAGGTCGAGCCCCTTGAACAGGATGGCCCCGGAAGTCGGAGTCACCAGTCGATTGATGCAGCGGACCAGCGTGGATTTACCGGTTCCTGACGGGCCGATAATCGCCGTGATTCCGTTTGCTGGGATCGTCAGCGAAATGTCTTTCAGAACCGGCTTGCCAGGCACATAGGATTTCGACAGCGCGCGGATCTCCAGCGCGCTGCTCTCGTTGCTGGCCGGCATCACGGCGCTTTCTTCTTCTCGGCGGCCTTCTTTGCTGCGGCTTCCGCTTCGCGCTTGGATTCGCGCTCGTAGGCGTTCTTGTTGTAGGGCGTGCCGGACTTCTCCGCCACATCACGCACCACGGCCCAGTCCTTCTGGTAGGTGATGGGCAGGAAGCGGTCGTCGCCGTTGAATTCCTTCTGCATCGCTGCCGGGAAACGGAAGGCGAAGAAGCATTCCCTGAGCTTCTTGGCGAGTTCCGGCTTCAGATCATGCGCGTGGGCGAAAGACGAGGTCGGAAACACCGGGCTCTTGTAGATGATGCGGAAGTCGTCCTTCTTCACCGTGCCGCGGGTCGCCATGCGCTCGAACACATCCGACGCCACGGCGGCCATGTCGTAATCGCCCGAATTGACGCCGAGCACGCTCTTGTCGTGCCCGCCGGACATCAGCGGCTTGTAGTCGTCGTCCGGCTTGAGACCCTGATCGGGGAACAGCACGCGCGGCGCGAGATTGCCTGAGTTCGACGAGGGCGAGGTATGGGCGACCTTCCTGTCCTTGAGATCGGCGAGCTTCTGATAGGGGCTCGACGTCTTGACGATGGCGAGAAGCTGGTAGCCTCGCACTTCCGTGCCGAGCCCCTTTGCCGCGAAGGGCACCGCGCCGGCGAGGTTGACCGCGAAGCCGGTCGGCCCGGTTGAGAATCCCGCGAAATGCAGCCGCCCGGACCGCATGGCCTCGATCTCGGCCGAGTTGGACTGAACCGGATAATAGACGATGCGCTTGCCCGTGCACTGCGCGAGATGATCGGTGAACGGCTTGAAGATATTTGCGTAGACGGCTGGATCTTCGACCGGGGTATAGGCCCAGACGAGCGTCGAAGGGTCGCGCTGCTTGGCCGCTGCCGGCACATCGGCCACCAGGTCCTTGTCGGCGTCGCAGTAAAGATCATCGAGCTGACCCCTGTTGGGGCAGGCATCCTGCGCGTTGGCGGGGGCCAGGGAAACAGCCGCGCCAAAGGCAGCGAGCGTGAGCGCAATTATCTTTTGAGCCGAGATTATCTTTTGAATCATGAGCGATTCTCCCCTTATGCTGGCGTTCGTTCGCCGCTTTGTCGGGCCGCAGGACTGATTTGTCCTTGCCTGCCCTGTTTGATTAGGTGACTATCTTTCAAACCTTTGCCCCATCGGTCAACCCCGATTGGTGAGATCTGGGCAAAAGCATGAAAAACAAAGGAATTTGGGAGAGAAATCATGTTGACTCGCCGTTCGTCGATCGCCGCCGCCGCCGTTCTGGCGCTGATGAGCCCCGCATTCGGCCAATCACCGACGGGCAAGGTGACCGTCATTACGTCGTTTTCCAAAGACGTGACGGATCCGATCAAGAAGGCGTTCGAGGCCGCCAATCCGGGCCTCACGCTGGAAGTCCAGAACCGCAACACCAACGCGGGCGTGAAGTTCGTCGAGGAGACGAAATCGAACAACCAGTCCGATCTCTTCTGGGCTTCCGCGCCGGACGCCTTCGAGGTCCTCAAGGACAAGAAGCTGTTGCAAGCTTACAAGCTCAAGGCGCAGGGCATTCCTGAAAAGGTCGGCGCCTATCCCATCAACGACAAGGACGGCTACTATTTCGGTTTCGCGGCCTCGGGCTACGGCATCATGTGGAACGAGCGCTATGCCAAGGCCAACAAGCTACCCGAGCCGAAGGAATGGCAGGATCTCGCCAAGCCCGCATTCCACGATCATGTTTCGATCGCCTCACCTGGCCGCTCCGGCACGACGCACCTGACCATAGAGACGATCCTTCAGGGGGAGGGCTGGGACAAGGGTTGGGCGACCATCAAGGCGATGGCAGGCAACTTCAATCACGTCGCCGAGCGTTCCTTCGGCGTGCCGGACGCAGTGAATTCCGGGCAGGTCGGCGTCGGCATCGTCATCGATTTCTTTGCTTTCTCGGCGCAGGGCGCGGGTTTTCCGGTGAAGTTCAACTATCCGAGCGTGACCACGGTGGTCCCGGCCAACGTCGCCATCATTTCAAATGCGCCGAACAAGGCCGGGGCGGAGGCCTTCGTCGAATTCCTGATCTCGCCGAAGGGGCAGGAAGTCCTGCTCGATCCGAAAATCCGCCGCCTGCCGGTCAATCCGGCGATCTATGCCAAGGCGCCGAAGGACTTCCCCAATCCGTTCACCGACAAGCGCTTTCAAGGCATGATGGTGTTCAATGTCGATAAGTCCGGCGACCGCACCGCCCTCGTCGATACGCTGTTCGACCAGACGATCTCGTTCCAGCTCGCTGACCTCAAGGCGATCACCAAACAGCTCCACGAACTCGACGGCAAGCTGGCGAAGAAAGCCAACCCCAAAGCCAAGGCGCTCGGCGACGAGGCGCAGGCTTTGATCGCCGCGATGCCGGTCAGCGAAGCGCAGGCGGCCGAAAAGGATCTCGCATCGGCGTTCAAGGGCAAAGATGCGAAGACACGCCGAGCCGAATACGAGCAGAAATGGGCTGCCTTCGCCAAGGAGAATTATGCGAAGGCGAAGGCCAAGGTCGAGGAAGCCCTTAAGGCCGCGAACTAAGCGGATCCGGCATGGCAGGGGCGTCGAACATGGTGGCGCCGGCTGCGCAACGCACGCAGCCGGGCACCACAATGATGGGGCATTGGCTGACGATTGCCGGGATTACTGGCTTTCTCGGCCTGTTCCTGATCATACCGGTGGCGATGGTGATCCTGGTCGCCTTCCAGGACCCGTCGAGCGGCGCGTTAACGTTTGTGAACTTCGCGGATTTCTTCCGGAATGATCTGTTCCTCCGCGCATTCGGCAATTCGTTCTATGTCTCGATCATGTCGGTGGTCTGGGCGAGCATCTTTGCGCTGCCGCTCGCCTATTTCACGACCCGGTTCGAGTTCCGCGGCGCCGCCATCGTCCAGACGCTCGGCGTTATTCCGCTCATCATGCCCCCCTTCGCCGGAGCGGTGGCGATGCAGTTGATTTTCGGCCGCAACGGCTCGATCAACCTGCTGCTGGGCGACTGGTTCGATATCAACATCCCGTTCATGGAGGGGTTGAACGGGGTCATCTTCGTGCAGTCCGTGCATTATTTCCCCTTCATTCTCATCAACCTGACCGCTTCGTTGCGCAATATCGACCGTTCGATGGAGGAAGCCGCCCAGAACCTAGGCTGCTCAGGTTTCCGCCTCTTCCGCCGTATCGTGTTCCCACTGGCGATGCCGGGCTTTGTCGCCGGGGCGAGCCTCGTCTTCATCAAGGTGTTCGACGATCTCGCGACGCCGCTTCTTCTCAACGTCAAGGACATGCTGGCGCCGCAGGCCTATCTCCGCATCACCTCCGTCGGCCTCAAGGACCCGACCGGTTATGTGATTTCGGTGGTGCTGATCGTCTTCTCCGTCCTCTCGCTGTTTGTCGCCTCGCTGGCGACACGTGGGCAGGACTATGCGACCGTCCAGCGCGGCGGCGGGGGCCTCGCAAAGCGCGAGATGAACCCGGCGCAGGCCGTTCTGGCCTATGGCGTGATCGGGTTGATACTGCTGCTGGTGCTGGCGCCGCACCTGGGGCTGGGGCTCCTTTCGATCGCCACCATCTGGTCGTATTCCCCGCTGCCGGACGGCTATACGCTCGATCACTACGCACGCGTCGTCGGCGAATCCTGGCAGTTCATCTCGAACACGCTGCTCTATGCCTCGCTCGCCGGGCTGATCGACGTCATCCTCGGCACAGCCATCGCCTATCTCGTGTTGCGGACGAAAATCGCTGGCCGGAACTGGCTTGATTACATGGCGAGCGCGGCGCTCGCGGTACCCGGCGTTGTGCTCGGTATCGGCTATCTCCGCGCCTACTACGGCGTTTCGCTGCCGAGCGGGCAATCGGTCACGAGTTTCTGGTTTATCATCGTCATCGCGCTGGCCGTCCGGCGGCTGCCCTATGCGCTGCGTGCCTGCATGGCGGCGATGCAGCAGGTGAGCGTTTCGCTGGAGGAGGCTGCGGAGAACCTTGGTGCGACCAAGGGACGGACCATCCGCCGCATCGTCGTTCCGCTGATGACCGGCGGCATCGTCGCCGGTTTCGTTACCAGTTTCGCGACGGCGGCGGTCGAGCTTTCCGCGACGATGATGCTTGTCCAGAATACGTCCGACGCGCCGCTGGCCTACGGGCTCTATGTTTTCATGCAATCGCCCGCCGGGCGCGGCGCCGGCGCGGCACTCGGCATGATCGCGGTGCTGATCGTCGGGCTTTCAACCTATCTCTCGACTGTCCTTGCCGAGCGCGATCGCGCGGCCAAGGCCGGTTCGGCGACCTGAACGGAAGGATGATATCCGTGAACGACAACAAGAGCCGCGCCGAGGCCGCTGATATCCGCATCGAGGGCGTCAACCTCTCCTACGGCAAGACCCATGTATTGAAGGATGTCTCGCTCGCCATCGAGCCGGGCGAGTTCTTCGCCTTCCTCGGCCCCTCCGGCTGCGGCAAAACGACCTTGCTGCGCCTGATCGCCGGATTCAATGTCGCGCAGACCGGTTCGGTGAAGATCGGCGGTGCCGAGGTTGTCGATCTGCCGCCGTGGAAGCGCGATGTCGGCATGGTGTTCCAGTCCTACGCACTCTGGCCGCATATGAGCGTGGCGAAGAACGTCGCGTTCGGGCTGGAGGAGCGTCACCTGCCGGGCGACGAGATCGTCCGCCGCGTCGATGAAGCGCTTGATCTCGTCGAGTTGAAGCACCTGAAGGATCGCAAGCCCTCACAGCTTTCCGGCGGGCAACAGCAGCGCGTAGCGCTCGCGCGGACCATCGCGGTTCGGCCCAAGGTGCTGCTGCTTGACGAGCCGCTTTCCAACCTCGATGCCAAGATGCGCGTTCAGGTGCGCAGCGAGTTGCGCGACCTGCAATCGCGCCTCGGCATCACGACGATTTTCGTCACGCACGATCAGGAGGAGGCCAACTCCATCTGCGATCGGGTCGCGGTGTTTCATGACGGCGCGATCCAGCAGGTCGGAACCCCGATCGAGCTTTACGACCGGCCGGCGAACCTTTTCGTCGCGAACTTCCTCGGCACCGCGAATATTCTCGGCGGCAAGGTCTCGGGGGAAGGGTTGAACCGCGCGTTCGAGGTCGAGGGCGGTGGCCGCTTCGCGATTCCAGCTCATGCATCGATCGAACCGGAGGCGCGTCTCGTCTTCCGGCCGCAGGACGTTGCGATCGCGCCGCCGGTGAAGGATATCCCGACAGGCATCGTCACGACCCGCGAGTTCCTCGGGGCGACGATGCGTTATGTCGTCCGCATCGGCAATGGCGACGTGATGGCCGATGTGCCGCACCGGGCCGGCGCGGCACAGTTCCAGCAGGGCGAACAGGTCAGCGTGACGCTCGATCCAGCGCGGACGATGTTCCTCGCCCGTTGATTCGGTGTCGCCGACGGCTCAGCCCAGGACCTTCACCTTCTGACGGAAGGCGTGAAGCAGCGGCTCGGTGTAGCCGTTCGGCTGGGCGACACCCTCGAACACCAAGGCGCGCGCGGCCTGGTAAGCGAGCGAGGTCGCCTCGTTTCCGGACATTGGCTTGTAGGCGGCATCGCCCGCGTTCTGCCCGTCGACCTTCTTCGCCATCCGGGCGAAGGCGGCGTCAACCTGCTCTTTCGAGCAGATGCCGTGCAGCAGCCAGTTGGCCATGTGCTGCGAGGAGATGCGCAGCGTCGCGCGGTCTTCCATCAGGCCGATATCGTGGATATCCGGCACCTTCGAGCAACCGATACCCTGATCGACCCAGCGCACCACATAGCCGAGGATGCCCTGTGCGTTGTTGTCGAGTTCAGCCGTGATCTCCTCGCCGGACCAGTTCTTGCCGAGCGCAAGTGGGATCGTCAGCAGCGCGGAGAGCGGTGCGATCTTCTCCGCCGCACGTTCCTTCTGGCGGGCATAGACATCGACCTGATGATAATGCGTTGCGTGCAGTGTCGCAGCCGTCGGCGAGGGCACCCAGGCGGTGGTGGCACCGGATTTCGGATGGCCGATCTTCTGAGCCAGCATGTCGTTCATGCGGTCGGGCGCGGCCCACATACCCTTGCCGATCTGTGCCTTGCCGGAAAGCCCGCAGGCGAGGCCGATCTGGACGTTGCGATCCTCGTAGGAGGTGATCCACGACGAGGTCTTCATTTCGCCCTTGCGGATCATCGGGCCGGCCTGCATCGAGGTGTGCATCTCGTCGCCGGTGCGGTCGAGGAAGCCGGTGTTGATGAAGACGATTCGTTCCTTCACCGAATGGATACAGGCGGCAAGGTTCGCCGAGGTGCGGCGCTCCTCGTCCATCACGCCGACCTTCAGCGTGTGGCGCTCCATGCCGAGCAGATCCTCGATCGCATCGAAAAGGTCGTTGGTGAAGCTGGCTTCGGCCGGCCCGTGCATCTTCGGCTTGACGATATAGACATTGCCGTTACGCGAATTGCCGCGCTTGCCCTTGATGTCGTGGAGCGCGATCAGCGATGTCACGATGCCGTCGAGGATGCCCTCTGGGGTTTCCGAACCGTCCGCCAGCAGCACGGCGGGGTTGGTCATCAGGTGGCCGACATTGCGCACGAAGAGCAGCGAGCGGCCCGGCAGGGTCAACGTCTTGCCGTCCGGCGCGGTGTAGGTGCGGTCCACGTTGAGCTTGCGGGTCATGGGCTTGCCGTTCTTCTCGAAGGTATCTTCGAGCGTGCCATCCATGAGGCCGAGCCAGTTCGCATAGGCCGCGACCTTGTCCTCCGCATCGACGGCGGCGATGGAATCCTCAAGATCGACGATAGTGGTCAGCGCCGATTCCAGGACCACATCGGCGAGCCCGGCCGGATCGTCCTTGCCGATGCGGTGGCTCTTGTCGATCACAAGCTCGATATGGAGGCCGTTGTTCCTGAACAGGAGGTTGTCGCCGTTGCGGCCGACGAAACGCTCTGGGTTCGCAAGTTGCGGCTGGCCGCCGGTCCAGCTGGTCCATGAGCCGGCGGCGAGCGGAAGCGCCTTGTCGAGGAAGGCCTTCGCGAAGGCGATCACCTTGGCGCCGCGCGCGGGATCATACCCCCCCGCGACCGGCGGCTCGATGGCGTCGGTCCCGTAAAGCGCGTCGTAGAGGCTGCCCCAGCGCGCATTGGCGGCGTTGAGCACGAAGCGGGCGTTGAGGACCGGCACGACAAGCTGCGGGCCGGCGGAGGAGGCGATTTCCGCGTCCACGTTCCGGGTGCCGACTGTAAACGGCGCGGGCTCGGGGACGAGATAACCGATCTCGCGCAGGAATGCCTCGTATTCGGCACCGTCGACGGGTTTGCCGATGCGCGCTTTGTGCCAGGCGTCGATTTTGGCCTGAAGTTCGTCACGGGTTGCAAGAAGCGCGCGATTGCGTGGGGCGAAACGGTTGAAAATATCCGCCGCACCTTTCCAGAAGGCTCCCGGGGCAATGCCTGCTGCGGGCAGGACGCGGGTATCGATGAAGTCCGCGAGTTCCGCCGCCACCTTGAGCCCGGCCTTGTCGATCCGCTTCGTCATCTCACGTCCCCCTTCGGTTGCCTGTCCAGCCTACTGGATCTGGGGGTCTTAACCGAACTCGGCGCATCCTCAAAGGCGTGTATAATCTCAAAGATTATTGCTTTGACAGAAATAGTCCTGTCGCGTCAGTCTTCGCACTCGCCGCCGTAGACGTGGTCAAGAACGACCCATCCGCGCTTTGGCTTCGACTTGTCCTCGCTTCGCGGGTTCCACTGGACATGCACCCAGCCATTGCGATCTGGCGAATTCCGAACCTGCTTTATCATCCCGCCGGGCGCCATCCGGGCAATGACCTTCGATTTCGGGTCGGGTTTCTCGTGCAAGGCCGCAGGGCTCTCCGGGCGTTCCGGGATATAGCAGTTGAAGGCTTGCGCGGTAGGCATTGCGACCAGCAGGGCGAGGATGGGTAGGGCAAAGCGAGAGCAACGCATGATCTGTCTTCCTCACCCGCATTCATCGAAGACGGAGCCATGCGCCCATCCGCGGCGCACCTTCTCGTAACCCGGATCACCGGGGTTGGGCATCTCGACGCCGGGAAAATGCGCGATGCGGAACCATTTCCCCTGCTTGATGACCTTGCCGTTCCTGAGTTCCATGTCGACGATCTCGCCAGGGAGCATCTTCACGATCATCTTGGCGTCGCGCGAGGGCTTCTCGCGCAGCGCGGCGAAGCCATCGCTGGTTTTCATCACGGTGCAGACGGTGAACTGTTCGGCACGGGCGCCCGACAGGCTGACGGCGAGAACAAGCGCGACGATGGCTGTGTTCATATGGGCAGGGCGGGGCATGACGGAGCCTCCTGTAGGGCGTGGCGGAATATTATCTGAAGACGCATTCACCGAACAAGTGCGCCTCGATAGGACGTGACGGTCGCGCTTCTACGAGGGGCCGTGCCCGGCAAATGTGCGTCGGCGCACCGGCCGACACGGCCATTCTCAGCGCCCGACCTTGCTAAGCACATCCGCACGCAGGAACCGCTCGACGAACAGCATGAAGAGCACCGAAGGCACGAGCAGGATCAGCGCAGTGATCGAGGCGATCTGATAGTTGCCGCCCATCGAGGCGTTGTAGAGCAGCAACGGCAGTGTCGAGACCTGTGGCACGCCGACGAAAAAGGTTCCGGTAAACTCGTCAAGCGATTCTAGGAACACGAAAATCGCCGAAGCGATGATCCCCGGCAACGCGAGCGGCAGGGTGATGGTGAAGAAGGTGCGCAGGGGCGAGGCGCCCATGTTGCGGGCGGCGAGTTCGAGATCGCGGTCGACCGCGGCGAAGGCCGCCGCCGCGATCCACACGGCGTAGACAAGGCCATGCGTTGCATGGACGAGCACGACGCCGGCGACTGTGCCGCTCAGCCCGAACTGATAGAAGATCTTGGCGACGTTGATATAGATCGCGACCGAGGGGAACGCCTGCGGCAGCAGAAACAGGATCATGATCGCCGCGCGCGCCGGCAGCTTCATCCGCGCCAGCGCGTAGCCGGCTGGAATGGCGAGCGCGAGCGAGACCGCGACGGTGAGCAGCGCGATCCAGATGCTCGTCATCAGCGAAGCCATCGCGTCGCCGGTCGGCCGGAACACGACCTCCCAGTAACGCAGGCCGTAGGTCACCGGCAGCTTGAACGGGGTATACCAGCGTTCGGCCACGGACCACAGGACGAGGTTGGTCAGCGGGCCGAAAATCACGAAGGCGAAGAGAGCCAGCGCGAAAACCTTGAGAAAGGCAGCGGGGAGGGCACGCAAGGTCGTCATCGGCCGGTGTCCGCGTGCTGGCGGAGATTATGGCGCAGATAGATCCACGCGACGATCGCCGTGATTCCATAGGAGATGACGCCGAGTGCGTTCGCGGTCGGGTAATCGCCGTAGGCATTGATGCGGAAGGCCATGTCGACCGTCAGCATCGTTGGCTGCGACCCGGCGACCATCATGGGCACCGAGAGCACCGAGAGCATGGTCACGAAGGAGAGCACCAGCGCCACCAGCAGCGTCTGGCCCACCTGCGGCAGTACGATCTCGATCAGGCAACGCAGGCGTGAAGCTCCGAGGTTGCGGCCCGCCTCGATCGTCGAGCGGTCGATCGAGGCCATCGCGCCGGCCAGCATCAGGATGACGAACGGCGCCTGCTTCCAGACGAAGGTGATGACGATGCCGCGCCAGTCGAGAAAGCTCGTCGTCATGGACGGATCGAGCACCCCGAGGCTGACGAGCGTGTTGTTCATCATGCCGTTCTTGGCGAGGAAGGTGCGCATGCACTGCCCCGCGACGATGAAGGGAATGAACAGAGGCCAGCGGTAAAGCTGCTTGAGCACAGCAACCAGCCAACCGGTTTCGCTGAGCGTCAGGATGCCGGCGATGGCGATCGACAGCACCGCGATCAGCGCGGTCGAAAGGCCGATGATCAGCAGGGTGAAGACGATGTCGGTCGAATAGAGTTCGAATGCCTTGCGGAAATGCAAGAGCGAGACCTCGCCGTTGAGCGTAAAGGCCGCGACCAGCGAATAGCCGAGCGGCCACAGGAACAGGGCCGCCACCAGCGCAAGCGCAGGAGCCACAAGAAGAAAGCCGAAGAACGAGGGGCGGGGCATGTTCACAGCATGGGAAGGCCTCCCGCCGGGGGCGGGAGGCTGTTGACTCAGTTCACGACCTTTTTCTCGTAAGACTCGAGAATATCGTTGAAATACGGGGCGATCGGGAACGGCTTGGCATTCTTGGAGAGATCGTCCGGCGTCAGGTCCGAGAAGAGCTTCTTCCAGGTTGCGTCGTCGAGCTTGCCCTGAAGGTGCTTGGCATCGATGCCCGGATACCAGTTGAACTTCTTGACGATGCCATCGGCCTGCACTTGCGGCGAGGTCGCCATTGCAATGAATTTGGCCGCGAGTTCAGCCTGTGCGGCCTTGGCGGGTACAGCGTAATACATCGGTTGGCCCGGCATCCCCGGCGAAAGCAGCTTCAGCTTCATGGTCGGCGGCAGCCTGCCGTCGTTCATCCAGGTGTAGAACATGTCAACCCAGACCGGCCCCATCGCGATCTCGCCGCGGTTGAGCATGTCGAGCGTGCCGGCATTGCCCGGCGTGATGACGGCATTCTGGTTGAAGGTCTTGAGTTCGGCGAGCGCAGCATCCCAGCCCGCCTTGGTCGCGGCGTCGTAGGGGCCCTTGACCAGCTTTTCCGCATCGCCGCCGAAGGCATAGACCCAGCCGGCGGTGAAGGCGACGCCGGACATGCCGCCCTTGATGCCGTTGTAGCCGAACTTTTTCGGGTTGGCCTTCACCCATTCGCGCAGTTCAGCATAGGTGGCGGGCGGCGCTTTCACCATGTCAGGGTTGTAGGCAATCGCGGTCTGTGACTGGAACATCGGCATCACGAAGCCATCAACGACCGTACCGAGCGCGTTGGAGGCCGTGGGGGAGGTGACCAGCGAGCCAGTCGCGATCTTGTCGCGGTATTTCGAAAGCAGGCCCTCGGATACCATCTGGCCGGACATCTTCTGATGCGCGACGATGACGTCGAAATCCCACTTGTCGGCATTCGCCGCCTTTTGGGCGGAGAGCTTCTCGTAGATTTTCTGTGAGCCGGAGTCGCCCGGCCCGGTGCCGACGGCGATGACCTTCACGCCGGGATTGGCCTTCTCGAACATCGGCCCGAGATAGTCCTTGATGTAATCGACCATGTTCTGGTCGCCGGCAGTGGCAACGTTGAGCGTCTGCGCGCCGGCGGCGGCCGGAAGCGTCAGGCTGGCAGTAAGCGCCAGGGCAAGCTTGAGTTTGGTGGGCATCGGCTTGGTTCTCCTATCCGAGCTTTCCCAAGAGCGGGCTCCGGGGAAATGCGGTTGGCAACAGGGGCCGGATTCGCGAACCGGGCATGCCCGGCTGCAAAGACCGGCAGGTCAGGCGGAGGGCGTGCCGGCGGGGAAGACATGCATCTCCTCCGCCGGAATCAGAAGTTCGATGGTCTCGCCCGGTTGGGCGCGACGTTCGTCATCGACGAGGAAGCGTCCGGCCGGAGTGTCGACCTCGTAGCGATAGACTCCGCCGGGATAGCTGGACTGCGTAATCCGCCCAGCCAGGCGCAGGCCGGGCTTCGCACTGCCGGTCCCGAAATGGACGGCGTTGGCGCGGAAATGGATCAGGCATTCGCCCTCGACGCTTCGCGTGGCATCCACCCGTGTCTCGCCGCCGCCGGGAAGGCGGATTGAAAGTGCGGTGCCATCATGCCGCGCTTCTCCCGAGATCACGTTATCGGCGCCGAGAAACGACGCCACGAAAGGCGAAACTGGCGCGCGGTAAACCGCTTCGGGCGAGCCTTTCTGGAGCACCCGGCCGGCGTCGAGGATCACGATCTCGTCGGCCATCGTCATCGCCTCTTCCTGATCGTGCGTGACGTGGATCGCGGTCAGGCCGAGGCGGCGATGCAGGCTTTTCAGTTCGTGCCGCATCGCGAGGCGGATCTTGGCGTCGAGGTTGGAGAGCGGTTCGTCGAGCAGCAGCACCGGCGGATCGACCGCGAGCGCACGCCCGAGCGCCACACGCTGCCGCTGGCCGCCCGAAAGCGCCGTTACCTTGCGGCTCTCATAGCCGGAGAGGCCGAGGATCGAGAGCACCGAGCTGACCTTGGCGTCAATCTCGGCCCGGCTCGCCCCGCGCAGCTTGAGGCCGTAGCCAATGTTCTGGTGAACGCTCATATGTGGCCAGAGAGCATAGGACTGGAACACCATCGCCATGCCGCGCTTCTCGGGCGGCAGGCGGGCGATGTCCTGTCCCCCGAGCAGGATGGAACCGGATTCCACAGGAACGAAGCCGCTGAGCGCACGCAGCAGGGTCGTCTTGCCGCAGCCGGACGAGCCGAGCAGCGCGGTGAAGCTTCCGGGCGTGAAATCCAGGCTGACGCCGTGCAGCACGCGGGTGCCGCCATAGGCGACCTGCAGGTCACGCACCTCGATGCCGACGCCGCCTCCCGACGGTTGTCGCGACTCGATGGTCAAAACGTTGCCTCCCGCATCGTTGTTATGGAATATTTGGAATTTGTGTTCCAAATTTTGATGCTGTAGAATAAATGTATCGCTACCTCGCGCTTTGTGCAATCGCTTTGTAACGCCCTGATGACACCACCCTTGCGATCCTACTGGCTTCTCGCGTCCGAAGAGGACGAAACGCTCCTCATGGCCGAGGTCGCGCATCTGGCGGCGTGTCACGGAACGCCGGTCTTCCGGCCGCATCTCACCTTGTTGGGAGATATCGCCCGCGAGTCGATGCCGGATCGGGCTATCACGGAAGTCATTTCGTCATCGGTGGCAGCTTTCTCTCTCCCGGTCGCCGACATCGTCACGGGGGAGAGCTATTTCCGGTCGTTCTATGCGGCGTTCGCTCTGTCGCCGGAACTGTTGCGGCTCCGGACGACCACCTCCCGGCTATGCGAGGCCGATGGCAGTGGTTTCATGCCGCATGTCTCGCTGCTTTACGGTCCCGTCGAGCGAGCTGCCAAGGCGGAAAGCGCGGCGGAAGTCCGCACCCGTCTGAAAGGGCGTATGATCCGGTTCGACCGGGTGGCGCTGACGAATTCCGCCAACGACGTTCCTATTGCCGATTGGCGCTGCCTCGAAATCATCCCGCTCGGATGGGCCGGAGCATAGTGTGAATATGGGTCAGGCCGCGTCGCGCGGCGGTTCGCTGCGAAGGCTCGCTGGCTGCGGTCGCACATAGATATGCGAGGGGACAAGGCCGGGAACGGTCGTGCCGTTCAGCACGAGACCGCTGCGCCGCCGCAACCGGATCAGTTCTGCTGCGCCCAGCATCATCGCGAAGAGTGGCAGCCAGGCCAGCCGCCCCTGGTAGCGATGGTTGGGGTTGGACAGCGCGCCACAGACGATCGCGTTCCCGATCAGCACCAGGAACACCAGAGCGATCGCGCCGGGGATGGTGCGGCTGCCCATTTGCCAGGCCAGCCAGCCGAGACCGACCATGCCCGCGAGCGAGAGCCAATAGAGGACGTTGTCGCGCAGCGCGTAAGAGCCGAACTCGATGTGATGCTGCTGACGCGCCCGCCGGAAGTCCTCAAGGAACCGCGGGTAGTAGCGCGCGATCGGCTTTTCCAGATGCCAGAACATTGGCCGTAATCCGTCGCCGGTCTCGACCATGCCGAACTGGTTGAAGGCTGCCGAACCGAGGCGGGACGCCGTCTCCGCCGGGTAACGCCGCAGGATTTCGCCGACGATGAACTCGGCCTCCTGCTTGTGAACTTCGCTTTTCCAGCCGCCGAGATCGTGGAAAGGACCGAAGGTGTTCCACAGATACGCGTTGGCGGTGGTTGGCAGGGTCCGGCGATGCGGACAGAGAAGCGAGACGCGCTGGTTTTGCGGGCAGGCATCGTCAAGATAGTGCTTCACGAGCCCCATCTCGATCAGGAGCGCCATCCGGAGATTGGCGGCATTCTGAAGGAGGAAGACGCGACCGGTGGCCGCGTAGTTCGCGGACATCGCCGTCATTATCGAGAGGACGAGCGTTATCACAAGCTCGCGTGCGCGGATGAAACGGAGCTGCGGCACATAACGGCTCACGATTCGGGCCGAAACAACGCAGATGACGAGGCCGCAGACTACCGCGATGTGGCTGACGTGGAACGCCATGCCTGATGCTGTGAGCACGATCAGGATGACGCGCTGAAAGACCGGCAGAGGTCGGCCGCTGGCCAGCGCAATGGCGCCGAGGAACACTGCGCCGGTCACGGAATCAGCCATGACCTGGCTCACGTACCAGGAAAGCCCGGTCATCATGCTCAGAATCGCGACGCCTGCTACCAGCCACACCCGGTTGACATTGGGCAGGAGCGCCGCGGCGGACAGCCAGAGGATGCCGGCGACCATCGCTGCCTGCGCGACAATCGTCGGCCAGGGACTGCCGCCAAGGCGGGCAAGCCATTGGAACCATCCGTAGGGCGCGGTGCGGAACACCGGCATTTCCCCGGTGAAGGGCTGCACGAGATAGTCGACGCTGTCGTAATAGAAGAGTGGCGCGCCATTCCAGAATGCCGGCCACACGAGCATGGCCGTCATGATGATGAACGCGCTGACATTACCGATACGGGTCGTCGACAATCCCAGTTCCCCTGTCGGCACGGCATACGCCCGGCCGGTTCGTAACTCGCACAGCGTGGGAAGACGATCCCGCGCCTTTCAAAACCCACGCTCGCACGCGATGTCAAGGCACCGACCCGACGGGGCAATGCGATCGATAGGCGTCCAATAAGGCTGAACTGATGAACCGCGGATTGACGGAAAGGATCAACCGCCTTTTCCCATGCTTTTTTGTTCGGCGCAGGCCGCCTCCAGATCGGGCGCGAGACCGAGCGAGCGCAGATAACAGGGGCGGATCTCGACACTGCGGAAGTGGATCGCCTCGAGGTAGGCGTCGAGAATGGTGCGGGCCTCCGTGCGGGTCAGGCCAGCCTTTTCGAGCGTCGGGTCGGGCATGGAGGCGAGGGCAGCGATCTTGTCCCAGCCGGCGGGTGCGCGGATCGAGGCGATTGTCGTCGGCGAGTTGAGGTTCTTGTAGGTCCAGTAGGACCAGCCCATCCGGTTCCGCTCGTTGAGGAGCCGGTAGTCGTGGTTCCAACGGTTGTTGAACTCGCCCGCCTCGCCGAGCAGCACCGGCACGTTGTTGCGAAGCGAGAAGTTCACGTATTCCTGCACGGCGTCCTGCCGGGTGGACGACCAGAACTGGTGATAGACGTAAACGAGGTTCTCCGCAAACGGCGGACCAAAGACGCGGAAATTCTGGTCCCATTGTGCGCCGGCGAGGATGATGATCCGCTTCGGATCAATCCTGCGGATCGCCGCTGTCGCTTCGCGGTAGAAGGGTTCGAGCATCGGGTTGAGCGTATCTTCGTCATGATAGGTCGAGATCGGTTCGTTGAGGAGTTCGTAAGCGAGGATCGCCGGTTCGTCGCGATAGCGCCGCGCCATTTCGACCCAGAACGCGATGGTGCGCTGCCATTCGCGGCGGACGTAGAACATCAGCGGGAAGCCGGTGCCGTCATCGTGGTT
>DAORNC010000023.1:341-3679 GCA_035440785.1 Rhabdaerophilum sp. | reverse complement strand
GATGCCGGTCTGCCCCCCTGGCGCGGCATGGAGATCCAGAATGACTCGCAAACCATGCTTGCGGCTCCAGCCGACGAAGCGGTCGAGCAGCGCCCAGCCGGGGCCTTCGAACCGGACCGGTTCGTCGGCGCGGGCGGTCGCGGGCTCGGTCATGAAAAGCTTGTAATGCAACGGCACCCGCAGCGTGTTGAAACCGGCGCGGGCGAGAAAGGCGATATCGTCCTCACTTACGTAATCCTCTCGGAAGCGCTGCCAGAAGCGCTGGGCGTCGTCCTTGCCGATCGCCAGTTCGATCAGCCCCTCGATCTCGCGCGGTGAACGGGCTTTCTTGAACTTGAACATATAACCTTCGGGTACGAGCCAGTTGCCGAGGCCGATGCCCTTAACGAGAAAGACCTCGCCATCCGGCTTCACGAGATCGCGGCCCCGCGTCTGAATCAACTCAAGCTCGCCAGCCCGAGCGACGGGCGAGGCGAGGGTGGCCAGCAAGATCATAAGCGCGGGAAAAAGGCGGAGAGAGCGCATTGCGTTATTCCGGTTGTCTTGCCTTCGCTAGGCTTCTCCCGCACATGGGTCAATGCTAAGAGCCTCGCGCTTCAGCCGGGAGTGCCGCGTGCAGGAATCCAGAGCCTTTGTCCTCGTTGTCGTCGTGGCGCTCGTCTGTGTCCTCGCTGCCCGGTTTCGCATCGTGCCTTTCCTGCTGCCGATCGTCGCGGCGGCGGCATTGGGGCTTGCAACCGGCACCGATCTCACATGGATCGCGCGGAACTTTCATCTCGGCTTCATGCAGACGCTCGGCGCCGCCGGTTTCGCTGTGGTGACGGGTGTGGTCGTCGCGCATCTGGCGGCGAGTTCCGGCGCGCTGGCGGTCTTGCAAGGCCGGCTTTCCGAAAAGGGAAGGGCGGCGACCCTTTACCTCGGTTCAGCGCTTGCCGGTCTCGGCGGCAGCGCAATTTCCGCGCTGGCGATCCTCACCCCGCTGCTTGCTTTGGTCGAAGGTGCGAAAACGCGTCCTGCGCTTCGGTCTTCGATGATCGTCAACGCGACACAGGGTGCGGTTCTGCCGGCGCCTTTGCCGATTGCGGCCGTTGCGATCCTCGGAGCGGACTGGAAGCTCGCGCTCGGCCTTGGCATTCCGCTCGCGATGATCCAGATCGTGCTGGCCTTCTGGTTGACTCGGTCCGTGCCGGAGCAGTCTCCGCCGACCGATCTCCCGGATGCCGCGCCGAACCGGCTCGCGGCCATCGGCTTCGCGTTCGCGATGGTCGTTCTCATCGCGATGCTGATCCTCAACGCCTTCGGGCAGATCCCGAGCGAACCGCTGGGTAGTGCCAATGCCCGGGAGCGCATCCTGCGGCTCGGCCTGCCCGTGATGCTGATGGGCGTCGGCGCGCTCAGCCTGCTGCTTTTCTCCGGCTCCTCGCATTTCCGCCGTGCGATTGCCGAAGGCGGAACGATGGCCCGCGCGCTGGCCGCTTCTGCCGGCACTCTCTTCGTGGTTGCGGCGTCTGGCGGGTTGCAGATGGTGCTGCATACCGATGGCATGGCCAATCTCGTTATCGAGCACATTGGCAGCCTGACGCCGGGTCTCGGCCTCGCCATTCCCTTTGGGATCGCGCTGGTCGGTCGTGCGCTCCAGGGATCGCCCCTGACGGCTGCGATCACCGCCGCCGGGCTCGTCATCCCGCTTCTCGGTTCGCTGGGGCTCGAAGATCCCGCCGGTCGGGTTTTCGCAGCGCTCGCGATCTCGACCGGTGCCATCGCGACCCCGCACCTTAACGATGGATTTTTCTGGCTTGCCTGCCAGCAATCCGGCCTCGACGCCCATCGGGGAATACGCTGGATTACCGGAATAACGCTGTTGCAAGCGCTTCTGGGACTGGCGTTTCTTGCGCTCTGCCGGATAAGCATCCGCTGAACGATCTCGAATTACTGTTCACGTCCAATGTGAACAATCGAAAACGGATCCGAAGCCAACGGATTTCAACACCTCGTCGGGATTGTTTCCGTTGGATGGGCTTTTCGTCTTGTTTTTCTTACTTCTCCGGGAGTGCAGGCTGACGCATTTTTCTGCCGTGCAGTCAAAGCAGCCAACAGGACTTCGCATGGCTCCCAACAGCATTTCGCATGACAGCGTGGCATCGAAGTTGCTTTCGAAAATTGTTGGGAGCGGTGCCTTGTGATCTTTTTTTGATTGGGCGGAGTTTGTTCATCTGCCAGTCGGGTTCGGCATGGCATAGCGTCGCTCCAAGGCTGTTTTGCTGCGCTGCAGAATAGCCGATGTGTCGGTCCATCCGGTCGGCACAGGTCATCAACCTGGTCCAAAGCGAACGCTCACCGTGAGTACTCATCGCCTCTCTCGCCTGTTCCTGCGCTTGGCTCTGGTCATCGCGCTTGTCTTTGGCGCCGTCCATGCCGGCCTCTGGCTCTGGATGCAGGACCAGCGATCCGCCGCCGATTTCCGGGGCAAGCTGCCGAGCCTTTCCTACACGGCCTTTGAGGGGAAAAAGCGCGAGCGCGGAGATGGCTACGCTCCCACGACCGAGCAGCTTCGCGCTGATTTCCGGGCGTTGGCGCCTGTGACCCGGGCGATCCGTACCTATACCTCGACGGAAGGGAGCGATCTTATCCCCGGTGTCGCGGCGGAATTCGGCCTCAACGTCACGGTCGGCGCCTGGTTGGACAGCAACCCCGAGCGGAACAGCCGCGAACTTGAAAGCGTGATCGCGCTGGCCAAGGCGCATCCGAACGTCAACGGCATCTATGTCGGTAACGAATTGAACGTTCGCGCCGATGTGCCGCTTCTGCGTGGCGAGACCCTGACCGAAAAGGAAAAGGCAGCACTCGCCTCCAAGGAGAAGAAGGCGATCGAGCGGGTAACGGTCGATCGACTCATCAAGGTCATCCGCGAGGTCCGCGCGGCGACCGGTGGTAAGGTCAAGCTTTCAACCGGTGAAATCTACAACGTCTGGCTCGATTATCCCGAGCTGGTCGATGCCGTGGATTACATCGCGATCCACGTCCTCCCGTATTGGGAGGGTACGACCGTTGAGCGTGCCGTGGACAGCACGATCGAGATCTACAACAAGGTCAAGGCGGCCTATCCGCACAAGCACGTTAAGATCTCGGAATTCGGCTGGCCGAGCGCGGGCTACAACCGCCACGGCGCCGTTCCGGGCCGCCTCGAACAGGCGCAGATCATTCGCGATTTCGCCGTCCGTGCCGAGGCGCTGAACATCGACTACAACGTCATCGAGGCCTACGACCAGCCGTGGAAGACCTTCGAAGGCGGCGTGGGTCCGTACTGGGGCGTACTCAACACCGCGCGCGAATTGAAG
>DAORNC010000023.1:0-280 GCA_035440785.1 Rhabdaerophilum sp. | reverse complement strand
TTATCCTCGGCTTCCTCCTCGCGATGGCGCTGATGATCCGTCAGGGGTTGACCCCGGCGCGCCTCACGCTAGGGCAGGGCATCGTGCTGGCGGTTGCCGGAAACGTCGTCGGCGCCTGGGTCGCTTGGGTAATGCGCTACTGGACCGACCATTACCTCGTCGTTGGCGCCACCATTGCCTATCTCGTCGGCCTCGTGCTGCTTGTGCCGCTGATGCTGGTTGCGCTCAACCTCATCACGGAAACCGCGCAGTTCTGGCTCGGTCGCTCGCCGCGCCGCCT
>DAORNC010000022.1:29991-31394 GCA_035440785.1 Rhabdaerophilum sp. | reverse complement strand
CGAAGGCTTCACGCCCGAGCGCACCGGCTCGCTCCCCCCCTGCAATGCGGCGCGAGATATCGAGTGCGCGATCATTGGTCGCGGTGATGATCGTCATGCGGTTGCGCCACGGCCCGAGCCGTTCGATCGCGGCGCGGAACAGGTCGGCATCGACATCGGGCGCCGCGAGGACGATCGCGCCGATCCTGTCGAGCGCGCTGTCGCCGTGGCGATCGCGGAAGATGCGCAGAGCTTCGAGCGTCACCAGCGTGCCCATCGAATGCGCCACGAGATGGAGGCGCGCGCCGAACGGATCCTGCACTACGACGGTGAGGCTTTCCGCCAGCGGATCGCGGGCGAGCATCGCGGATTCACGATCATAGCCGTAGTCGAGAAGCCCCGCGCGCGAGGGCCAGCTGAACAGCGCTGTGTTGCCCTTGAAACCGATGCCGTTCGAGAGCAGCGCCGCATCGCGGCTCGCAGCCTCGAAGGTCTGGTTGTAGCCGTGAACGAACAGGAGCGAATCACGTCCGCGCAACGCTTCGGCAAAAGTCGCGGCCGGCGCGCCCTCGACAAGCTCGACCGACTTCACCGCGAATTCACCGGAAACGATGGCATTGACCTGGCCGAAGATCGAGCCGTCCGGTGCTTCAAGCCGCGCCCGGGCGTATTTCAACGTGCCGCGGCTCGCATCGAAGAAAGGCGATTTCTGGCCGCCCTTCACCAGCTTGCGCGTGGTGATGATGTGCAAAGTCGGATCTGCGGAGAGGTCTTCCGCGCCGGCGCGGGCGTTGAAGGTGCGCGAGGAACCGATGCAACCTCCAAGCGGCAGGCCCAGAGCGAGCGCGATCATCGCCCGCCGCGAAAATCCCGGTGTTTCAGCCAGCCCTGTCATCGACCCGTCAAACCCCCATCCCTCCGGCATCGGATTTACCGAAGCCGCCAAACCTGCCAGTTTCCCTGCTGAATGCTCCGGCGGGAATGCCTCCGAATTCCGGCCAAATCAAGGAATTCATGCAAGTCCATGCCGCATGCGCTGATCACCGGTTTCGGCCCCTTCCCTGGCGTTCCCCACAACCCGAGCGGCGACCTGATGCGGAAGGTCGCAGCAGCGGCGCGTTGGCAACGTCTCGGCTGGACGATGGAAGGCGTTCTTTTTCCCACCGGCTATTCCATCGTCTCGCGGACGATCACCGAGCGGGCGCAGGCCGGGCCATCTCCGGCGTTCGTGGTGATGCTCGGAGTTGCCGCACGCGCGAAATGGCTGCGGGTGGAACTGCGGGCGAAGAACCGGGTCTCGATCCACCATCGGGATGCCTCCGGCAACCGCCCTGCGGCGTTCCAGCTTGAACGCGGTTCCGAGGCCACTCGTTTCGGTCGACATCCCGGCGCGATTCTTGTCTCGACGCTCCGGGAGCAGCGGG
>DAORNC010000022.1:22312-29981 GCA_035440785.1 Rhabdaerophilum sp. | reverse complement strand
CCGCCTCTCGCGCGATACCGGGCGTTATGTCTGCAATGCGGCCTATTGGCACATGCTCGACGCGCTGCCGATGAGCGCCGAGGTCGTTTTCGTGCATATCCCGATGCCACGCAGGAGCGGGCAGAGCAAACACGATCCCCGCCCTGCCCTTCCCGACATACAGCGTGCGCTCACCGCCCTTGTCGGCGCGATGATCCGCCGGGCACGAATCAGGCGCTGAGCAGCTTCCCGGCGCGCATCCGCCCGACCTCGATGCCGTTCCAGTTCTCCATGGCGTGATCGGTCCGGGCCGCAATCACCGCCGCCGCATCACCCTCAAGTTTCAAGAACCGGCGCAACAGTGCTGCCATCGCGGTCTCGGCGGCACGACCCGCGCCATCCTCGATCTTCAGCGCGATGCCAAGACCGGCTTCCGGCAAGGCCGCGCAATAGACGCCCTCGGCGCCGGTCTTGATGAAGGCGCGCTCGCGCAGAGCTTCCATGATGACAGTATCGAACCGGTCCGTGCCTGCGACCATGAAGGGTTCGGCAGCGACCGCCCTGCGCAGGCGGGCCGCCGCCTTGGCGCGCTCCGGTGCCAGTCCCTGCCCGGTCGCGAATTTCGCGAAGCCATGCGCGATATTGCGCAAGGGGATTGCAAAGGTTGGGATCGAGCACCCATCGACACCGCGCGCGGTCCTCGCTAGGTCGTAACCGGTCATCGAACCAAGCACGGCGCTGATCTCACGCATCAGCGGGTGATCGGGCTTTACGTAGCCCTTGGGGTCGATCTTCTCCTGCACCGCGACACAGATGAAGCCGGCATGCTTGCCCGAGCAATTGTTGTGAAGCGCGAGCGGGGTTTTGCCTTCCGCCGCCAGCGCCCGCGCGGCCTTCTCGCCCATCGGCCAATGCGCGCCGCATTCGAGGCAACGAAGATCGAGCCCGACCTTGCCGAGCATTGCCGCGGCAGCGCCGGCATGGCGAGGCTCACCCGAATGCGAGGCGCAGGCGAGTGCGATCTCGCTATCGGTAAGGTGGAAGCGATCCGCTGCGCCGCTCTCGATCAACGGCAGGGCCTGAAAACCTTTCACCGCCGAGCGCGGGAAGATCGGCCGGTCGATATCGCCGAGCGCGAGCACGGTGGCACCATCGGCATCCACCACCGCGACCGCGCCGTGATGAAAACTCTCGACGATTCCACCGCGCGTGATTTCGACCAGAACCGGATCGGTCATGACATGCATCTCCTGAGGCGATTACGGGCGGCCGACGCTGACATAGGAAAAGCCCAGTGCGCGCAATTCTTCCGGCCGATAGATGTTGCGGAGATCGACGAGTACCGGTGCCTTCAGCGACGCCTTGATCCGCGCGAAATCAAGCGAGCGGAACATGTCCCATTCCGTCACGATGCAGAGCGCATCGGCTCCCGCCGCGCACTCGTAGACGCCCGGCGCATATTCGACGTTTTCCAGCACGAGCTTTGCCTGTTCCACCCCTTCGGGGTCGTAGGCGCGGACCTTCGCGCCAGCATCCTGCAACGCACGCACGATGGCGATCGAAGGCGCATCGCGCATGTCGTCTGTGTTGGGCTTGAAGGTGAGGCCGAGGAGTGCGATCGCCTTGCCGCGCACATCGCCGCCGCAGGCCGCGATGATCCGCCGCGCCATAGCACGCTTGCGCTTGTCGTTGGCGTTCACCACTGCCTCGACGATACTGACCGGCACGTCATGATCGCTCGCAGTGCGGATCAGCGCCAGCGTATCTTTCGGGAAGCACGAGCCACCGTACCCTGGCCCGGCGTGCAGGAATTTCGAGCCGATACGGTTGTCGAGCCCGATGCCGCGCGCAACCTCCTGTACGTTCGCGCCGACCGCCTCACAGAGATCCGCCATCTCGTTGATGAAGGTGATCTTGGTCGCGAGAAAGGCGTTAGCCGCGTATTTGATGAGTTCCGAAGTGCGCCGCCCGGTGAAGAGCAACGGCGCCTGATTGAGATAGAGCGGGCGATAGACCTCGCTCATCACCGATCGGCCACGCTCGTCCTCGACGCCGACGACGATCCGGTCCGGCCGCTTGAAATCGCTGATCGCCGCGCCCTCGCGCAGGAATTCCGGGTTGGAGGCAACGGAAAACTCCGCGTCCGGCCGTGCTTCGCGGATGATCCGCTCGATCTCATCGCCAGTGCCGACCGGCACGGTCGATTTCGTGACGATGACGCAGGGGCCATCGAGTGCCGCCGCGATCTCGCGCGCGGCATCGAAGACATAGGTCAGGTCGGCATGGCCGTCGCCCCGTCGCGAGGGTGTGCCGACTGCGATGAAGATCGCGTCCGCGCCCTTGATCGACGGCCCCAACGCCTCGGTGAAGGCGAGCCGCCCGTCGCGCATGTTCTTGGCGACGAGATCGGCAAGGCCCGGCTCGAAAATCGGAATGCGGCCTTCGCGCAGCATGGCGACGCGGCGGGGATCCTTGTCGACGCAGACCACCGAATGGCCGAAATCGGCGAAACAGGCGCCGGAGACCAGCCCGACATAGCCGGCGCCAACCATCACGATCTTCATCAGGAAGCTCCATCGGATATTCGGGCAGGCTCCTAGCAGGTCCGGCCGGCAAGACCAACTGCCTCGATAGATCGGCAATCTGGCATACTCTGCCATACCACTTTCACGATGCAGGTTTTGCGGCTAAATGCAGCATCCGCCCCAGCCGAACGGAACGCGCCATGCCGAAGCCCGCCCCAGAAATTCTCGCTCTCGGCGAGCCGATGATCGAATACAATCAGGTCAAGGAGGGCGACGGCCGCAATTTCCTGCAAGGATTCGGCGGCGATACCTCGAATTTCATCATCGCGGCGGCACGGCAGGGCGCACAATCGGGCTATCTCTCCGCGCTCGGCGCCGACGCCAACGGTGTGATGTTCCGCAAGCTCTGGGACGAGGAAGGCGTCGATCACGGCCTGGTTCTCGAAAATCCCAAGGCACCGACCGGCATGTATTTCGTGACGCATGGAACGGCGGGGCACGAGTTCACCTTTGCCCGTGCGGGTTCCGCCGCCAGCCTCTATGCTCCGGCGGATGTGCCGGTCACGGCGATCAAGGCCGCGAAGGCGCTGCACCTTTCCGGGATTTCCTTGGCGATTTCGAATAACGCGTGCGACGCCTGCTACGCCGCGATCCATGCCGCGCGGGAAGGCGGGACGCTCGTTTCGTTCGACACCAACCTGCGCCTCAAGCTGTGGTCGAAGGACCGTGCGCGGGCGATCATGAGCGATGTGATCGCGCTCGCGGATGTCGTGCTGCCGAGCTATGACGATATCGTTGCCATTACCGGACTTCAGGAACCTGACGCACTGGTCGATTGGTGCCTCGCGAAAGGCGCGAAAATCGTCGCGCTGAAGCTCGGCTCTGATGGCGCGCTGGTGGCAGATGGAAAATCGCGCCACCGCATTCCGCCGCATCCCTGCAAGCCGGTCGATGCCACCGGCGCGGGCGATTGCTTCGGTGGATCCTTCGTCGCGCGCCTGATCGCGGGCGATTCGATTGCCGAGGCGGGGCGCTATGCTGCCGTTGCCGCCGCGCTCTCGACCGAGGGTTACGGTGCCGTCGCGCCGATCCCGCGAGCGGAGATGGTGCGGAAGCACCTCTCCAAATGAAAAAGGCCGCCTTACGGCGGCCTCCAAACTTTCCGGAGTGACCACGATCAATCCTTCGCGCGCTCCACGTAGCTGCCGTCTTCCGTGTTGATGACGACGCGGGTGCCGGCGGTGACATGCGGCGGGATGAGCGTGCGCACGCCGTTCGAGAGGATCGCCGGCTTGTAGGACGAGGAGGCGGTCTGCCCCTTGGTGACCGGCTCGGTCTCGACGATATCGAGCACCACGCGCTGCGGCAGGACGATCGTCACCGGCACGCCGTTGTAGACGCCGATCTTGCAGGCCATGTTCTCCTGCAGGTAGGGAATGCCGTCGCCGACCACATCCTTCGAGACCACGACCTGCTCGAAGTTCTCCTGATCCATGAAGGTGAAGCCGTCATCGTCGCCGTAGAGATAGGTGTAGTCCTTCTCCTCGACGAAAGCCTTCTCGACCTGCTCGGTGGTGCGATAGCGAACCGTGGTTTTGACGCCGTCCGACAGGCGGCGCGCGTCGATCTGCGTCGTCGGCGTGCCCTTGCCCGGGAAGAAGCTCTCGGCGGAGATGACCGAATAGAGCTTGTCGTCGAGCTCGATGATGTTGCCCTTGCGGATAGAGGAGGCGATGACCCTGACCACGTTGAACCCCGGTTGTTCCTGCTTTAAAGCGGCGCTTTGAAATGAAATCCGAGGCGCTCCCTTAAACGCTTGGCCTTGAAACGCCAAGCTGAAACATCGTTTCGCCGTACCAACCCGAGGAACCGGAAACCCCGTGCCCGCCCCAACGCCCTTCTGGAGCCGCCATCGCCATGCCGCACGCCGGCCGGGCCTGATGACACGCACGCGGCTGAAGGCGGCCATGCGCGGCTGGTTCGAGGCCCGCGATTTCTGGGAGGTCGAGACCGGCATCCTGCAGGTCTCGCCCGGCAACGAGACACATCTCCACGCGATGCACGCCGAATGGACCGCCTTCGGGGAGCAACAACGCACGGGATATCTCCACACTTCACCCGAATTCGCGATGAAGAAACTCATGGCCGCCGGAGAGGAGCGCATTTTCCAGTTCGCGCCGGTTTTCAGGGCGCGGGAGGCCTCACCCCTTCATGCCGGCGAGTTCACGATGTTGGAATGGTATCGCGCCGGCGAGGATTACACCACGCTGATGGCGGATTGCGCCGCCCTGCTCCGCCTTGCCGGCGAAATCGGGGGGCGGCGGGAATTCCGGTTCCGGGACCGGGTTTGCGACGCCTTCGCGGAACCGGAGCGGCTCAGCGTGGTCGAAGCCTTTCAGCGTCATGCGGGGATCGATCTCCCTCTTGAATTCGAACGGCTGGCAGCCAGCGCCCTCGAAGAGGAAGGACCAGACCGGGACTTTCTCGCCAACTCATTTCGCGAAGCCGCCCAGCGCATCGGCATCCGCGTCGCGCCGGACGATACATGGACAGACATTTTCTCGCGCATCCTCTCCGAGAAGATCGAACCGAACCTTGGCAATGGCCGCGCAACGATCCTCGATCGCTACCCGATATCCGAGGCGGCACTTGCCCGCCCCTGCCCCGACGACCCGCGGTTCGCCGAGCGCTTCGAGCTTTATGTCTGCGGCATCGAACTGGCGAATGCCTTCGGCGAATTGACCGACGCGAATGAGCAACGCGCACGCTTCGAGGCCGACATGGCGGAAAAGGAACGCCTCTACGGTGAGCGCTACCCGCTCGATGAGGATTTTCTCGACGCGCTCGCCTATATGCCGCCTGCTTCCGGCATCGCGCTGGGGTTCGACCGGCTGGCGATGCTCGCAGCGGGCGTAGAGCGGGTGGAAGATGTGATCTTTACGCCCTCCCCCTTCGAGGATGGCGCGCCATGAGCAAGCCGCTGACCACGCTTGAAGCGCTGGCCGCCGAGGGGCTGATCGGAAATGCCGATCCCGCGCTTGAGGCGGTCGCGGCGCGCTATGCGATCGCGCTCTCGCCGGCGATGCGCGCGCTGATCACCACCCCGGATGATCCGATCGCGCGCCAGTTTGTGCCCACGGCGAACGAGCTGGTCACAACGTCAGTCGAAACCCCCGATCCGATCGGCGATCACCCGCATAGCCCCGTGAAGGGCCTCGTGCATCGCTACCCTGACCGGGTGCTGGTCAAGATCACGCACACCTGCCCGGTCTATTGCCGGTTTTGCTTCCGTCGCGAGATGGTCGGCCCATCAGGCGACGGCAACCTGACGGAGGCGGAACTCGACACGGTTTTCGCTTATATCGCGGCGCAGCCCGGCATCAGGGAGGTGATTTTCACAGGTGGCGACCCCTTGATGCTCTCCGCGCGGCGCATCAAGGCGCTGGGCGCGCGTCTTGCGCAGATGCCGCACATCCGCCTTGTGCGCTGGCATTCGCGCGTGCCGCTCGTCGCGCCCGAGCGCATCACCCCGGCGCTGGTTTCCGCTCTCAGATTTCCCGGCAAGGCGAATTACGTGACAGTCCACACCAACCACGCGCGGGAATTCTCTGCGGCAGGGCGTGCGGCGCTGGCGCGGCTGGCCGATGCCGGTATCGCACTCCTCGGGCAAAGCGTGCTGCTGCGCAGCGTCAATGATGATGTCGCGACGTTGCGGGCGCTGTTTCTGGAAATGGCGGCGAACCGGGTGACCCCCGCCTATCTCCACCACCCCGATCTCGCGCCGGGTACCGGGCATTTCCGCCTTTCGCTTGCCGAAGGGCAGGCGCTGCACGCGGGCCTGCGCGGCACGCTTTCGGGGTACGCAATTCCCACCTATGTGCTCGACCTGCCGGACGGGCACGGCAAGGTGCCGGTCAATGAAAATTACTTGCGTAATTCAGCATCCGGTGAGACCGAGATCCGCGACCCGACCGGCGTTTGGCATCACTACCCCGGCTAACCCGTTCAGCCGATGTGCGCATCGATGATCGCGCGGAAGTCGCCGGCAAGCTCCTTATTGGCGAGGCCGTAGGCCACATTCGCAGCAAGGAAGCCGAGCTTCGAGCCGGTGTCGTAGACCTTGCCGTCGAAACGCACGGAATGAAACGGCTGGGACTTCGCCAGTGTCACCATCGAATCCGTGAGCTGGATCTCCCCGCCAGCGCCGCGCTCCTGCTTCGCGAGCAGGTCGAAAATTTCCGGCTGCAGGATATAACGACCGGAAATCGCAAGGTTGGACGGCGCCGTGCCTTTGGCCGGCTTCTCGACCATACGCGCGATCGGCGCGACCTTGTCCCTCGATCCCGAGATATCGACGATGCCATACTGGTGCGTCTCGTCCTCGGCGACGGGATAGACGCCGATGTGATTTCCGCCCCTGGCGTTGTAGGCCTCCATCATCTCCGCAAGGCAGGGCTTTGTGCCGAGATGGAGCATGTCCGGGAGAAGCAGCGCGAACGGCTCGTCGCCGATGATGTCGCGCGCGCACCAGACCGCGTGGCCGAGGCCGAGCGGAACCTGCTGACGGGTGAAGCTCGTCGCGCCCGCGGCAGGTGTGTCCGCATCGAGCATGGCGAGTTCCTTTTCCTTGCCGCGGCCACGGAGCGTCGCCTCAAGCTCGAACTGGCGGTCGAAATGATCCTCAATCACATGCTTGTTGCGCCCCGTGATGAACACGAAATGCTCGATCCCGGCAGCGCGCGCTTCATCCACGACATGCTGGATGACAGGCCGGTCGACCACGGTCAGCATTTCCTTGGGGATGGCCCGCGTGGCAGGGAGAAACCGCGTCCCCAGACCAGCCACGGGGAAAACGGCCTTGCGAATACGCTTTGTGTTCATCGGATATTGTCTCGACAGAAAGCCAGCGGAAGTCCGCATTCTTGCCGAACACAGGACCCCAGATTGCGTGACCATTCACGCCATCTCTCTATGCGCGCAAAAAAATGAACAACAATGGAATGGGTTAGGACTTGGACGACGTATTCCCTCACCTAGCCCGCGACGCGGGCGACCTATCGCTCACGAAAGGCGCGGTCAAAAGCATCGAGCAGCGGCTTGAAGAGATAATTGAGCGCCGTCCGCCGTCCGGTTTCGGCGAAAATCTCCACCGGCATTCCGGGGCT